>JAYSPT010000165.1:0-63280 GCA_043721995.1 Salinibacterium sp. | reverse complement strand
AATCTGCTCGACCGAGAGGGAAGACGTGTTCGTCGCGAGAATAGCCTCGGGGGAGATGTATTTCTCGACGTCGGCGAAGACATCCTGCTTGGCCGCGAGCTCTTCGAAGATTGCCTCGATTACCCAATCGCAGTCCGCGAAATCTGCTTTCTCGGTTGTACCGCTGACCAGCGCCTCGAGTCGGTTCGCCTCGTCGTGCGAAATGCGTCCCTTCGACAGCAGTTCGCCAATCTCGCGATGAATGTATGCGACACCCTCATCGACCCGGCCCTGGTCCAGGTCGGTGATAACCACGGGAACCTGAAGGCGACGCACGAAAAGCAGGGCAAACTGGCGTGCCATGAGGCCGGCACCGATGACACCTACCTTTGTGACTTTGCGCGCGAGCGCCTTGTCGGGAGCTCCGGCAGGACGCTTAGCGCGTTTCTGCACAAGGTTGAATGCATAAATGGATGCGTGGAACTGGTCGCCCGAGATGAGGTCGGCCAGCGCCTCGTCCTCGGCGAGAAAACCGATCTTTTTGTCGGTGTTCTTGGCCGCTTTGAGGAGTTCGAGCGCACGATAGGGCGACTTCGCGACCTTGCCGATGCGGCTTTCGAGGGTTTTCTGGGCAATTCCAATGGCGATGTCCCACTTCGCAAGGCGCTCCAGTGTGCCGGGCTCATTGGCGCGCTTGACCTTGATCTTTCCGTTGATCACGGCATCGGCCCAGCCGATTGACTGCTCGAGGAAAGTAGCCGGTGCGAACATCGCATCCGCGATGCCGAGCTCAAATGCCTGCGGACCGGTGAGCATCCGGTTGTTCTTGAGCGGGTTCGAGATGATCACCTCAAGCGCATTCTCGATGCCGATGAGGTTGGGCAGCAGCCACGCACCACCCCAGCCTGGAACGATGCCGAGGAACACCTCGGGAAGGGCGAGCGCCGGCACGGAGCTGTCGATCGTGCGGTAGGTCGAGTTCAGTGGAATCTCGACACCGCCGCCGAGAGCCAGGCCGTTGATAAACGTGAACGATGGCACGCCCAGCTCGCTGAGTTTGCCGAGCGCCCAGTGCCCGAGCTGTGCCATTTGCTTCCCAGTCTCGCGATCAGGCAGGTCACTCACGCGTGAGAGGTCAGCACCAGCGGCAAAAATGAACGGCTTACCGGTGACCGCTAACGCGTGGATCTCTCCTCGCGATGCTCGCTCCTTCTGCTCGTCGAGGACGCTCGCGAACTCAATGAGGGTCTTCGGGCCGAGCGTATTCGGTCTGGTGTGGTCCTTGCCGTTATCGAGGGTGAGGAGAGCCAGAATTTTGCCCCCGGAGATCGGGATGTCACGAATAAATGAAGTCGTGATCACCTCGTCGGGGTCGAGGGAGGCGAGCTTTTCGAAGTGTGCGGCAGTGGTCACCGTCGATGTCGTTGCCATTATTTCTTTCCGTTGTAGTTCGGGTTCTCCCAGATGACGCTGCCGCCCTGGCCGAGACCGACGCACATTGCGGTGAGTCCGTAGCGCACTTCGGGGTGCTCCGCGAACTGCGCCGCAAGTTGGATCATCAGCCTCACGCCCGAGGATGCGAGCGGATGACCCACGGCGATTGCACCACCCCATTGGTTGACACGAGGGTCGTCATCCTCGATCCCGAAGTGGTCGAGAAGTGACAGTACCTGCACAGCGAAGGCCTCGTTGAGTTCGAAGAGTCCGATATCGGAGATCGTGAGGCCGGCCTTGTGAAGCGCCTTCTCTGTGGACGGCACAGGTCCGATGCCCATGATCTCGGGCTCGACGCCCGCGAAGGCGAAACTGACCATGCGCATCTTCGGCTTCAGGCCAAACTCTTTCGCGGCATCCGCACTAGCGATAATGCTTGCTGCCGCGCCGTCGTTGAGTCCCGACGAATTGCCAGCAGTGACGCGTCCGTGGGGGCGGAACGGAGTCTTGAGCGCAGCGAGGCCCTCAAGCGTGGTCTCGGGCCGCAGGGTCTCATCGCGGGTCGCGAGCCCCCAGCCGGCATCACTCCTCGTGGCAACCGGGGTCAGGTCGGGCTGTATTTTACCGTTCTGGTATGCCGCGTATGCCTTCTGCTGGCTTGCCATTGCGAAGCGGTCCGCACGATCCTTCGTGAGCTTCGGAAAGCGATCATGGATGCGCTCGGCGGTATTGCCCATGTTCAGCGCCTCAGCACTCACCAGCTTCTCGGAGAGGAAGCGCGGGTTTGGATCTGCTCCGAAGCCCATCGGATGACGCCCCATGTGCTCGACCCCGCCGGCGATCCCGACGTCATACGCGCCGAATGCGATCGCACCGGCGATGGTTGTGACGGAGGTCATCGCGCCGGCGCACATGCGATCGATTGCGTATCCCGGCACAGACTTCGGTAGTCCGGCGAGCAGGGCAGCGGTGCGGCCGAGGGTGAGGCCCTGATCACCCGTTTGGGTCGTCGCGGCGATTGCGACGTCGTCATATCGATTCGTGGGGATCTGCGGGTTGCGCTCGATCAGCCCGATCATCGCCTTGACGACAAGATCATCGGCCCTCGTGTTCCAGTACATGCCTTTCTCGCCGGCGCGACCGAACGGGGTGCGCACTCCGTCAATGAATACGACTTCGGCTTTCTTGGCCACAATGCCTCCAGATGTCGCTGCTCACTCAGGAAGCAGAATGATTTTCGATCCTAGGCGCGCCCATTTTCGACGCAGAATTCTTTGATTCTTCCTACGAAGTGGATTCGGGCGCCGCATCCGGAGGTTGTAACGATTCTACAAAGGCTTTCGCAATTACCTGTGCTGTAGCGTCAATCTGCCAAGCTCGGGCCCCCGCCGCCGTGAGTGCACCGGCGATCGTCTCCCCGGTGACCGGTTCTGGCGGTGCCCATGCGAGACGACGAAGCAGCTCGGGGGTGAGCAGATTCTCCATCGGGATCGACATGGCCGTTGACACGTCAGTCAAGGCGGCCCGCGCGGTCTTGAGCCTTTTGTCGGCCTCAGGATTCTTGTCGGCCCATACTCGCGGGGGCGGCACCGTCTCGCCGGGTACGCGGAGAACCGGCGGATCCGTCGAAACCATCCCAGCCTGGATCGCGTTCCACCACCGGTCGATCTGTGAGCGACTTGCGCGTCCGGTGAATTCCTTCAGCGAGGCGAGCTCCCGCTTCGTTTCTGGAAGAACACGCGCTGCCGCCACCAGGGCGGCGTCGGGAACGAGACGTCCCGGAGCCGTGTCGATCTCGCGGGCGTAGGCATCCCGGGTCTCCCATAACTCGCGGGCCACTGCGAGATTTCGAACCCCGCGGATCGCGTGAACCCCGCTCAGGCGTCGCCACGGCTCGGTGCGCACGATGACGAAATCACGACTCAAAACAGAGGTGAACTCCTGCTTCAGGATCTCACTCTTGCCGCCGCGCTCGAGGAGATCGGCGAGGGCATCGCGCAGGTCGACGAGCAATTCGACGTCGAGTGCCGCATAGACCAGCCACGACTGGGGCAATGGGCGTGTCGACCAGTCGGCGGCCGAGTGCTCTTTAGCAAGGTGGATGCCCAAAAGGTCTTCGACGACGGCTCCCAGCCCCACGCGGGGCAGGCCCGCCAACCGCGCCGCAAGTTCGGTGTCGAATAGCCGTGAGGGTTTCAGGCCCACCTCGCGCAGGCAGGTGAGATCCTGGCTGGCGGCATGGATGATCCACTCTTCGCCTGCGACCGCGTCATTCAATTCCGTGAATGCCCCGATTGCCGGCGGATCGAACAGGAATGTTCCGGCTTCGCGCCGGAAGACCTGGATCAGGTATGCGCGCTGCGAATAGCGATAGCCGGAGGCGCGCTCCGCATCGATCGCAATCGGACCCGTGCCGGCGCCAATCGCTGCGACGGCCGCGAGGTAACCTGCGCGGTCACTGATCACGTCGACCGTGACGTGCTCGGCCTGCACCGCCCCGGGTGGCGGCGGGGCAGGATTCTCGTCCGCGCTAATCACGCCCAGCTCGGCGGGAATGCAACATGCTTACCCCTTCGATCGTCGGCGGGAGGCCAGCGAGCATGCATAACAGTTCACCCCAGCCTTCCACATGAGCGGCGATGTCGTGGCCGGTAGGCGTCCATGATGCCCGCAGCTCAATCTGCGCTCCGTCACCCTGTGCTTCGAGTTCACCGAACCCGGTGGACAGGATGCGCGTTGCGGTGCCCGAAGCGTTGGTGTACCTGGCACCGCGAGTCTCGAGCGCATCGACAAGCCAGGACCACGCAACATCCATCAGGAAGGGGTCGACGCCCATCTCGACTTCCAGAGGGGCCTGCGCGTAGCAGATCACGCGAAACGCTCCGCCCCATGCCTCTGGCGAATTTGCGTCGTATAGCAGCACGAACCGGCCGGTAGCGAGCTCCGAGTCTTTGCCGTGGCGCGCGGGGGTGACGTCCGCGGCAAGGGCGTATGAGTGCGGCGCAAGTGTGCCGGGAGCGGGGATCTCAGTGACCGCAAGTTCTGGGCGCAGGCTGGCCACGCGGGCGGAGCGCAATGCCGCCTCGAAGGCGATAGGCAGCGTGGAAGCATCCGGGGGATTCACGGGATTCGCTGACACGTACGAAGATTAGGCTTTGAGAGCAGCTAGGGATCACAGCCACGCCGTTCGCGGCGGTCGCGCACCAATGGAGGATTTCATGGCACGGCAAGAGTTATCAGTGACTGCTCGCGTCGCGGTGGGCAGTGCCATCGCAGTCGCCTCGCTCGCCATTGGGGTGGCAATCACGGCCGCTGCCGTCACGATCATCTTCGCGCGTATGGTCATAACACCGCCCAAGCGCCGTCAAGAGGATTTAGTCGTGCTTGCCGTCACCGAAGACGCCATCACCCTCTCTCCGGCACTCGATTCGATGACGCCCGGCCGATACAGTTTGCGGTTCGCCGGGGATTCCGGTCACGCACGCGTCGGCGAGATTCTCTCGCACACTTCCTGGAGCGTGACACGACAGCTGCTCGGAGTCGATCTCGGCGACATCAGCAGCGCACGCCAGGGTCGCTTTAGCGGCTGGTATTTCCTTGACCCCCGCGACCTCGGCTTCCCCGTGGAAGACGTCGAAGTGCAGACTGAGCTTGGCCCAGCGCCCGCGTGGCTCGTGCGCGCTGCCGAGCCGTCCGGTCTCTGGATGATCGGGGTTCACGGCCGCGCGGCGCAGCGCGGGGAGACCATCCGATCCGTCCCCGTCTTCCATGAGGCCGGCTACACGTCTCTGCTCGTCACTTACCGCAACGACGGCGATGCTCCGCGCACCCGGGACCATCGGTATGCACTCGGAGACACTGAATGGGTCGACGTCGAGTCGGCGATGCGCTTTGCCATCGATCACGGTGCGACGGAAATCGTGCTGATGGGCTGGTCAATGGGTGGCGCGATAGTGCTACAGGTGGTGACCAGGTCACCGCTGGCTGCTGCCGTGCGCGGCGTCGTTCTTGAGTCACCGGTCGTCGACTGGCGGACCGCTCTGGACTTCCACGGGGTTGCGAACAGGTTGCCGAAGCCACTGCGGTTGGGCGTGCTGCACCTCCTCGGCTCCCGGTGGGCGAGGTTCGTCACCGGTCAGGCGGCCCCGGTGGATCTGGCTCGTCTGGACCTCGTGACACGTTCGGGTGAACTTGACGTGCCCATCCTGCTTCTCCACAGCGACGACGATGGCTTGGTACCACCCGATGCCTCGATCGCACTCGCACACGCACGGCCAGACATCGTCACCTTCGAGCGGTTCGTGACTGCGCGTCACGCCAGGCTATGGAATTACGACGAAGCGCGATGGAACACCGTTATTGCAAGTTGGCTCGCACGCCTGTCACAGTCCATCGTGCAAACAGGTAACCGTCCGCGCTCGTGATGAGCTGAGCCAGATCAAGGTCGATGGGCGCGAACGCGGCGCGCCCGAAAGGCGGCAATCCCGCCCCGTTCAGCACGGGACTCGTTGTCATGCAGACTTCATCCACCAGGTTTGCAGCGAGCAGCTGCGCGACCAGCGACGGGCCGCCCTCGCACACGATCGATTGGCAGCTGAGGGCGCGCAGTCCCGACACCAGTGCCTGCATTGGGGCGGCGACGTCGAGGTCGACTGTCGTCACGTCACCGAGCGATTCCCGAACTGTTTCGACAGCGGATGCCGGGCATGCCACCACCACACGTGACACGTCTGCCCCGCCGAGGCCATGACCCCGGAGGTCACCGGATGCCGTCACTATGGCCAGCCGAGTGCGCGAGGGAGCGCGGTATCCCTCGGCGCGGACACTAACTGCCCCGACGACGACCACGTCGGCCAACTCGCGGATCACGCCAAGAATCCGACGGTCCGCCCGGCTCGTGAGTGTGGCCGAGGTGCCGTCAGCTCCCGACACACTCCCAGAGACCGATGTCACCAGGTTGGTCCGAAGCCACCGGCGAGACGGCGGCGCGTAGAGCTCGAGCAGTCGTGCGCGGGTTGCAGGGTCATCCAGCTCGAGGTTCTCTATCGGCTGCGGAACGACCCGGGTGAGGATCACGCTGTCTTCTCGCGCACCTGCCGCTTGGCGCGCGCGAGCATCCCCGTCATTCCTCGGATCCGCAGCGGGCTTACCGCCTCGGTGAGGCCGATTGTTTTGGGGTAATCGTCCGGAACGGCGAGCACTTCATCGACCGTCAGGCCAGCGAGCCCCTGCACGAGGATCGATGCGAATCCACGTGTCGTCGGAGACTCCTTGGGCGCGGTGGCGTGGAGGTGTACGACATTATCGGCGTCGACATCCACGAAGATGTAGACCGGAGACTGGCACTCGACCACCCGTTCCAGGAGATCGGGGTGATCCGTGTACTGGGGCGGCAGCGAGGGGAGTTCGTTCGAGAACTCGAGCAGCAGCTGCAGCCGCTCGCGAGTCTCCAGTTCGAGAAACTCCTCACGGATTTCTTCGAGCGGTCTCGGAAGCGCCTCGGTAGCCACTCCTCGATTCTAAGCCGGGTGCCGCCCGGCAGCGGCCGGGACGGCACCGGGCTCAGACCCTTGGACGATCGGTACGCGCACAGCGGAGCCCCATTCGGTCCAGGAGCCGTCGTAGTTTCGAACTCCCTCGAAACCGAGGAGGTAGGTGAGCACGAACCAGGTGTGGCTCGAACGCTCGCCGATTCGGCAGTAGGCGATGATATTGTCGCCCTCCTTCAGCGCGGCGCCATCGCGGTAGATAGCGTCGAGTTCGGGCACCGACTTGAAGGTGCCGTCGTCACCAACAGCCAAGCCCCACGGCAAGTTCTGAGCGCTCGGGATATGGCCGGCCCGCAATGCACCCTCTTCGGGATATGCGGGAGCCGTTGTGCGTTCGCCGCTGAACTCTTCGGGCGAGCGCACGTCTACCAACGGGTTCCCCCAGTGTGCGAGTACATCTTCCTTGTACGCACGGATGGCAGAGTCATCACGTTCGACGACGGGGTACTCAACCGTTGTTGCTGACTCGCGGTCGGTCGTATACGGGCGCCCGTCCGCCTCCCATTTGGCGCGGCCGCCATCCAGCAGACGCACGTCTTCGTGGCCGAAAAGTGTGAAGACCCAGAGTGCGTAGGCCGCCCACCAGTTATTCTTGTCGCCGTAGATCACGACCGTGCTGTCGCGAGACATGCCCTTCGCGCCAACGAGTTTGGCAAACTCAGCTCCCGCAATGTAGTCGCGGGTAACCGGGTGATTGAGGTCGGTGTGCCAGTCGATCTTCACGGCACCGGGGATGTGACCCGTCTCGTAGAGGAGCACATCCTCGTCGGATTCCACCACGACGAGTCCGGGTGTCCCGAGGTGCGCCTCGAGCCACTCACCGGAAACCAGGCGTTCCGGATGCGCGAACTGGGCAAACTGGGGGGCGGAATCGACTTCAACGGTCATGGATGTTACCTCCGTAGCGAACTGTCTCCGTGGGGGCCCAGCGCTATCCGGCTAGGCTGAAATGTCCCAAAAACCCAATTCTACGCTGTGCCCATGGCGGCCACCGTAAGAGTGCGAAACAAACGAGGCTGACAACATGAGCGCCGAAATGCCGCGCGCCCCGGGGCGACTCGTCGATCGGGTGCCGACCCTCGACGGGGCCGAGATTGTTGCGCATCTCGTGCCGTCGCGCCAGTTCGCGACTGCAACACTGGACTCATATCGGCCCGATCGCGACTACCCGTCGCAGGGAGCCGCTGTCGCTGCGGTTCGCAACTTCGTCGCAGGTTTCGGTGGCACCAGCGTCGGGCTGTTCGCCCGCCGGAAGGCTGCACCAGCCCGGCCGGGC
This sequence comes from Salinibacterium sp., assembly GCA_043721995.1. Taxonomy (GTDB): domain Bacteria; phylum Actinomycetota; class Actinomycetes; order Actinomycetales; family Microbacteriaceae; genus Rhodoglobus. Next base: position 55,042 of record JAYSPT010000165.1, on the reverse strand, counting down.
ATCTATCTCGACGGCGGATTCGGTGTCGGCAAGACCCATTTGCTGGCCGCACTCTGGCACTTGGCGCCGGGGCGCAAATACTTTGGCACCTTCATCGAGTACACGGCACTTGTCGGTGCTTTCGGCTATGCCCGGGCGATCCAGCTTCTCAGGGGTGCTTCGCTCGTGTGCATCGACGAATTCGAGCTGGATGACCCGGGGGATACCCGGCTGATGTCGCGGCTGCTGAATGAGCTTGCTGCATCCGGGTCACGGGTGGCCGCTACATCCAACACCCCCCCGAACGCACTCGGCGAGGGTCGGTTCGCCGCGCAGGACTTCCTGCGTGAGATCGATTCGCTCGCTGCGAAGTTTGAGACGGTTCGCATCGATGGACTTGACTATCGCCGACGCGATATCGAGGCTCACGCGGGGACCGTTGAGGATGTCGCGGCCTGCCTCGCCGAGATCCCCGGTGTGACCACGCTTGATCCGTTCGACAACGTGCTCAAGCACCTCGGTACGGTGCACCCTTCGCGCTACGTGAAGCTCGTGGAGGGGCTGGACGCGATCGGGCTCACCGGCGTTCATCCTTTCGCGAACCAGACGGATGCGCTGCGCTTCGTGGGATTTGTGGACAGGCTGTATGACGCGCAGGTGCGCATCGTGGCACAGGGCACACCGCTGGATCGGGTTTTTCCCGACGATATGCTCGCCGGTGGTTACCGCAAAAAGTACCTCCGTGCGGCCTCCCGACTCATTGCTTTGACCAGCAATCAGGCGGCTTTCGCATAGTGACGGCTGCGTGCCGTGGTCAGCAAGCCGCCAACGATCGCCGCGATGAGGGATGCAAGCAGCACGGCGAGCGTGACTTCGTCGGAGATCACCGTCTGGGACGCGAAGGCCAGTTTGTTCATCAACAGGGACACGGTGAACCCGATGCCCCCGAGGCCGGCGATTGCGACTACATCGCCGATCGGAAGCCGGTTCTTCTGATCTCGAGTCAGTGAAATTGCCAAGAGGGCGCCGGCCGTGATCCCGACGATCTTGCCAAGCGGGAGCGCGACGAGTACAGCCCAAAACGCGGGGCTCAGTTGCGCAACGCTGGTTTGGGGGATCGGGACGAGGGCGGCGAAGAGCGCGAATAGCGGGAGGACGACAACGTTCGACCACGGCTCGATCGCATGGCGCGCCTCGCCCGCGGGTGCGCCTGCCATCACGAGGCCGAGTGCCACGCCCGCAACCGTGGGGTGGATGCCCGACTTGAGAACGAGCGCCCAGGCAGCGATTCCGAGGAGGACCAGCGCGACGACCACCCACCATCGACGACGAGCGACTTTCGTGCTCAACCAGCCGAAGAGCGCAATCGTGGGAATCGCGAGCAGCAACGGCAGCCAGGACAGGCTCGCGGTGAAGAAGATCGCAATGATCACGATGGCGATCAGGTCGTCGATCACGGCCAGCGCAAGCAGGAGCGCACGGAACCTCGGAGGTAGCGATCGCCCAACGATCGCGAGCACCCCCAGGGCGAAAGCGATATCGGTTGCAGTCGGAATCGGCCATCCCTGCGCGAGGCCTGAGGGCGCAGCGATTGCCAGGTAAATGACTGCAGGAACGACGACACCGCCGATGGCGGCGACGGTCGGGATGATGGCCTTGCCGATGGTGTCGAGTTCACCGTGCTTGAGTTCATGCTTCAGCTCGATCGCGGCAATAAAGAAAAAAATCGCCAGCAGGCCATCTTTGGTCCAGTGTTCGACCGAGAGGTTAAGACCCAGCGCGGGACTGCCGAAATGGAACGACGCCACCATCGCCATGAAAGGCGCAGCGCCCGTGTTAGCCAGCACAAGGCCCATGACAGCCGCCGCGACGAGCAGGGCCGCGGCGAGCCTCTCGGAGCGCATAAAAGCCATCGGCCCAGTGTACGGGGAGGCGCCAGCGGGACGCAGATCGCGTGAAACACGATGTTTACATGCGACGACGCCACGTAACAATCCCGAAACGCGCTGAGACCCGATTCGAAACCTGTGCCGCTCACACTTAGCCCGAACCCGGGGTGCACTGGTGTGCAAACCGGCCCATAGAGAGGGAATTTATCCGATGGTGTTTCTCGACGCGGTTGATCCAATAGCTGCCGTAACTAACAACGTGAACTCGCTGTGGCTGATGGTCGCCGCAGCGCTGGTGCTCATCATGACGCCCGGCGTCGCATTCTTCTACGGCGGTATGGTCAAGGCCAAAAGCGTCATCAGCATGATGATGATGAGCTTCGGAGCCATTGGCCTCGTCGGTGTGCTCTGGATCATCTTCGGTTACGGAATGTCGTTCGGCGTTGCCGGCGCTGATGGCAAGTTCACGAACTGGATCATCAAGGGCTGGCTCTTGAATCCGTTCTCCGACAACTTCCTGACCAACGAGTTCACGAAGATGGACATCAAGGGCTTCGCCTTCGCGGGCTTCCAGGCAACCTTCGCGATCATCACTGTCGCACTGATCTCCGGGGCCATCGCAGACCGTGCGAAGTTCGGTTCGTGGATGATCTTCGCCGGCATCTGGGTGACCCTGGTCTACTTCCCGGTCGCCAGCTGGGTGTTCAACTTCGCAGCGGGGGCTGACGGGAAGCTGGTGGACGGCGGCTGGTCGGTGTTCGGCTTGGGCGTGAATGACTTCGCGGGTGGCACTGCCGTGCATATCAATGCCGGTGCTGCGGGGCTGGCGCTCGCTCTCGTCCTCGGCAAGCGTGTTGGGTTCAAGAAGGGCATGAGCCGTCCGCACAACGTTCCGCTGACCCTCCTTGGTGCCGCCCTTCTCTGGTTCGGCTGGTTCGGATTCAACGCGGGTTCCGAGGCGGCAGTCGACGCGATTTCCGCGCTCGCGTGGATCAACACCCTGGGCGCGCCAGCAGCGGCTATTCTCGGTTGGTTGATCGTCGAGAAGATCAAGGATGGTAAGCCCACCTCGATCGGTGCTGCATCCGGTGCGGTCGCCGGGCTGGTCGCGATCACGCCGGCTTGCAACATCCTGGCGCCCGGCTGGGGACTGTTGCTCGGACTGATCGTGGGCGCGGTCTGCTGCCTCGCGATCGAGCTCAAGTTCAAGCTTGGGTTCGATGACTCGCTCGACGTCGTCGGCATCCACCTCATCGGCGGCTTGGTCGGAACGCTGTACATCGGCTTCTTCGGTACCGGCATTGGCCTCGTCGACCGCATGGCCGCTGGTGACCCGACTCCGTTCACGCAGCTCGGTGCACAGGCAATCGGTGGTTTCGGCGTCGGAATCTACTCGTTCCTGATGGCCGGCCTCATCGGCTGGGTCATCCAGAAGACGATCGGATTCCGCATCACGTCTGAGGATGAGGTCGCTGGCGTCGATACCGCTGAGCACGGCGAAGAGGCGTACGAGCTCGAACCGGCGATGGCGTAAAAGGCTGAGTACGTCGCACGGGTGCCGTCCTGAGGGACGACACCCGTGCGACAGTTAACGGCCCTGGTTCTCCGGGTGCCGACACGTGCTTGATATTGCAGACATACTGGTTTCATGGCGATCGAGCCGATTTTGGTTAGCGCACCTCCGCTTGAGAGTCGTGTCGTGTCCAGCCAGCGCTGGTCGCGAGTGATCTTCCTGCACTGGAGGGTGCCGTCTTCGTCCCTCGAGGCACTTCTCCCGCCCGGAGTGCAACCGGACGAGCACGACGGATCGAGCTGGGTTGGCCTCATCGCCTTCGCGCTTGACCGGGCAAGCCTGTTGGGCGGCCCCCCGATCGCACACTTCGGTGCGTTTGCCGAGGTCAACGTTCGGCTCTATGTGGTGGATGCACGTGGCCGACGCGGCGTCGTATTTCTCTCGCTCGAGGCATCCAGGCTCGCGGCCGTGCTCGCGGCGCGGGCTGCTTTCTCCATTCCATACCGATGGTCCCGCACCTCGACGCGCGAACTGGATGGCGCTCTCGAATACACCGCGTCACGCCACAACGGCCGCGGCGGCAGCAAGATAGTTGCGCGGCCAGGCACGATCCCCGTGGTCGGTGATGACACGGCGGACTTCCTGACGGCACGCTGGGGACTCTTCACGACACGGGGTCGGCGTACACTTTTTCTTCCGAATGAGCATGAGCCCTGGCAGCTATTCCCTGCTGAGCTCATTACCCTTGAGGACTCGCTGCTCGAACTGGCGGGCATCTCTGGAATCGCGAGCAGACCGCCCGACTCGGTCCTCTACAGCCCGGGCGTCACGGCTCGATTCGGTCGTGCGATCGAGATTTGAGCTCGGTCAGTTCGACATCAGCTCACATGCACCGCTGGTCGACGCTTGAGATCCTTTTCCGCTTCGCGCAGCACCTCGCGGGTGACCGGCGCGACCTCGCCCTTCCCAACGAAGAGGAATTTCATCATGTTCAGGATGGGGTTTCCCTCGGTCCACTCGAAGTAGATGGTTGGCACGACGCCGGTCTCGTTGCGGATCTCGAGCAGCACAGCCGCCAGGGTGCTGGGAACATTGCCACTGCTTACCCGCAGGACCCGATAGCCGTGCACGTTCTCGCCCGAGACCACGAGATCCTCTTCGAAATCTGACGAGTCCGTGGGGTGCACCTCAAGAAAGATCGTCTTCGAGTTGCGAGGGATGTGTGAATAGCGCCGCTCATCTACGTTCTTCGAGCGGTACTCGGCAGCGCTGCCATCATCCGGCTCGTTGGCAATGATACGAATGACTCCATGCGCCGCATCATCCGTCACGAAAGCCCTCGCAGCATCGTCGAGTGTTACGGATGTCGCCCGGATTTCGAACGAGCGACGTACGCGAGAGACCAGTGAGAGCGTCATAATTCCGACGATGAACAGCGCTGCAATTCGAATACCATCGGGGCGCTCGATGACATTGAGCACAGTCGTGTAGATGAATACCAGGGTCACGACTCCGAACCCGAGGACCCACCCCCATTGCTTTCTCCGCTTGGCCGAGAGTGTGACGGCGACTGACGCAGACGTAATGAGCACTAATACGCCCGTCGCGTACGCGCCACCTTGGGCGTTGACATCGGCACGGAAGACAATCGTGATCAGAAAGGCGATGGCGGTGAACACGAGGACGAGTGGTCTCACCGCGCGAGACCACTGCGGCGCCATCCCGTATTTGGGCAGGTAACGGGGTACGAGGTTGAGGAGACCTGCCATCGCTGAGGCACCCGCAAACCACAGGATTGCGATGGTGCTGATGTCATAAACCGTGCCGAACACGGGGCCCAGATACTCGTGGGCGAGCAGCGCAAGCGCTCGGCCGTTCGCAGCTCCACCTTCCCGGAACTCTGCCTGCGGGATCAGCAGAGTCGTGACGATGCTGGATGCGATGAGGAAGACGCTCATGATGCCAGCTGCGGTCGTCAGCAGGCGCCTAGTGCCCCGGATGCGTCCAGCCGGGTTGTCGGGCGTGTCGCCCTTCGCGCCGCGGATCTGCGGCATTACGGCGACCCCCGTCTCGAAACCGGAGAGTCCAAGCGCGAGCTTCGGGAACACGATGAGAGCAATGCCGATGATCACGAGAGGGTTCGAGTGCTGCGCCGTGAGGGCGCCCCACCAATCGGTCACGAGCACGGGATTGCGCACCACCTGCATGGTGGCTACCAGAACGACCACGAGGTTGAGGAGCAGGTACACGACGACGAGGACCACCGCAATGCCGATCGCTTCACGGAAGCCTGCGAGAAACACGAGCGCCAGTAACCCCACCAAAACCAGCGTGATTGGGATTGCGGCACCGTGGAACCACGATGGGGCGAAGGGATTCTCGATCGCGTGAGCGGTGGCATCCGCCGCTGAGAGCGTGATCGTAATCATGAAGTCGGTCGCGGCAAACCCGAGCAGCACGAGGACGAAGATCTTGCCCGCCCACCACGGTAACAGCCGCTCGAGCATCGCGATTGACCCGGAACCGCGGAAACTCTCGCGTGCAACCCGCCGGTACACCGGCAGCGCGCCCAGCAGCGTGAGAAGCACGAGCACGATTGTGGCAATAGGGGACAGCAGCCCCGCGGCGACGGCGGCGATCGCCGGCTGGTAGCCGAGAGTCGAGAAGTAGTCGACACCAGTGAGGCACATGACGCGCCACCACGACTGGGTTTTCTCGGGCACCGCTGTGCCGTATGGCCCCTCATGCCTGCCGCGCGTGTCCACGAGCCCCTTGAGGAGCCAGTGGCTGACGGCCCCAGACTGGTCGTCGCCCTCTGCGGGGATTACGGCTGCCGACGCATCCACCCGATCTGACGGATTCTTCAACTCGCCCCTCACCTCGCGACCCGAAGCATTACCGTACATGAGTGGGCGATACCGGACTCGAACCGATGACCTCTTCCGTGTGAAGGAAGCGCGCTACCAACTGCGCCAATCGCCCCGAAGTAATCCTGCCACAGGATCAAGAACCGCCCGTAACAGGATTGGCCGAGTTCGGCGTCATCAGCTACAGTCGACTAGCACGCAGGAATGCGGGCGATGCGGATGTGGCGCAGTGGTAGCGCATCACCTTGCCAAGGTGAGGGTCGCGAGTTCGAATCTCGTCATCCGCTCGAGTGGAAACGTCAGCCTTCAGGCATCGACCGTTTTCGCACGCGGTGGCGTGGCCGAGAGGCGAGGCAACGGCCTGCAAAGCCGTGTACACCGGTTCAAATCCGGTCGTCACCTCGAAACACAATGCACGAACATGGGCGGTTGGCGCAGCGGTAGCGCGCTTCCCTGACACGGAAGAGGTCGCTGGTTCGATCCCAGTACCGCCCACAAGAAAACCCCCGGAAACCCGGGGGTTTTTCTTCGTCGTCGCTGCTGAAAACGCAGGAGATACCGCACTAAAACGATGTTCCGGTGCATCAACGAGTCGATTCGGGCAAGATCTCCTGCGTTTTCAGCCGGTGAGGGTACGACGACGGCAGCTGCGGAAGTCGCCCCGCTACGGGAAGTGGCACTCCCGCGCGCCGCTAAAGTTGTGAGGTGAGTAAGACCGGATTCGAGCTATTTACCGAACGCATCGTTGTCGCCATGCGTGTCAACGGCGAGCTGAAAGATCTCGCAGCCACCGTCGAAGACACGGACACCGTGGAGGCAGTGACGATCACCTCACCCGACGGCCTGAATATCCTGAGGCACTCCGCAGCTCACGTGACGGCGCAGGCCGTTCAGTCGATTAACCCGGATGCGAAGCTCGGCATTGGCCCGCCCATCACAGACGGCTTCTACTACGACTTCGATGTCGCAGAACCGTTCACGCCTGAAGACCGGAAGGCGATCGAAAAGGCGATGGATCGCATCATTCGGCATGGCCAGCGCTTCCAGCGCCGGGTCGTCACGGAGGATGAGGCGCGCGCCGAATTCGCTAACGAGCCCTACAAACTCGAGCTCATCGGCTTGAAGGGGCCGGCAGCGGAAGACGGCCAGGACGGCGAGTCCGTCGAAGTCGGCGGGGCCGAGCTGACCATCTACGACAACGTCGACGGAAAGACCGGTGAGGTCTTCTGGAAAGACCTTTGCCGCGGCCCGCACCTGCCCAATACCCGCATGATTGGCAATGGCTGGGCACTCGTGCGCAATGCGGCAGCGTACTGGCGCGGTGACGTGCACAACAAGCAGCTGCAGCGCGTCTACGGCACGGCGTGGCCCTCCAAAGACGAACTGCGCGGCTACCAGGAGCGCCAAGAAGAGGCAGCGAAGCGCGACCATCGGAAGCTGGGCAAGGAACTCGACCTGTTCTCGTTCCCCGAGGAGATTGGCTCCGGTCTCTCCGTTTGGCACCCGCGGGGCGGGGTCGTGCGGCAGGAAATCGAACAGCATGCGTTGCGTCGCCATCGTGAAGCCGGGTACACCTACGTATACACGCCGCACATTGCCAAGCAGGACCTGTTCCTTCAGTCCAACCATCTCGTGACCTACAAGGAAGGCATGTTCCCGCCAATCGTCATGGACGAGGAGCGCGACGCGAACGGTCACATCACCAAGCAGGGGATCGACTACTACCTCAAGCCGATGAACTGCCCGATGCACATCCTGATCTACAAAGAACGGGGTCGGAGTTACCGCGACCTGCCGATGCGTCTCGCCGAAAACGGGACGGTGTATCGAAACGAACTCTCGGGCGCGCTGCATGGACTGACCCGCGTACGCGGTTTCACACAGGATGACTCGCATCTCTTCGTCACTCCCGACCAGCTCGAGGCTGAAGTTGCGAAAGTTCTCGACTTCGTTATCTCGATGTTGCGCGATTTTGGCCTCGATGACTTTGAGCTCGAACTTTCTATGAAAGATGACGAGAAGTCGAAGTGGATCGGCTCCGACGAATTCTGGGACTATTCCACCAACGCGTTGCGCAGTGTGGCGAAGACCAGCGGTCTCAAGCTCACGGAAGTTCCCGGCGAGGCCGCATTTTACGGACCGAAGATCGACCTGAAGACCAAGGATGCGATCGGCCGAACCTGGCAGCTCTCAACCGTGCAGGTCGACCCCAACCTGCCCGAGCGCTTCGACCTCGAGTTCACCGATAAAGACGGCACCAAGCAGCGCCCGATCATGATCCACCGTGCGCTCTTCGGATCAATCGAGCGGTTCTTCGCGATCCTGCTGGAACACTACGCGGGTGCGTTCCCGGTCTGGCTCTCGCCGGTCCAGGTGGTCGGCATCCCGGTTGCAGAGCCCTACGAGGAGTATCTGGATGGGGTCATCCAGCAGCTGAAAGCCCTCGGTGTGCGGGCCGAACTCGACGCCTCGAGCGAGCGGATGCAGAAGAAGATTCGCACGCACACCACGCAGAAGGTACCCTTCCAGCTCATCGCAGGTGAAGAAGATGCCGCTAATGGCTCGGTGAGCTTCCGTTTCAGAGATGGTCGCCAGGAGAACGGTGTGGCGATCGCGGATGCCATCGCCCGAATCCAGGATGCAATCGCCACAAAGGCTCAGGTGTAGTCGTGCGTGACTACGACGGCAGCGACCTCGGCCCCGATGTGGAGTCGGCGACAAGTTTCGCGGCAGTTCCCGACGCGTTCCAGCGGCTGTGGACGCCGTATCGAATCGCATATATCCAGAGCAATACGGAGCAGCCGCCGGGCGCCGATGAATGCCCCTTCTGCATCGCGCCGACTCTCGATGACGAGAAGGCCCTCATCGTTGCGAGAGGCAAGCACGCTTACGTCCTGCTCAACCTGTTTCCCTACAACAGCGGCCACCTGCTGGTGTGCCCATATCGTCACGTTGCGACATATGACTTAGCAACTCCCGACGAGGTTGCCGAAATCGGTAGCCTGACACAAGTGGCGATGCGCGTGCTCACCGAGACGGCGCAGTGCCACGGCTTTAACATCGGTCTCAACCAGGGTCGCGTTGCCGGGGCCGGGATCGCCGATCACCTGCATCAGCACGTTGTGCCGCGATGGGCTCTCGACTCAAACTTCTTCCCAATCATCGCCGGGACAAAGGCCATCCCCCGCCTGCTCGGCGAGGTTCGCGAGGAGATCGCACGGGCGTGGCCCGCAGGCCACTGACCACAGGTCGGCCCCAAGAACTTCCGATATACCCCAAGTAGAATCTAGGAATATGAGTACAAACATCGATACCACGCAACAGTTGGGCACGAGCCGCGTCAAGCGCGGACTGGCCGAAATGCTGAAGGGCGGCGTCATCATGGACGTTGTCACCGCCGAGCAGGCAAGGATCGCCGAAGACGCAGGGGCAGTTGCGGTGATGGCCCTCGAGAGAGTTCCAGCCGACATCCGCTCGCAGGGTGGAGTTGCCCGCATGAGCGACCCGGACCTCATTGACAGCATTATCGCGTCAGTCTCCATCCCGGTGATGGCGAAAGCCCGCATCGGTCATTTCGTCGAGGCGCAGATTTTGCAGTCGCTCAAAGTTGACTACATTGACGAGTCCGAGGTGCTGTCGCCGGCGGACTACGTCAACCACATCGACAAGTGGAAGTTTTCAATTCCCTTCGTCTGCGGTGCCACGAACCTCGGCGAGGCGCTTCGCCGCATTTCGGAGGGCGCAGCAATGATCCGCTCAAAGGGCGAGGCCGGTACGGGTGATGTATCGGAGGCAACGAAGCACATCCGCACAATTTTGGGCGAGATCAATACCCTCAAGGGGAAGACCAAAGACGAGCTTTATGTTTCTGCGAAGGAGCTCCAGGCGCCCTACGACCTGGTAGCTGAGATTGCCGCATCCGGAAAGCTTCCCGTTGTGCTGTTCACTGCCGGCGGGGTTGCGACTCCGGCTGACGCTGCACTAATGATGCAGCTTGGCGCAGACGGCGTCTTCGTCGGCTCCGGCATCTTCAAGTCGGGTGATCCCGCGAAGCGCGCGGCGGCGATCGTGAAGGCGACGACATTCTTCGACGACGCGGACGTCGTAGCGGCAGCATCGCGCGGGCTCGGCGAGGCGATGGTCGGGATCAACGTATCCGACCTCCCGGCCCCGCACCGCCTATCTGAGCGTGGCTGGTAGCAGCCCTCCCAGAGTCGGGGTTCTCGCTCTCCAGGGTGATTTTCGCGAACACCTTGCCGTAATTGCGACTCTGGGTGTTGAGCCTGTCCCCGTGAGGCGGCCCGCTGAGCTGTCCACGGTGGCCGGGTTGATCATCCCCGGCGGGGAATCGAGCGTGATGGACAAGCTCAGTCGGATGTTCGGGCTCGCCGATCCTCTGAAAGCCGCCATTCAGGGTGGCTTGCCGGTATATGGAACCTGCGCCGGGCTCATTATGCTGGCTGACTCCGTCAAGGACGCGATCGAGGGCCAGCAGAGCCTTGGGGGCTTTGACCTCGTGGTTCGACGCAACGCGTTCGGATCCCAGCTCGATTCTTTCGAGACCGAGCTGGAGATCCCCGTACTGGGTCCGCCAGCTCTTCACGCCGTATTCATCCGCGCACCTATCGTCGAGAGCGTAGGGCCGAAGGCTCGTTCACTCGCGGAGCTTTCCGACGGGCGCATCGTGGCGGTCGAGCAGGACAACCTCCTGGGCACGTCATTCCACCCCGAAATGACCGGTGATACCCGTATCCACGAATACTTTCTCGACAAGGTGCGCGCTCACCTCCACGAGACACCCGCAGCCTGAATCCTGCCCAACAGCGGTATCCGCGGGCTAGCGTGAAGTCATGAAACTGTATTCCGACTTCGGCCCGCGGCGCACCCGTCAGATCATCGGTGACGTTGTCGCGCTTGCTGCAATTGGGGCGTGGGTGTGGCTGGGCGTCACCATTTACCGGCTCGTCGAGAATCTCGCGGGTTTCGGTAAGGACATGCAGAACGCCGGCAACGGCTTCAAAACGACGATGACCCAGGTCGGAGAGTCCCTCGGAGGCATTCCGCTCATTGGTGCGGGCATCCGCGCACCCTTTGATGAGGCGTCGAATGCGGGCGCCGCCCTCGAGTCGGCTGGCCAGAGCCAGCAGGTTGCGGTGAACCAGTTGGCGACCGGTCTTGGAATCGGCATCGCACTGCTGCCGATCATTACGATCCTGCTGTTCTGGCTGGTGCCGCGCATTCGGTTCGTTCGCAAGGCCGGGCGGGCGAAGGCGATAGTGGCAACCGGTGCAGGCATCGATCTACTAGCGCTGCGGGCTCTCGCCACTCAGAAGATCACTGCTCTCTCTGCAGTCAGCCCGGACGCGATGGCAGCCTGGCGCCGCGGCGATGAGAAAGTCATGCGCGAGCTTGCTCAGCTCGAGTTGAAAAGCTCCGGCGTGCGCATGAGTGACTGAGCCTCTCGGGTCGTTTCGTTAGGATGATGAGCATGTCAGGCCACTCTAAATGGGCAACCACGAAGCACCAGAAGGCGATCAAGGACCAGCGCCGCGCCAAGTCGTTTGCCAAGCTCATCAAGAACATCGAAGTCGCAGCGAAGATGGGGGGTGCCGACCTGTCTGGTAACCCGACACTCGTTGACGCCATCCAGAAGGCCAAGAAAACGTCAGTCCCGAACTCGAATATTGACTCGGCCGTCAAGCGTGGCTCGGGCCAGCTCGGAGAGTCGGTCGACTACATGACGATCATGTACGAGGGATACGGTCCGTCCGGCGTCGCGCTGCTCGTTGAGTGCCTCACCGACAACAGGAACCGGGCCGCTGCAGACGTCCGCACGCTCATGAGCCGCAACGGCGGCACTATGGCCGATCCGGGTAGCGTCGCATATAACTTCACGCGAAAGGGGGTCATCTCGATCACCAAGGTGCCCGGAGTGAGCGAAGACGACATCCTGATTGCGGTGCTGGACGCCGGGGCGGAGGAGGTAAACGACCGCGGCGAAGGTTTCGAAGTGATCACCGATACGGCACACCTTGTGCAATCCCGCGAAGCACTTCAGGCGGCCGGGATCGACTACGACTCTTCCGAGGCGGAGTTCGTCCCAAACCTCACGGTCGAGGTCGATGCCGAGACCGCGCGCAAGGTCATGCGGCTCATCGATGCCCTCGAAGACTCCGATGACGTACAGAACATATATTCGAACTACGACGTGTCGCCCGACGTTCAGGCCGAATTGGACGAAGACTAGGGGAATGAATCCACCGGTGCCAGCGTGAGAGTTCTTGGCATCGATCCAGGACTCACCCGGTGCGGTGTGGGCATCGTGGATGTTACAGCCAGCCGCACCGCGGCGCTCGTGTACGTCGGGGTCATCCAGACGCCACCGACCATGCCGCTCGAACAGCGACTGCTCGCGATAGCGCGCGGGATAGCCGCGGCCCTCGACGAGCATCAACCCGACACGGTGGCCCTGGAGCGAGTCTTCGCACAGCACAACCTGCGCACGGTCATGGGCACCGCCCAAGCGAGCGGAGTGGCCCTGCAGGTCGCTGCTGCGCGCGGTCTTTCCGTTAGCTTGCACACCCCGAGTGAAGTGAAAGCAGCCATCACGGGCTACGGCGCCGCGGATAAGCGACAGGTTGGTGCCATGGTGGCGCGAGTTTTGGGCCTTGCCGAGGTTCCGCGGCCGGCAGACGCTGCCGATGCGCTGGCGCTGGCAATTTGCCACGCCTGGCGCTCCGGGGCCTGGAGCGTAGTCAGCGGCGACGCAACTGGATCTCGTCGAGGTGTCACCGCCAGTACCCTCACTCCGGCCCAGCGGGCGTGGCGAGCGGCCGAGAAGTCGGCCGCCGCTCCTAGGCTTTCGCCATGAACGGCCTTTTCTCATGAGCGGCCTTTTCTCATGAACGGGCCCTCCTCGTGATCTCGTCGTTGCGGGGCACGGTTCTGTCTGCCCTGGGCACGACGGTTGTCATTGAGATCGGCGGAATCGGCCTCTCGGTGCAGGTGACGCCAGTGCATGCGCTGTCGCTTCGAGTGGGGACTGAAGCATCCATTCGCACAACCCTCATTGTGCGGGAGGACGACCTGTCGCTCTACGGTTTCGCTGAGGCCGATGAACTGAGCTTGTTTGACCTGCTGCGCGGGGTCACCGGCGTCGGTCCGAAAAGCGCCATGGGTGTGCTCGCCGTGCTTTCACCGGATGAGATCGCTCGAGCCGTGTCGACCGAAGATGACGCGGCATTCCGCAAAGTCTCGGGTATCGGACCGAAAACAGCAAAGCTCATCGTGCTTTCGCTGGCCGGCAAACTTTCCGACATAACGCTGCGACGGGCCGCAACCACACCCCGCCGTTCGAGCGTGAGCGAGAACGTCACAGTTGCACTTGTCGGGCTTGGCTGGCCCGAGCGGGTGGCGATCCAAGCGGTGGATGACGCACTCTCCGCGGCCAGTGAGTCCGAGCGCGAAATCGTGCCAGCCGTGCTCCGCCTCGCGCTGGCACAACTGGGGCCACGGAGTACAAACGCCGCAGGGGTGAGCCAGTGACCGATTCAATCGTGCAGCCCACTCCCGAATCAGAAGCCGAGCTCGCTTTCGAGGGCGCGTTGCGACCTCGATCCCTCGCCGAGTTCGTCGGCCAGTCGAAGGTGCGCGGCCAACTACAACTTTTGCTCCAGGCTGCAGCGATGCAGAATCGCACCCCTGACCACATACTGCTGGCAGGTCCACCGGGGCTGGGCAAGACCACCCTCGCGATGATTGTGGCGCACGAGAGTTCTCGCCCGCTGAGGATGTCAAGCGGTCCGGCAATCCAGCACGCGGGCGATCTCGCGGCAGTCCTGTCCTCGTTGGTGCCCGGTGAGGTGTTCTTCATCGACGAGATTCATCGAATGGCGCGCTCGGCGGAGGAGATGCTCTATTTGGCAATGGAGGACTTTCGCATTGACATCATGGTCGGCAAAGGCGCGGGTGCGACATCCATTCCGCTGGACCTCGCCCCCTTCACGCTCGTCGGGGCGACCACACGCTCTGGGCTGCTGCCCAATCCCCTGCGCGACAGGTTCGGTTTTACTGCGCACCTCGAGTTCTACGACGAGGCGGAACTCGAGCAGGTACTCGAACGGGCTGCGCGGTTGCTCGAACTTGATATCGATAGGGAAGCTCTGGCGGAGATCGCAGGCCGGTGCCGGGGGACACCGCGCATCGCCAACCGCCTGCTGAGGCGGGTACGGGACTATGCACTCGTGAAGGGGTCGGGCGCGGGCCTGGACGCTGTGCATGCTGCGCTCGAGCTCTACGACGTGGATGAATTGGGTCTCGACCGCCTCGATCGTGCCGTGATGCAGACCGTGCTCATGCGTTTTGATGGGGGTCCGGTCGGTCTCAACACACTCGCCGTCTCCGTCGGGGAAGAAGCGGAGACGATCGAATCGGTCGTTGAACCGTTCCTCGTGCGTATTGGCCTTCTCACCCGCACCCCCCGCGGCCGGGTCGCGACGCGCGACGCCTGGAAGCACTTCGGGATGACGCCGGAAAACTCGTCGAGTGGCAATCCAGCGAACGCGCAGGCCACTCTCGGCCTGTTTGGTGATGGTCTATAATTCGTACTGGCCCTTCAGGCAGTCCACGTAGACTTGCCCGGCCACAGACTCCCTTGGAAGGTAAATCATGGACCCGTTAACTATCGGGATGCTCGTCATCCTGGCGGTACTGTTTTTTTTCATGTTCCGCAACAGTAAAAAACGCAAGGCCCAGCAGGAGGAACTCAAGTCCCAGATCGCCCCGGGTAAAGAGATCATGACCAATTTCGGTCTGTTCGGAACGCTGAAGTCGATCGATGAGGTTTCCAACGTGGCTGAAGTCGAAACCAGCCCGGGTACCATCATCCGCGTGCACCGCCAGACGATCACAAAGGTTGTGGAGGACACACCGGGCGTGAGCGGCGAACCGCGATCCGTCGAAGAGGCCATGGAGATCGCAAACCGTGAAGAGGCAGACCGCAACCGTGTGAAGCTCAACGAGGACGCCGCGATCCCGATGAGCGAGCCAGCTTACGGTGAGCGCGTATCTTCCGATTCAGCGGATGCGACGAGCACCGCTGGTAAGAAGCCTGCCGCTCGGCGCACCACAGCCAAGAAGGTCAGCGAGTAATCTTTATTCCTGGGTTCTGGCCGTCTCGCGGTTGGCACCATCATCATGTGTGCAGACCGCCACAGTAATTCGCGCCGACCGGTGCACCGGATTGCTTCTGGCCCGCTCAAAGAAAGCTGAGTCAAGTCGGTGGCTAGATCTACCCCCGTGAAGAGAGCCTGGCGTTCGTTGGCCTGGCTCGCGGCGATCATCGTGGGGCTCGTCCTCGTCAACCTGGTCGGTGTGCTTTCCGGGAGCGGGTCGTGGGCTCCAAAGCTTGCGCTTGACCTGCAGGGCGGCACGCAAATCATCCTCGCACCCAAGCTGGAGAGCGGCCAGACGGTCACGGCCGACCAACTCAACCAGGCGGTGGCGATTATTCGGCAGCGGATTGATGCCAGCGGGGTCTCAGAGGCCGAGATCAACACCCAGGGCACGCAGAACATCGTCGTCTCACTGCCCGGAGTACCGGACGATCAGACGATCGCCCGCATCGAATCCTCTGCGAAGCTCGAGTTCCGACCGGTCATCTACACGGAGGCCGCGTCGACGAGCGCAGTGGCCGGCACGCCTACTCCGGGCCCGACTGACTCGACGACACCCAGCCCCACTCCGTCGCTGGCGACCACTTCGACGGCGGCTCCAACCGACGCGAGCGATCCGAATTGGGTCAGCCCGGCCCTCCTCCAGCAGTACAAAGACTTCGATTGCGCCGCGCTCGATACTTTGCAAACCAACGTTGCACCCGCCGATAAGCCCCTCATCACCTGCCAGGTCGGGGGGGCGTACAAATTCTTGCTCGGTCCGGTCGAGGTCGCGGGCACGACAATCGCGGATGCCACGAGCGGCCTGATCACCAACAGCCAGGGCACCAGCACCGGCCAGTGGGGCGTCTTCATCACTTTTAACGAACTGGGCACCGCCCAGTTCGCGAAGGTCACCACGCGCCTGTACAGCTTCCCGCAAACTGACCCTCGAAACCGCTTCGCGATCGTGCTCGACGGTAAGGTCATCTCCGCCCCGACCACGCAGGGCGTGATCACGGACGGCAAGCCGCAGATCTCAGGCTCGTTCACTCAAGCGAGCGCGAAGACGCTGGCTGACCAGCTCAAGTTCGGTGCACTGCCGATCGGATTCGAAGTACAGAGCCGCGACACAATTTCGGCCACTCTCGGATCCTCCCAGCTACTTGCGGGTCTTCTCGCCGGACTCATTGGGCTCATTCTGGTGGTCATCTACTCGGTGTTCCAGTATCGAGCGCTTTCCGTCGTGACGGTCGGCTCCCTTACTGTGGCCGCCACCATCACCTACCTGGTGATCACAATCCTGTCCTGGCGCCAGGGGTTGCGACTCTCTCTCGCGGGGGTTGCCGGTCTCATCGTGGCCATCGGAATCACGGCCGATTCGTTCATCGTCTATTTCGAGCGAATTCGAGACGAATTGCGCGACGGCAGGGGGCTGGAGGGTGCAGTGGAAGCTGGCTGGAAGCGCGCGATCCGCACGATTGTTGCCTCGGATGCCGTGAATCTGCTTGCGGCTTCAATTCTGTTTGTGCTTGCGGTCGGCAACGTTCGTGGATTTGCGCTCACGCTGGGTATTACCACTGTCGTCGACCTGCTTGTCGTTGCGTTGTTCACCCACCCGATGCTTCAGCTGATCTCGCGCACGCGTTTCTTCGGGGAGGGACACAAGCTCTCCGGCCTTGACCCGACTGCGCTTGGCGCTGTGTACCGAGGCCGTGCGCAGTTCAGGGCACCCGTCGGAATACCGTCAAACAAGCAGCTATCCAGCAACCGCGAGGCGGTCAAGCGGCAGACCATTGCAGAGCGCAAGGCGGCCGAAGCGCAGTCAGCACGCACCAAGGGGAAGGATTCCTGATGGCCAGCTTCTCCCAGTTTGGTAATGATCTGTACACCGGCAAGCGTTCGTTCAATTTCGTTGGGCGCCGACGGATCTGGTTCACGATCGCGATCGTCGGCGTGCTGCTCTCGATCATCGTCCCGATTGCACGCGGCGGCTTCGCGTTCGGAATCGAGTTCCGCGGAGGTTCGGAGTTCATCGTCTCGAACCCGTCGAGCACTGACCAGTCGCTCGCCGTCGGAGCGGTGCACACCGTCGTACCGAACGTTGTGCCCCGCACCTCGCTGGTCAACGGCGGTACCTCCATTCGCGTGCAAACTGATCAGCTGACTCCCGCAAACTCCGATGCCGTTCGAAACGCTCTCGCCACGGCCTACAACGTCCAGACCAGCCAGGTCACCTCGTCGTTCATCGGGGCAACCTGGGGTGCTGATATCACACGCCAGGCGGTCACTGCTCTTCTCGTATTCATCCTGCTCGCGGCCATCGTTATGGCCCTTTACTTCCGAACCTGGAAGATGTCCCTGGCGGCGCTTGTTGCGCTCATCCATGACCTGATTATCACCGCGGGGGTCTACGGCATTCTGGGTTTTGAGGTCACGCCGGCGGCAGTCATCGGGTTGCTGACAATTCTCGGATACTCGCTCTACGACACCGTGGTGGTCTTTGACAAGATCCGTGAGAACACCAATGAAGCATCAGCCCGCACCTTTGCGGAGTCCGTAAATCTGGCCGAAAACCAAACCCTGGTTCGATCAATCAACACTTCCGTCGTCGCGCTCTTGCCCGTCGGGTCGATCCTTTTCATCGGAGCATTCGTGCTCGGGGCCGGAACACTTCGTGACATCTCGCTCGCACTCTTCATCGGCATCATTGCCGGGACGTACTCGACGCTGTTCATTGCCGGCCCGCTCTACGCCCAGCTTCGTTCGGGTGAGACGATGGTGAAGAAAGACGATAAGCGAAAGACGACCTCATCCGCGCGGGTCACAACTGGCGCCGTGCGCTGATCGTGAGTGGCAGTGAAGGCGTGCCATCCGACATTGATGTCGACGGAGCTATTTCTTGTGTGGCAGCGGGGGAGCACCTCATTGATGTGCGCGAGGTACACGAATGGGAGGCGGGTCACGCCCCGAAAGCCCGGCTGCTCCCGATGTCGGAAATCCACGAACGGCTCGATGAGCTCCCGGAAGGTCCCCTTCTGATCATCTGCCACAGCGGAGCCCGCTCGGCTCGCGTAAGCGACTTTTTGGCGCAAAGTGGGTATCCAGTCACGAATGTGCTCGGTGGGATGTCGGCGTGGATTGCAGCGGGCGGTCCAGTCACGGCAGGGGCCTGAGAAGTCGAACTCGAGGTCTGGGCGCAACAGAACGGGCGCCCCACGTGGGGCGCCCGTTCTGTTGCTTCAGCTGGACGTCCTGACCTGTGCAGGGCGCCCGAAGCGGCTAACGGGTGAGAGTACCACCCGCCCGCCGACGCGAAAGGGCGTCGACCGTTGCTGCGAGGATGAGCACACCGCCCGTGACGGCGTAGTTTGCGCCGGCCGGGAGGTTGAGCAAGCCCAAGCCGTTGGTAATCACAGCGATCACCAGGGCGCCGATTGCCGCATGCAGTAGTCGACCACGGCCGCCAAACAGGCTCACCCCGCCGACAACCGCTGCAGCGACACCGCTGAGCACGATGTCACGACCGGCCGAGGCATCCACCGAACCCACCTTGCTGATACTGAATAGCCCTGCGAGCACAGCAAGGGTCGAACACACGATGAAGGCAACCCAGCGGATCAGGACAACTTTGACGCCAGCGCGACGTGCTGCTTCCGGGTTGCCACCGACCGCGTAGATATAGCGGCCGAACTTCGTACGGTCAAGAACGAACGTTCCCGCCCAGAGGATCACCAGTGTGATCGGTACGACAATCGGTACTCCCTCGACAGGATGAAGCGCACCACCCCGGTTCTGGTTGAGCAGTACGACTACGACCCCACCGATGACAAGAATGACGGCGAGCTGAATCCACACGAGATTGATGGTGCGCGTGGGGACTCCGGCGCGCCGCCGCCTGGCACGATCCCACATCGCTGTGCCGACCGCCACAATTGCGATGACCGCGAGCATGACCCACCCTGCCCAGCCGGGCATGTTGTTGTTCATGATCGCTAGAATCTCGGGCGTCTCGACGCGGTAAAGGCCCCCACTCCCGATGAGGATGAGCTCCACGCCCTGCAGCCCGAGGAAAAGACCCAGCGTGACCACGAAGGAGGGTATCCCGACTTTAGCCACAAAGAACCCGATAAAGGTTCCGATCGCAATTCCTGCGAGGAATGCAATCACGAGGGCCAGTACCCAGTTCATCTTCACCAAGTTGGTGAGCACGATGAACAGAACCATTGTGACGCCCGAGGTAACCCCGGCCGAGAGGTCGATCTCGCCGAGCAAAATCACGAAGACCAGCGCCATACCGAGCATCACGAGCGTCGCCGCCTGCGTGAGCAGATTCGCGAAGTTCCGTTCCGTGAGGAAGTACGGGCTGAGGAAACTGAAGAGGACGCTCAAGACCACAAACCCACCGATGGCGGGTAAAGGCCCCATGTCTCCGCCTCGAACGCGCTGCAGCCAGGCACGTGCTTGATCCGCAACTGATCCCTCCTGGCCGCTGCCAATCAGATCGTCTGTCGTTGCGATGCTCTGCGAGGGCGGCTCAAAGTTCGTTGTGCTCATGCGGGTTCTCCCATATACGTCTTACTTCCTGTGATGTAGCCGACGATGTCGTCGCGCGTCGTCTTGGTTGCGTCAACCGACGCGACCATTTGACCCAGGTACAGCACACTTATGTAGTCGGCAACCGCAAACACATCGGCGAGGTTGTGACTGATGAGAATGACGGCGACACCCTGTTCGGCGAGACGCGCGACGAGGGCGAGCACTTGCTCGGTCTGGGCCACGCCAAGTGCCGCGGTCGGTTCATCGAGAATGACCACTCTGGCCTTCTTGAGCACAGAACGAGCGATCGCTACCGTTTGGCGTTGCCCACCGGAGAGCGACGACACTTTCTGTCGAACGGACCTCACTGTTCGCACGGACAGCCCACGGAGGGTCTCGGCCGCTTCACGTTCCATCCGGCCTTCGTCAAATGTTCCGAAGGCCACTTCTTCGCGGCCGAGGAACATGTTTTGAACGATGTCGAGGTTATCCGCCAGGGCGAGGTCCTGGTACACGACCTCGATACCGAGGCTCGATGCATCCCGAGGGCTGGTGAGGTGGACGATTTCGCCATCGAATCGCACCTCGCCGGAGTCATAGGGCTGCACGCCCGCGAGCCCCTTGATGAGGGTCGACTTTCCCGCGCCGTTGTCGCCAACCAGCGCCGTAACTTTTCCCGGGTATGCCTTGAGGTTCACACCCTTCAAGACGCTCACGGGGCCAAAGCTTTTCACAATTTCCGCTAGTTCGATAATGGGTTTGTCCATATCGAGTCCTTTCATCGAAAAAAGGGGGAGGGGCTCCGCTATGTGCGAAACCCCTCCCCTTCAGAGTGGTGCTACTTTACGCCGTACTTCGTGCAGGCTGCCGCCACAGCGGCGGTGCAGATGTCTGCGGCCTTCGCGTCACCGTTGGTGACAACCGTCTGAACATCCTTCGGACCAGTGGACACCGGTGTTGCCGCGAAGAACGGAGTGCCATCTGCGAGCTTCAGCGGAGCGGTCGGCTTCTCACCCTTGAGGAGTGAAATTGCCAGGTTGGATGCCTGCGTGGCCTCAAGCGAGATCTGCTTGTAGACCGTTCCGGTCTGCTTGCCGAGGAGCACGTTCTGCAGGCCTGCGGTGGAGGCATCCTGACCCGAAACAGGAACGGTGAGGCTGTTCTTGTCCAGGATCGTGATGACGCCAGCAGCGTTCGTGTCGTTCGCGACCCAAACCGCGTCGACCTTGCCGCCCAGGCCGGTGAGGGCCTGCTCGAAGTTGGTCGCCGACTTTGCGCCATCCCAGGCACCGGTGGGCTCTGCGGCCGGCTTGATGCCTGCTGCGGACATGATCTTAACAGCGCCGTCGTGGAACATCTTCGCGTTGCCGTCCGACGGGTCTCCACCCATGTAGACAACAATCGCCGTCTTCGCGTCCTTGCCCGCAGCCTTAAGGCCGTCGACGATCATCTGGCCCTGCAGCTCGCCAACCTTTTCGTTGTCGAACGAGACGTAGTAATCTGCGCCGGCGATCGGGCGGTCGTATGCAATGACCGGGATGCCCTGAGCCTTTGCCTTCGCCGCAACGGCAACAGCAGCGCCGTTGTAGTCGACGAGGAGCATGACGCCACAGCCCTTGCTGAGCTGCTGGTCGGCGATCGTGGCGTACTTAGCCGTGTCGCCTTGGGCGTTCTGAATATCGGAGTCGAATCCGGCGGCGGTAAGTGCCGTCTGGAGTGCCGGACGGTCGGCGTTTTCCCAACGAGGTGACGAAGCGGCATCCGGGAGGATGACACACGCGCGACCCTTGGCAGCGGGAGTGCTGCCTCCGGTGCTCGCTGAGCTACAGCCTGCAAGGAGGAGGACTGATACAGCCGCCACCGCCGCTACCGAGATAACTGAAGACTTCTTCATGTCTCCCTTTCTTTGGTGTGGAGCTTCACTGCCCCACTAAGTCCCCCCCTCATCTGTGAGGGAGGCACAACGATCCTGCACCAATATGTTGTGAGTAAAAACATTCTTGGGCCAATTACCGGTAACGAATCAATAACTCTTGAACGCAAGAACGCCGGATTCGAGCAATTGGCTTCGTAAGCCGAACGACTGTGGCCCGAGTCCAACGAGCAGAGCGTGCGCTTCAATCGAAGGACCGTGGGCTGGGGCCATACGTTCTATGGGCGATCTAGACTGTTCTCTGGAGGATTGTGCATGACGGAGACCACGCAGAGTGCTTCTTCGCTGCGCACGCTCTTGCCCCGAATTTTCTCGCGCGCGCAGCCAGTTGGCGCGGTTGAGATGCTGCTCAAGACTGTTCGCACGCACCATCCCAAGGCTGATATTGCGCTTATTGAGCGCGCGTACCTTGCGGCAGAGCTGGCCCACGCCGGACAGAAGCGCAAGAGTGGCGAGCCGTACATTTCGCACCCGGTCGCTGTGGCACAGATTCTTGCTGACCTTGGTATCGGCGCCAAGACCGTGGCCGCAGCACTTCTGCATGACACGGTCGAAGATACCGACTACACGCTCGACCTTGTGCGCAAAGATTTCGGCGATGAAATCGCCATGCTCGTCGATGGCGTGACAAAGCTGGACAAGCTGAAGTACGGCGACAGCGCACAAGCCGAGACAGTGCGCAAGATGATCGTCGCGATGTCCAAGGACATTCGCGTGCTTGTGATCAAACTGGCGGACCGTCTCCACAATGCCCGAACCTGGGGTTTTGTGGAGGTGGCATCCGCTACTCGCAAGGCGCAGGAGACGCTGGAGATCTACGCGCCTCTTGCTCACCGGCTGGGAATTCAGGCCATCAAGCTCGAACTGGAAGACCTCTCCTTCGCCGTGCTGCACCCCAAGCTGTACGTGGAGATTGAGAGTCTTGTTCGCCAGCGCACACCTCAGCGCGAGGAGTTCATGCAGCAGGTGATCGACGCAGTCAACGAAGACCTGAAAGCCGCGAAGATCAAGGGTGTGGTCGCCGGTCGGCCCAAGCAGTACTACTCGATCTACCAAAAGATGATTGTGCGCGGCCGCGAGTTCGACGAGATCTATGACCTGACCGGCATCCGTGTGCTCGTCAACTCCGTTCGCGACTGCTACGCGGTTCTTGGATCGATCCACGCGCGCTGGAACCCGATTCCGGGACGTTTCAAGGACTACATTGCGACGCCCAAGTTCAACCTCTACCAGTCGCTGCACACCACAGTCATTGGCCCGCACGGACGAGCGGTAGAGATCCAAATTCGCACCCAGGAGATGCACCAGCGTGCCGAGTTCGGTGTTGCAGCGCATTGGAAGTATAAAAATCGGGTCAACGGGGGTAAAGGTGACGACTCGGTCACGCTCCGTGACGATTCGGACATGGCGTGGCTGGCACACATCACCGATTGGCAGGCGGAGACCGACGACCCCGGTGAATTCCTGGACAGCCTGCGTTTTGAGATCGGCGCGAAAGAGGTCTACGTTTTCACCCCGCAGGGCAAGGTCATCGGCCTTCCCACCGGTGCAACACCAGTCGATTTCGCCTATGCCGTTCACACGGAGGTCGGTCATCGCACGATGGGTGCAAAAGTCAACGGGCGGCTGGTGCCACTGGAGAGCCAGCTCTCCAGTGGGGACTCGGTGGAGGTGTTCACCTCCAAGAATCCCGATGCTGCACCGAGTCAGGACTGGCTCAACTTCGTCGCGAGCACCCGTGCGCGGAACAAGATCCGCGCCTGGTTCACGAAGGAGCGCCGTGAAGAAGCGATTGAGCAGGGTAAGGACGCGATAGCTCGCGCAATGCGCAAGCAGAACCTGCCGCTGCAAAAACTCATGAGCCAGGACTCGTTCGCGGAGGTCGCCGCGCAGATGCGTTACGACGATGTCTCTGGACTTTACGCATCGGTTGGCGAAGGGCACGTTTCAACGCAGTCGGTAATCGAGAAGGTTCTCGCGTCCCTCCACACCGAGTCCGACACCGAGGACTCGGATATCGAATTCGCCCCCAAGGGGCGCTCCCGGGCCCTCAAGAACAGCGACTCTGGCGTGCTCGTGAAGGGCACTCCCGACATCCTTGTGAAGCTTGCCAAGTGCTGCACGCCCGTACCCGGAGATGAAATCGTGGGCTTCGTGACCCGAGGCGCTGGTGTCTCAGTTCACCGAAACGACTGCAAGAACGTCACCTCGCTGCTGAACGAGCCCGAGCGGATGATTGATGTGGAGTGGGCGGCGAACACCAAGTCGTTGTTCCTCGTGCAGATCCAGGTCGAAGCGCTTGACCGCTCTGGCCTGCTCTCCGATGTCACGCGGGTGCTCAGCGAAAATCACGTGAACATCCTCTCGGCTACGGTCTCCACCTCGAGCGAACGCCTGGCACTCAGCCGGTTCGTGTTCGAGATGGGTGACACGACTCACCTTGACCGGGTGCTGAACGCCGTACGACGCATTGATGCGGTCTACGACGTGTACCGGGTCAACTCTGGCTAGGGGTCGCACCGTCGCTGTTGATCTGAAGTCGCGCGCAAGCAAGTAGCTTGCCCGGGAGGTTACGGCGTGAATTCATATGGCTCTGGCAGTCGGCGAGTGTGAATCCGAATCGTTGCATGAGTTCGCTGATGATCGTTGCCTCCACCTTGCCAAAGTGCACGCTGAAACGGGCAATGTCCACGGCCGTGCGCAGCGGGGAGGTCACGGACATTCCATCGAGCACCGTGATGTCAGACTGCTGGATGACTACCTCGCGCACTCGAAGCCTGCCGCCACCAGGACCCCTCACGCGGGCCGCATGGGGCACGCAGAATTCATGGTGCAGTGGAGGTCGCGCAAGAACACCCCAGACCCACGCTGCCGTGTGCTGCTCGGCGATCAGGCGTTCGGGAAGGCCGGCCTTTAGCGAACTCGCGCGATGTGTGGGCTGCTCAATCTCATCGATGGATGCGTATGCGTCATCGATGCGGAAAACTTCGCCATCGAGCCGGGCAGCCTGAAGTTCAGCGATCGGGAGGTCGAAAGGGGAGAGCACGAGCGGGAGGCGGGGCGACATCCATCAAGAGTGGGTTCATGACGGCACGCGGCCATCTCTCACTCTGACATCGGTGCAGAGAATGGCCTGTTAGTGCATTGCGCAGTCAGCGATTCCGAGCACTTAGCAATTCCGAGCACTGAGTGGTTCAGAGCACTCAGTGGTTCAGAGCGCCGAGCCATGCCTTACGGGCGTCGAGCGCTTCCTGCGCATCAGCAATCTTCCTCTTGTCACCGGTCGTCTTGGCGCTCGCCAATTCGCCCTCAAGCTTCGCAATCGCGTCGTTGAGCTGCCCGAGAAAACCCTCCGAGCGCTGCTGACGCTCGGGATTGCTGCGTTCCCAGTGTTCCTCGTCGAGTTTGCGCACCGACGTTTCGACTTTCCGCAGGCGGTCCTCGACGGTCTTGACTTTGTCGCGCGGAATTTTCCCTATCCGGTCCCAGCGTTTTTGAATTGAGGCGAGCGCCTCCTTTGCGGTCACGCGGTTCGTCTCGGTGAGCAGTGGCTCAGCCTCCTTCAGAAGCTCTTCCTTCTGAAGCAGGTTTGCGTCGAACTCGACGTTGTCTTTGGCATCCACCTCGGACTTGGCGGCGTAGAGAGCATCGCCGGCATCCTTGAATGCCGCCCACAGTGCGTCGTCAAACTTTTTCCCGGCGCGACCGGCAGCTTTCCACTGGTCCAGCAGCGTGCGATACGCCGGGATTCCGTCGGGACCCTTGCCGACGAGCGCTTCAGCCTTCTCGACCAGGCCCTGCTTCGTAGCCCGCGCATCCTTATGAACGCTGTCGAGCTCCGCGAAGAAAGCCTTCCGATTGCCGTCGATCGTGGCACGTGCCGCTCGGAAGCGCTTCCACAGATCGTTCGTCTCGTTCTTCGGGAGCCGAGGTCCGTCGGCCTGATGCTTCTGCCAGCGTTCAAAGATCTCGTCAATGGATGACGTGACCTGTTTCCACTGCGCCTTCGCTGGATCCTGCGCCGCGAGCGCCTCCGCCTCGATGACCAGTGCCTCGCGCTCCGCAAATGCAGCAGTTATCGCGGCCTTGCTCTCTTCACTCTGCTTCTCGGTTAGCTCGGTGACCGTGCCACCCAGGGCTTCGATGCGCGTCTGGAGCGCAGCAAGGTTCCCCACGGCATTTGCGGTCGAGATTGTTCCCCTGAGGTTCTTGATGGTCTTTGCGATGTCGGCCGCTGGCGCCCCACGTTTCGCGCGTTGCTCAACGAGCGTGACCTGCCCGGCAAGTTCCGTGAACTTTCGCTCGAAGTATGCGAGTGCTTCCTCGGAGGTGCCGTCCGGGTATTGGCCGACCATACGCTCGCCCGAAGCCTCGCGCACATAGACGGTTCCCGTCTCGTCAACGCGCCCCCATGGAGCCGTATCTTCTGTAGACACCCTGTTCACACTCTCTTTCGACCGCTCCCCAGCTTATGGCAAGCAGTTCTAGCCGTTCCGGAACGTTAGTTGATCGTGAGGGCGGTAATGCTCGTCGGAATCAGGGGTGGGCCGTCATTGGATCCGCCTGCGACTCCTGCGTTGGTGATCTGCCCTTCGAGGTCGGCGAGGCTGCTCGTGACCTTACCGATGATGGTGTAGCCACCGGCAGAATCATCCGGAAGCGTCGAGTCCGCGAACACAATGAAGAACTGGCGCCCCTGGCTGTACGCGTTACCACTGGCTCGCGCTATCGCAATCGTCCCTGCCGGGTAAAGTCCGCCCGCACCTGGGTTCTCGATCGGCCCGAAACCGAAACTGGGGTCGGTGGCACCCGTGCCGTCGAGGGAGCCGCACTGCAGGAGACCTGCAGTCGCACCAGTCACAAGCCGGTGGCATGTCTTACCGATGTAGTAATTGCTGGTGACGGACTGGATGAAGACGGAGACGGCTTGCGGGGCCGCGGCACCATCGAGCGAGATGGCGAGCGGCACCGAGTTGACCGTGAGAGTGCCTGCCCAGGTTCTACCCTGTGCCAGCGACGGTGCCGGAACGTCTCCGACGTTGGTACCGGCCTGGGGTGCGGCGGAAGGACTCGCGCTCGGACTCGCCGCGGGAGTTCCCGGGCCACCGTTGAAGTAAAAGACCTGGGTCACAGTCGCGAGTGCTGCGACGATCACGAGCGCGCCGATCCCAAACCAGTTGTCGCGCCTGCGGCGCGTGGTCTGGGTCGTGTGCACTGCCTGCCGGGCGTTGTAGCGGCGAAGTCGATCACGCGCTTCGCGTGCTTCGCGCTCGCTGTTCTTGCTGGCTGCCACGGTGACGCTCCTTCTGGATGACGCGGGCCGATCGAATGATCCTGCATCATTCTGACGGGACGGACAGTAGGGAAGCTTAGAGGATCGGTGCGGTTCGTTAGCATGAGCCAATGGACGGCCAGTCGGGACTTCGTAGCGGAGCGGTACCCCTTGCGGTACGGATGCGGCCCACCACGCTCGAAGAGATCGCGGGTCAGAAGCACCTGCTCCGTCCGGGTTCTCCACTCGTGAGCCTCGCGACGGATAAATCTGGCGCCCAGGGATCGCCTTCGATCATCCTCTGGGGTCCACCGGGCACCGGAAAGACCACGCTCGCGAAGACAATCGCGCATAGTTCGGGGCGCAAGTTCGTCGAACTCTCCGCTGTCACCGCGGGGGTTCGCGACGTGCGTCAGGTAATGGAGGAGGCACTCTCCAGCCGCGACCTCTATGGGCTCTCTACCGTGCTCTTTCTTGACGAGATTCACCGTTTTACGAAGGCCCAGCAGGACGCGCTGCTGCCGGGAGTGGAGAACGGCTGGGTCATTCTGGTCGCAGCGACCACCGAAAACCCGTCGTTCTCCGTGATCGCACCGCTTCTGTCGAGGTCACTGCTGCTCACTCTTGAAGCCCTTGACGAAGTCGATCTTGGGGTCGTGATCGAGAGGGCGCTGGCAGCACCGCACGGTCTTGCTGACGCAGTCACACTTGAGCCGGATGCGCGTGCGACGATCATCCGGCTGGCTTCGGGTGATGCGCGGCGTGCCCTCACCGCACTCGAGGCGGCGGCAGTGGCAGCATCGGCCTCGCATTCGGGCAAAGGGAAGCCGGTCGTGACAGCTGAACTCGTCGCATCCACCGTGGACCGTGCCCTGCTGCGCTACGACCGACAGGGCGACGAGCACTACGACGTCATCAGTGCATTCATCAAGTCGGTGCGCGGGTCCGACGTCGACGCCGCTCTTCACTATCTGGCGCGCATGATCGAGGCGGGCGAGGATCCGCGCTTCATCGCTCGTCGGATCATGATCAGTGCCGCAGAAGATATCGGTATGGCCGATCCCCAGGCGTTACCGATTGCGGTCGCGGCGGCTGAGGGCGTCGCGCTGATCGGCATGCCGGAGGGTCGCATCCTGCTCGCCGAAGCAGTTGTCTATCTCGCGACCGCCCCAAAGTCGAATGCCGCCTATCTGGCGCTGGATGCTGCGATCGCGGATGTTCGCGCCGGCCGCATCGGGCGCGTGCCCATGCCGTTGCGCGACGCACACTATCCCGGGGCCAAGCGCTTGGGCCACGGTAACCACTACCAGTACTCGCATGACTCGGAGCTGGGCGTCGTGCAGCAGCAATACCTCCCCGATGAGCTCCTCGGCACGACGTATTACCAGCCCACAAGCCACGGAAACGAAAGGGATGTTGCGGCCCGGCTCGAAAAGTTGAGGGCGATCATTCGAGGTTCGTGATAGCCTTCAACCTGCCTAAGGTCTGGTTTTCGCGCGCGGCTGCAACGAAACCACTGGTCGAGAAGCCCTGGTCATTTAGCCGACCGGGCCTCGCAGGGCCATCCCTCTACTTTCACGAACACCGGTTTGCGCGCGCATGCGTGCGCGCGAGCGGTTCGTACTCACCGTTCACAGACAGAAAAGGAACTCGTGTCTACCAAGTCACGCACTCGCAGCAAGACCCGTCTCTCTCGCGCCCTGGGCATCGCCCTTACGCCGAAAGCGGCAAAATATCTCGAAAAGCGTCCTTACGCTCCCGGTGAGCACGGCCGCACGAAGCGCAAGCAGGACAGCGACTACGCGGTTCGTCTT
This sequence comes from Salinibacterium sp., assembly GCA_043721995.1. Classification (GTDB taxonomy): domain Bacteria; phylum Actinomycetota; class Actinomycetes; order Actinomycetales; family Microbacteriaceae; genus Rhodoglobus. The sequence goes on along the minus strand of JAYSPT010000165.1, from coordinate 26,084 downwards.
CGCGAGAAGCAGCGCCTGCGCGCCCAATACGGTATCCGCGAAGCGCAGCTCAAAATCCAGTTCGAGGAGGCGCGCAAGGCCGCCGGCCTGACCGGTGAGAACCTGGTCGAGCAGCTCGAGATGCGTCTCGACGCGATCCTGGTGCGCGCGGCCATCGCTCGCACCACCGCGCAGGCGCGCCAGATGGTCGTGCACCGCCACATCCTCGTCGACGGCGGGCTCGTCGACCGTCCCTCGTTCCGCGTCAAGCCGGGCCAGCTCGTGCACGTCAAGGAAAAGAGCGAAGCCATGGACATCTTCCAGGTTGCCGCTGTTGGCGGTCACGTCGACGTTCTCCCGAGGACCCCGGCATACCTCGAGGTCGAGCTTGACAAGCTTCACGCGCGCCTCGTGCGTCGCCCGAAGCGCGCCGAAGTTCCGATCACGTGTGAAGTACAGCTCGTCGTCGAGTACTACGCGGCTCGCTAAGCGCAATACTCTGGAAGCGGGCCATCGAAAGGTGGCCCGCTTTCTTCGTTAACGAAAGGGTTCTCATGAGCGGCGGCGACATTGCGGGTCTCATCGCTGCGGGGGTATTCGCCATACTGGTTGGATTGCTGGCGATTCCGATCGTCAAGCTCGGTCGGGTGTTCGACGAGACCAGCGACACGATTCGCAGCGTCAAAGAGAGCGCGACCCCGCTCTTCGAGGAAGCCACGATCACTATCAGCGAGACCAATAAGCAGCTGGCGCGGGTGGATGCGATCACGACCAGTGTCGAGGAAGCAACAGCCAACCTCTCCTCGCTTGTCTCACTCTTTGCAGCAACGGTTGGAGGTCCGCTGATCAAAATCGCGGGCTTCTCAGCAGGAGTTCGTGCGGCGATCGGCGGGATCCGACCGGCTCGGAAGAGCCGAGGATTGAAGAAGTAAGCTAAGTGCGGAACATTTCCACCCATTTTCCCCAACCCAAGGAGCAATCATGAAGGGCATTCTTCTCGTGGCCATCGGTGTCGTTGCCGGATTCGCCATTGCTCACCAGGTCGCCAAAACCCCCGAGGGCAAGAAGTTCTTCGAGGATGTCGACACCAAGGCTCGTGACTTTTCGAGCGCGGTCGTCGACGGTTACAAAACCCGCGAGGCAGAGCTGCGAGCCGCAGTCGCTCAGGCCGAAGACGTCATCGCCGACTTGAGTAACCGCTGACCTCTCCGAAGCAACCCGCTGTGCGTCGGCCACTGGCGCATCCCCTCGACACGTACCGGGAACATCCATGCATACCGCTGAAATCCAGAGTCGCTGGCTGAACTTCTTCGGCGAGCGTGGCCACACGATTGTGCCGTCGGCGTCGCTCGTGAGCGATGACCCGACACTGCTCTTCACGGTCGCCGGGATGGTGCCCTTTGTTCCCTACCTGACAGGGCTTGTGCCTGCGCCGTTCCCCCGTGCGACGAGTGTGCAGAAGTGCATCAGAACACTCGACATCGAGGAGGTCGGCAAGACTCCGCGGCACGGCACGTTCTTTCAGATGAACGGCAACTTTTCGTTCGGCGACTATTTCAAGGAGCAGGCAATTGCCTATGCCTGGGAGTTGTTGACGTCGAGCGAGTCGGCGGGTGGCCTCGGATTCGATCCGAAGGACCTCTGGGTCACGGTGTACAAGGACGACGACGATGCGATCAGATTCTGGAAGAAAATTGCGGGCCTGCCGGATGAACGTATCCAGCGCCTCGACATGGATACGAACTACTGGTCCACGGGCCAGCCCGGTCCCGCAGGGCCCTGCTCGGAGATATTCTTCGACCGCGGACCCGAGTACGGCATCGATGGTGGACCCGCAACAGATGACGATCGGTACGTCGAGATCTGGAACCTCGTTTTCATGCAGTACCTGCGTGGCGAAGGCACGGGCAAGAGCTTCGAGATCCTCGGCGAACTGCCCAAGAAGAACATCGACACCGGCATGGGGATGGAGCGCGTCGCGTTCATCAAGCAGGGCGTCGAGAACATGTACGAGATCGACCAGGTGCGTCCGGTGCTCGACATGGCGTCCCAGTTGTCACGCCGCACCTACGGCGCGAACCACGAAGATGACGTGCGGATGCGCGTGATCGCCGACCACGTGCGGTCCAGCCTCATGCTCATGTCTGACGGGGTCACCCCAGCGAACGAGGGGCGCGGGTACATCCTGCGCAGGCTCCTGCGCCGCACGGTGCGCTCCATGCGCCTGCTCGGAGTCGAGGAACCCACCTTCGCTGAACTCTTCCCGGCATCGCGGGACGCGATGAAGGCACAGTATCCCGAGGTATCCACGGACTACGACCGCATCTCGCGACTTGCCCTCGGTGAGGAGGAGACGTTCCTGCGAACCCTTGCCAGCGGCACGAGCATCCTCGATCTCGCGATCATGCGAACCGAGCAGGCGGGCTCGAAGGAGCTCTCGAGCGACACTGCGTTCCTCCTTCACGACACGTACGGCTTCCCGATCGATCTCACGCTCGAAATCGCCGAAGAGGCCGGCTTGAGTTTGGATCGTGGCGCCTTCGACACGCTTATGCACCACCAGCGCACCATTGCCAAGGCCGATGCGAAGTCGAAAAAGCAGCACTTGGCCGACCTATCGGTCTACGGCGACTTCCGTGCGGCCGGCGAGACCGTTTTCACGGGGTACGACTACCTCACCACGGACACCACCGTACTGGGACTCGTCGTCGAAGGCCTGGCGGTCACCCGTGCGAAGCTCGGCGATATTGCCGAAGTCATCCTCGCCGAGACCTCGCTGTACCCGGAGTCCGGCGGCCAGGAGGCCGACGCGGGCACGATCGTCGGTTCGGGCTTTGAGCTCGAAGTGCTCGACGTGCAGCGGCCCGTCAAGGGTCTTGTGAGCCACAAGGTTCAGGTTACGTCCGGTGAGGTTGGAGTGGGGGATACCGCGACGAGCATCGTTGACCCGGACTGGAGACGCGGTGCCACCCAAGCGCACTCGGCCACGCACCTCATCCACGCTTCGCTTCGGCAGATTCTTGGCCCGGAGGCGCACCAGTCCGGTTCGTACAACAAGGCCGGTTATATGCGCCTCGATTTCTCCTGGAACCAGGCGCTTTCGAGCGCGACCAAAAGCGAGATTGAGGATGTCGCGAACAATGCCGTCCGCGACAACCTCGAGGTCACAACTCGTGTTCTGCCGATCGCCGAGGCGAAGGCGCTTGGCGCAATGGCGCTGTTCACTGAGAAGTACGGTGACACGGTTCGCGTCGTTGAGATTGGCGGACCATGGTCGCTGGAACTGTGCGCGGGCACTCATGTCAGTCGGTCATCCGAAGTCGGACTGATCAGCCTGGTGGGGGAATCCTCTGTTGGCTCGAGCAACCGTCGTATCGAATCCCTCGTCGGTATTGAGGCGTTTCGCGATCTCACGACTGAGCGCGCAATCATTTCCGAGCTGACCAGTTCGCTCAAGACTCCGCGCGATCAACTGCCCGGGCGCATCGCTGAGCTTATGAGCAACCTGAAAGCCGCTGAACGCAAAATTGCGCAGTACGAAGCGGGCCAGCTGGTCGCGCGCGTACCCGCTATCGTCTCTAATGCCCGCAGCCTGGGACCGGTCACTCTCGTGGCCGAGCACGTGGGCAGCGTCCGCTCCGTGGATGACCTGCGCAGCCTGGTCACGACTGTTCGCGATCGCCTCGGAAGTACGGCCTCGGTCGTTGCCCTGGCGGCCGACGTCGCGGGCAAGCCGGCGGTCATCGTCGCCACGAACGATGCGTCGCGCGCATCAGGCCTTCGCGCGGGTGAACTGGCCAGGCTGGCTGCGGGTGTGCTCGGTGGAGGAGGGGGCGGCAAGGACGACCAGGCACAGGGCGGAGGCGTGGATGTCGCGGCCATTCCTGCAGCGCTCGACGCCGTGGCTTCGGCTGTAGCAGTCGCTGCTGTTCGGAACTGAACGGTGAGACCGGGCTCGAGGATCGGCATCGATGTCGGCACGGCGCGTATCGGCGTCGCCCGAAGTGACCCCCACGGCATCCTCGCTACGCCGGTAGAGACGGTCAGCCGCGGTACGGGAGATATTGAGCGTATCGCCGAGCTTGTCGCCGAGGTCGGTGCAGTTGAGATTATCGTCGGTCTTCCGCTTGCTCTCTCCGGCAGACCGACCGCGTCGACTGGAGACGCGCAAGATTTTGCGGAACGACTGACTCGGTTGGGTATCCCCGTGCGAATGGTGGACGAAAGACTGTCCACGGTCGCTGCGCAGGCTGCGCTGCACGACACGGGAAAAACCACTCGCACCTCACGATCAATAATTGATCAGGCTGCCGCGGCTATAATTTTGCAGCACGCTCTCGATACCGAACGCTCCACAGATAAGCCCCCCGGGGTCGTTGTCGACACCGAATAAGGACATTGACTATGGCCGACGAGCCGAGCTGGGACGACATCTTCACCCCGGCACCCGCAACGCCGCCCGTGCAGTCGGCATCCGCAATATCGCCAGGGCAAGTCGGCTCAGGAAACCCTGACGACCCGTTTGCGGCGTTGTTCGGTGCACCGAGTCCGGTTGCACCGCAGGCGGCATCGAGCGAGCCTGTGCCGCAGAGCCGTCGTGAGCTTCGTGAGGCCGAATCGCGACGCGCATCGGTGGAGCCATCAGTCAGGAGCGGGGGGTCGGGGCGCGCGCGGCCGGGCAGTGGGGGGCCGGGCATCGGCAAGCCGAAGAAGAAGCGCCGCCTGCTCTGGCTCAAGATCACGCTGCCGATCGTGCTGGTCCTGGCAGCGGTTGGCGGGGTCGGTGCGTACGGCTGGTTCAATTACAACACGCAGGTACGAGCAGTCCTGGGCATACCGCTGCCGACCGACTACAAGGGTGCGGGGAACGGTGAACAGGTCACGGTGACGATCAAGTCGGGGCAGATTGGTGCGGATGTCGCCCATACTCTCCACGACGCGGGTGTCACATTGACCTTCACTGCCTTCTACGGCCTGTTGCTCAAGCAGAATCCACCCGTCGAATTCGTGCCGGGAAACTACTCGCTGCACAAGCAGATGAGCGCTCAGTCCGCGCTGGCTGCGCTCCAGGATCCGGCCAACAAAGTCACCGGCAAGCTGCTCATCATCGAGGGCGCCATCCTGCCCGACGCGCTGGGAAATATCGCCGACACGACCGGGATCCCGCTCGCCGATCTCAAGACGGCATCACTTGACCTTGCGTCTTTCGGGCTGCCGACTGGAGCGCCGAGCCTCGAGGGTTTTCTCTTCCCGGCGACCTACCAGCTCGACGGCGGGCAGAGTGCGCACGATGTGCTCCAGTTGCTTGTAAACACGATGTTCCAGCATCTCGATGCTGCCGGTGTTGCACCGGCAGATCGCCTGAAAGTGGTCACCCTGGCCTCGATCGTTCAGCGCGAGGCGGGTCCCAATAAGAATGATTTCTACAAGATCGCTCGGGTGTTCCAAAACCGACTGAACCAGGGCATCAATCTCCAGTCGGATGCGACAGTTGCCTACGGCACCGGCAATCTGAAGACCGTCTACACGACGAATGCGGAGCGAGCTGACGCCAGCAACCTGTACAACACCTACGCGAACCCGGGGCTGCCGATCGGTCCGATCGGTCTGCCTGGCGACCTCGCTATTGATGCAGCGCTGCACCCCGTGGACGGGCCTTGGCTGTTCTTCGTGCCGATTAACTTGCAGACCGGTGAGACAGTCTTCTCTGAAACGGTCGCGCAGCACGACGCAGCCGTTCAGCAGTTGCACGACTGGTGTAACGCCAGCCCAGAGAACGATTCATATTGCCAGTAGTGCAGCGCACCAGGCTGGCCGTTTTAGGGTCGCCGATTGCGCACTCAAAATCACCGGCGATTCACCGCGCCGCGTATCAAGCGTTGGGCTTGTCCTGGAGCTACGAGGCTACGGATGTGACAGGGCCGGACCTCCGGGCACACATCGGTTCCCTGGACTCGAGCTGGCGTGGCCTCTCGTTGACGATGCCACTCAAACGTGACGTTCTGCCCTTGCTTTCGTGGCGGCATCCACTCGTGGACCGCGTTGGCGCCGCGAACACCGTGCTCTTCACCGATGACGGGCTTCGAGGCTTCAATACCGACGTCTACGGAATCATGCGATCGTTCGCTGACATCGGCGTCACAAACATCGACAGCGCGCACATTCTCGGGGGTGGGGCCACCGCCGCATCAGTGATGACTGCTGTCGCGCTGATGGGTGCTAAGGAGGTGCTGATTTCGGTGCGAAGCACATCGAACCTCAGCGAGGTTTGCGCGCTTGCGCGGCGCGAGCACCTCAGGCTCACGGTTCGTCATTTCGGCGATGATGCTGAACGGACTATCCCGGCATTCGGCGCCGTGGTAAGCACGCTGCCGGGAAGCGCTGAGTTCATCGAACCGCACCAGGTGCGGCAAGGCGCGGTTCTCTTTGACGTTGCGTACGACCCCTGGCCCACACCGATTGCGGTGCACTGGAGCGAAGCGGGCGGTCGGGTCATTTCCGGTCTTGACCTACTCGTGAATCAGGCGGTTGGCCAAGTGCGGGTGTTCGTCAACGGCGACCCCGAGCAGCAATTGGCCGATGAGGCAGCGGTCGTCTCTGCGATGCGTGCCGCCGTCGCCTGAGTTGTCGGCGGCGGGGCAGTTTGACGACCCGCGCGCTGTGGGAGGATAAGGATCATGCTCCGATGGTTGACCGCAGGCGAGTCGCACGGCCCAGAACTCGTCGCGATCCTTGAGGGATTGCCAGCGGGTGTGAGCGTACTGGCCGAAGAAATTCAGGCCGACATGCATCGACGCTCCCTGGGCTACGGGCGCGGCGCGCGGATGAAATTCGAGCAGGACGAGCTCTCCATCAGTGGGGGCGTTCGATTCGGCCTCAGCATGGGAAGTCCTATTGCTTTGCGTATCGGCAATACGGAGTGGCCGCGCTGGACTGACGTGATGAGTGCGACGCCGGTGGATGTGGAGACGCTACCCGCTGGTCGCGGAGCCGCTCTCACTCGGCCGCGCCCGGGCCACGCGGACCTCGTTGGAATGCAAAAGTATGACTTCCCGGAAGCGCGAAATGTGCTCGAACGGGCGTCAGCGCGGGAGACCGCGGCGCGAGTCGCACTCGGTGCAGTGGCCCGTTCGTTCCTCCGGGCACTGGGCATTGAGCTGCTGAGTCATACGCTGTCGATCGGCAGCGTGCGAGTTCCCGACACAGAAGTGCTCCCCACTCGCGCCGATGTTGCGGTGCTCGACGCGGACCTCATGAGGTGCTTTGACCCGGTGACATCCGCAGCGATGGTCCTCGAGGTCGATCGGGCGCACGATGATGGCGACACTCTCGGCGGAGTCGCGGAAGTGCTCGCCTACGGTTTACCGCCCGGTCTCGGTTCCTACACCCATTGGGACCGCCGACTCGATTCCCAGCTCGCTGCCGCACTCATGGGCATCCAGGCCATCAAGGGTGTTGAGATCGGCGATGGATTCGCGACAGCGGCCCGACGTGGTTCGGCGGCGCATGACGAACTGGTGATCGGCGAAGACGGCATCACGAGACTCTCCGATCGTGCTGGCGGCACGGAGGGCGGCATGTCCACCGGCACGCTGCTGCGGGTGCGAGCTGCGATGAAGCCGATTTCGACGGTTCCGCACGCGCTTCGAACCGTAGACGTCGCAACCGGGGCAGCAGCGGAGGCGCACCACCAGCGTTCCGATGTCTGCGCGGTTCCCGCGGCTGGCGTCGTGGCAGAAGCCATGGTCGCACTCGTGCTCGCGAATGCCGTGCTGGAAAAATTCGGTGGTGACTCGCTGGGGGAGACCAACCGCAACCTTCAGGGTTATCTCGCTGCGATTCCGGGCAGGCTGCGCACTGCGCGGGAATCGCAGAGCGAGTGACTGTGCCGGAGACCCAACCCCATACGGCTTCCGGGGCTCTCGTAGTGCTGATCGGTGCGCCGGGCGCCGGGAAGTCGCGCACCGGGAGGCGGCTGTCACGGTTACTGGACGTTCCGCTGATCGACACCGATAAGGAGATCGTCGCCGAACATGGCGCGATCGCTGATATCTTCGCGAATCACGGGGAGCCGCACTTCAGAGCGCTCGAGCGCGCGCAGGTGCACCGCGCACTGGATCAGCGCGCTGTCGTGACGCTCGGCGGCGGAGCGGTTCTCGATCCCGCGACCCAGGGTGATCTTCAGGGTCGGCCCGTCGTTCAACTCACGATGTCGTTTGAGGCCGCACAAACTCGAATCTCCGGGGCCAAGCGTCCACTCGTGCAGGATGCGGAGTCGTGGAAGCGTCTCGTTGACGCTCGTCAGCCGATCTATGATCGTCTCGCCGGCCTCACGATCGACACGTCGACACAGCCACTCGATCGGGTTGCCGAACAGATTGTTGAGTGGCTGGGCCAGGGTGAGAAGGCGTGACTGATGCCACGATCATCCCGGTGGGTGGGCTCGATCCTTACGAGGTCATCATCGGACACGGCACTCTCGGAAGTCTTGCCGATCGGCTCGGTCCTCGAGTTGCAAAGGTTCTGATCATTCATCCGCCGACGCTCGGCGCCCGCGCCAGCGAGTTGCGCGAGACGTTATCCGAACATTACGAGGTGTTGCTCGCCGAGGTGCCGGATGCGGAGGATGCGAAGCGGGTCGAAGTGGCGGCGTTCTGCTGGCAGATCATGGGCCAGACCGATTTCACCCGGACGGACGCGGTCATCGGCCTCGGCGGGGGCGCCACGACAGACCTTGCCGGTTTTGTCGCCGCCACCTGGCTGCGGGGCGTTCGCCTGGTGCAGTGCCCAACCACCGTTGCGGGGATGGTGGACGCGGCGGTCGGCGGCAAGACCGGAATTAACACTGCCGAAGGCAAGAACCTCGTCGGTTCCTTCTACGCTCCCGCAGCGGTCGTTATCGACCTCGATACGCTCGACACTCTGCCGCGCAACGAGGTTCTCGCGGGCTTTGCAGAGATCGTGAAGTGCGGGTTCATCGCGGAACCCGAAATCCTCGACATCATCGAAGCGGATGTCGCGGCAGTCACCGACCCGCACAGCCCCCAGTTCCGTCGCGTCGTCGAACTCTCGATCGCTCTCAAAGCGCGGGTGGTCACCGAGGACTTCACGGAGTCGGGTTTGCGCGAGATCCTGAACTACGGTCATACCCTCGGGCATGCGATCGAACACGCGGAGCGCTACCGCTGGCGACACGGTGCCGCAATCTCCGTCGGGATGGTGTTCGCTGCCGAACTCGGGCGAATTGCGGGCACCCTCTCTGATGATGTCGTCGATCGGCACCGCAGCATCCTCGAATCTCTGACGCTACCGATCGATTACCCGCTGGGTCGCTGGGCAACGCTGCTCGCGACCATGCAGCGGGACAAGAAGGCGCGTGCGGGCATGATGCGCTTTATCGTGCTCGACGGCATCGGCAAGCCGTCAGTGCTCGCCGGCCCCGAGGAGGCGCTGCTCTTCGCGGCGTATCAGGAGGTCGGGGTCTGATGAGTTTCCACGATCGTCGCCTTCCGGCCTCGATACACTCGAACCCGTGACCACAGTCCACGCTCGCGGTGTCCTCGTACTGAATGGCCCCAATCTCGGTCGTCTGGGCACGCGTGAGCCCGATGTCTACGGCACTGGAACACTCGGTGACCTGAAGACGCAATTACAGTCAAAAGCGGGTTCTGAACTGGCCGTTGAGCTACGACAGACGGACAGCGAAGCGGAACTCATCGCTTGGCTGCACGAAGCCGTCGACCGCGCTCTGCCCGTGATCCTCAACCCAGCAGCGTTCACTCACTACTCGTACGCTGTCAGCGACGCGGTGAAGATGGTCACCACCGCCGGCCTCATCCTGATCGAGGTGCACCTCTCGAACCCGCACGCGCGCGAGGAATTCAGGCATACCAGTGTGATTTCTGCGGTCGCCACCGGTGTGATTGCGGGTTTCGGTTTTGACTCCTACCTGCTCGCGCTGGACCTCGTGAAGCGCAGGCTCGGGTAGCGGGGCGCGCGCTCGGATAGACTCGAGCGCCGGTTTCACTTTACGAACGGAATACCCCCATGGCTTCGACCGCAGACATCCGTAACGGCGTTGTCCTGAATATGGACGGCCAGCTTTGGACGGTCATTGACTTCCAGCACGTCAAACCCGGCAAGGGCGGCGCCTTCGTGCGCACCAAGGTCAAGAACGTCATGACCGGCAAGGTTGTGGATCGCACTTTCAACGCTGGCGCGAAAATCGAAACCGAGACAGTCGACCGCGCGGACTTCCAGTACTTGTACAAAGACGGCGAGAATTTTATCTTCATGGATACGGGCAACTACGACCAGATCACGCTTTCTCCTGCGAACGTCGGTGACGCGGCGAACTTCATGCTCGAGAACCAGAACGTGACTATCGCGCTCCACAACGGCGACCCGCTCTACGTGGAACTTCCGGCGTCGGTCGTACTTGAGATCACCTACACCGAGCCCGGCCTTCAGGGCGACCGCTCGACCGGCGGCACGAAGCCCGCAACCGTCGAGACCGGCTACCAGATCCAGGTGCCGCTGTTTCTCGAGCAGGGCACCAAGGTCAAGGTCGACACCCGCGACGGGTCGTACCTCGGCCGAGTGTCGGACTAGTGGGCGCTCGAACCAAGTCGCGCAAACGTGCCCTCGACATTCTCTACGGCGCGGACGTTCGCGAGGAGTCGATCAACACAGCCCTCGCGGCCGAACAGGGTAGGCAGGATGCGGACCCCAAACGCGCGAATTCCTGGAGCTACGCACGTGAAATTGTGGTGGGCATCACGGAGCACGGCGACAAGATCGACGAGCTGATCGAGACCTACTCGCAAGACTGGACGATCGCCCGGATGCCCGCAATCGACAGGGCACTTCTGCGCATCGGCCTGTGGGAGATCCTCTATAACGATGAGGTCCCCGACGGCGTTGCGATCTCGGAGGCGGTCGAGTCGGCGCGAATCCACAGCACCGAGGACTCGGCCGGTTTCGTGAACGGTCTTCTGGGGCGCATCGCCGCTTCCCGCACCTAGATTCGCTTACATTTCCTCTGGTTACACCCCGATTGGGTGCGGCTGGCGCGTGCCCATAGCGTGCTTGTATGACCTCGCCCGCCCTATCCGTGTCGCTGGCCGAGGTAGGGCGTTCGTTCCCGCGAGCCGAGAAAGACGCGCCAGCGCGGCAGGTGCTTCGCGAGATTTCTCTCGAAATCAAGGCCGGCGAGATTCTCGCCCTTCTGGGACCGTCCGGATGCGGCAAGTCCACGTTGCTGCGGCAGGTAAGCGGGCTCGACACTCCTGACACGGGCAGCGTGAGCATCAACGGCTCTGCCGTCGAGGGCCTTGACCAGCGCGTCGCGGTTGCGTTTCAGGAGCCACGCCTGCTCCCATGGAGAAGCGTCGAACACAATGTGAACGTGGGGCTGCCCAGGGGCACCGCGAAAACTGAGGGCCGGGCTCGAGTCGAAGGCCTCCTCAAACTCGTGCAGCTCGCCGACGCGAAGAACCTTCGCCCGCGACACATCTCCGGCGGGATGGCCCAGCGCGCGTCACTCGCCCGTGCGCTGGCGCGGGGCCCGGGCGTTCTTGTGCTCGACGAACCGTTCGGAGCATTGGATGCCCTCACCAGGCTCACCATGCAGGACCTGCTGCTCGACATCCATCAGGCGGAGCCCACCACCATCCTCCTCGTCACGCATGACGTTGACGAGGCAATATACCTCTCCGACCGCGTCGCTCTTTTGGGCGCGGAACCGGGGGAACGGCCGGGCTCAGGCGCGGTCATCCGGTCCATCATCACCGTTCCCGGGCGACGCCCGAGGGACCGTGGTGATAGCCAACTTGCGTACCTCCGCGCCGAGCTGTTGAACGGGCTCGGCGTGGCATCCCATCATCCAGCTCACACATTCTGAGGATCACAGCAATGACCATCACGAAGCGTTTCCTACCACTGATCGCCCTCGCGGCAACGGCAGCCCTGGCACTGTCCGCCTGCGCTGGCGAGGGCTCGGCCATCGTGCCAGGGGCCGCCGCCACCCTTCCCGGCTCGTGGAGCGCAAACACTCTCAACATCGACTTCGCCACCTACAACCCGCTGAGCCTCATCATCAAGGATCAGGGCTGGCTCGAAGCCACATTTGGCGACAAGGTGGCGGTCAACTGGGTCCAGTCCGCCGGCTCCGCCAAGGCGAACGAGGCTCTGCTTGCTGGGTCGATCGACGTCGGTTCGACCGCGGGCTCCGCCGCGCTACTCGCTCGATCAAACGGGTCGCCGATTCAGACCATCGACATCTTCTCGCAGCCCAACTGGGCGGCAATTCTGGTGGGGCCAAACTCCAGCATCAAGACCGTTGCGGAGCTCAAGGGCAAGAACATCGGCGCCAATGCCGGAACAGACCCCTACTTCTTCCTTCTTCAGGCACTTGATCAGGCCGGCCTCAGCATCAAGGATGTGACGATCACGCAGCTTCAGCACGCGGACGGCAAGACGGCGCTCGAGGCCGGTTCGATCGACGCGTGGGCGGGCCTTGACCCGCTTCTGTCAGCAAGCGTTGTCAACGCGGGATCAAAGATCATCTACGACAACCCCGACTTCAACAGCTACGGCTTTCTGAACGGCACCGAAAGCTTTTTGACGAAGTCTCCGGACATTGCGCAGGTTGTCGTCAACGCGTACGAGAAGGCCCGCGCGTGGGCCATCGAGAACCCTGACAAGGCCGCTGCGATCCTCTCCAGGGTCGCCGCAATCGATCTCCCGATCGCCAAGTCGGTTCTGCTCGACCGCACCAACCTCGACGTTGACCCAGTCCCCGGAAAGGCTCAAACCAAGGTGCTGAAGTTCATCGGCCCGATCCTCGTGTCGTCGGGGGCTGTCGCCAGCCAGGACAACGTGGATGCCGCGCTGAAGTCTCTCTACAACACGACGTTCATCGATAAAGCGGACCCGTCACTCATTGGCTAACAAACACGCTTGGGCCCGATACGCGCTCGGCGCGCTGCTGCCGGCAACCCTCCTGGGCCTCTGGCAACTGATCTACTCGCTCGGGGTCATCCCGCCCTATCGCCTGCCATCGCCGGCTAGTGTCTGGCTCGCTGGGGTTGACCTTTACAACCGCGGTCTGCTCTTACAGCACATTGGTATCTCGACCCAGCGCGTGCTGATCGGCTTTGCCATCGGCGCGCTGGTCGGGTTGGTATTGGCTGCGGTTGTCGGATTGTCGCGGGTCGCGAATCTTCTTCTCGCTCCCACGCTCGGGGGACTGAGAGCAGTACCATCGCTGGCCTGGGTGCCTCTTCTCGGTCTCTATCTAGGCATCCACGAGGATTCGAAAGTCTTCCTGATCGCGATCGGCGCATTCTTTCCCGTGTACACGACGGTTTCGGCGGCGCTCCGCCACGTCGATCCCTCCCTCGTTGAGGCCGGCCGCGCCTACGGTTACTCGGGTGCGCGCCTGCTCGGTCTCGTGCAGCTTCCCGCGGTCGTACCGTCGGTGATCTCAGCTCTTCGCCTCGCGCTCGCACAGTCCTGGCTTTTCCTTGTCGCCGCGGAACTGCTCGCTTCTTCGATGGGTCTCGGCTGGCTACTTGTTGACTCGCAAAACAATGGTCGACTCGACCGGCTGTTTCTCACGATCATCCTGCTGGGCATCCTCGGTAAGACAACCGACGCGCTCATCGGCCTGCTGGAGCGTTACCTTCTGAAGCGCTGGGGGTAGAAGCCGCTATAATTGTGTCCACAGACATCCTTTAAGTTCCGTCCAGAGAGGCGGGGAAGGAGGTCAGAATGACTGCACGCCCGGTCTTGCAGCAGGCTGATATCACCCGTGCGTTGACTCGCATCTCTCACGAGATCCTTGAGTCCAATCGGTCAGAGTTCGGGCAACGCGGCGAAGGCTTTATCCTCCTTGGCATTCCGACGCGAGGCGTCGTGATCGCCCGCCGGATTGGCGCGATCCTCGACATCATCGAACCCGGTGCCGTCAAAGTGGGCGCTCTCGATGTGACGATGTACCGCGACGACCTCTCCAAAAACCCCACCCGTGCGCCGTCACCGACGAATATTCCCGCCGGCGGCCTCGACGGCAAGACCGTAATTCTCGTGGATGACGTGCTTTACTCGGGCCGCACGATTCGCGCCGCACTTGACGCACTCAGCGATCTGGGCCGGCCCCGTGCCGTGCGTCTCGCTGTCCTCATCGACCGCGGACACCGTGAGCTGCCCATCAGGGCCGACTTTGTCGGTAAGAACCTGCCCACCTCGACCGAAGAGCGCATCAACGTGCGCCTGGCCGAGACCGACGATACCGAGGATGGCACGGAGGAGGTGACGATCGAATGAGGCATTTGCTCTCGACCAAGGACCTGACGCGCGACGAAGCCATCGCAATTCTGGACATCGCTGAAGACATGTCTGGCGTTGGCGAGCGCGAGGTCAAGAAGCTACCGGCATTGCGCGGCAAGACGGTCGTGAACCTGTTCTTCGAGGATTCAACTCGCACTCGTGTCTCGTTCGAACTGGCAGCAAAGCGCCTGAGCGCTGACGTGATCAACTTCAGCGCCAAAGGGTCGAGTGTATCGAAGGGAGAGAGCCTCAAAGACACGGCCCAGACCCTCGCAGCGATGGGTGCTGACGCGGTCGTCATCCGCCACCCCGCGAGCGGCGCGCCACGGGTTCTTGCTGACAGCGGCTGGATCGACGCGGGCATCGTCAATGCCGGAGACGGCACGCACGAGCATCCCACCCAGGCCTTACTCGATGCATTCACTATCCGCCGCAGGCTGCACGGTGCTGCATCGCGCGGCACGGCTCTCGACGGCGCCGCAGTGACGATTGTGGGGGACATCCTGCACTCCCGAGTGGCTCGCTCGAACCTCTGGTTGCTGACCACTCTGGGTGCTGAGGTTCGACTTGTGGCACCCGCAACGCTCTTGCCAGTCAGTATCACGGGCTGGCCTGCAACGGTGAGCTACGACCTCGATGAGGCGATCGCACAGAACCCCGATGCGATCATGATGTTGCGCATCCAGGCCGAGCGTATGAACGCCGCGTTCTTCCCCAATGCGCGCGAGTATTCGCGGCAGTGGGGGCTCGACGACGAACGGCTCGCCACGTTGCCAGCGGCTACCATAGTGATGCACCCCGGGCCCATGAATCGCGGCCTCGAAATTTCCGCCAATGCCGCCGACTCTAGCCGATCGACAGTGCTTGAGCAGGTTGCCAATGGGGTATCGGTAAGGATGGCTGTGCTGTATCACCTCATGTCAGGAACGAACGAGGTGAGCGCATGAGCATCCGCATTACTGGGGCAACGCTGCCCGACGGAACTCGCCGCGATCTGTTCGTCGCGAACGGCGAATTCGTTGCTGAGAGCTCGGCCGGCACGACGATTAACGCCGACGGCCTGATTGCTCTTCCCGGCCTCGTCGACCTGCACACCCACCTGCGGGAGCCCGGCTTCGAGCAGAGTGAGACGGTGCTCACCGGTTCTCGCGCTGCGGCGATCGGTGGCTTCACGGCGGTGTTCGCGATGGCCAACACGCTCCCGGTGCAAGACACCGCGGGTGTGGTCGAGCAGGTTCAGTCGCTCGGCCAGCGCCACGGTTACGTGACAGTGCGCCCGATCGGAGCCGTGACTGCCGGCCTTGCCGGCGAGCGGCTCTCCGAGATCGGTGCGATGGCACAGTCCCGCGCCCAGGTGCGCGTCTTCTCAGACGACGGCCACTGCGTTCACGATGCGCTGCTCATGCGGCGCGCGCTCGAATACGTCACGACCTTCGGCGGAGTCGTCGCCCAGCACGCGCAGGAGCCGCGACTCACACTCGGTGCCCAGATGAATGAAGGCGCCCTGTCGAGCGAGCTCGGTCTCGCCGGCTGGCCCGCTGTCGCCGAAGAGTCGATAATCGCCCGCGATGTGCTGCTCGCACAGCACGTTGGTGCGCGCCTGCACATCTGCCACGTATCGACCGCTGGGTCGGTCGATGTGATCCGGTGGGCGAAGGCTCGGGGCGTGGCTGTCACGGCAGAGGTAACCCCGCACCATCTCCTTCTGACCGAACAGTTAGCGGCCACTTACGACTCTCGTTTCAAGGTGAATCCGCCACTACGCCGTGAGGAGGATGTGCATGCACTCAGGGAAGCCCTCGCCGACGGCACCATCGACATCGTGGCGACGGATCACGCGCCGCATCCTCTCGAAGCCAAGGATTGCGCATGGGACGAAGCTGCGAACGGTATGGTCGGCCTCGAGTCGGCCCTGTCCGTCGTTCAGGCCGCGATGCTTGATACCGGCTTGCTCAGCTGGAGTGACGTCGCTCGGGTACTCTCATCCGCCCCAGCAGCAATCGGCCAATTGGCCGGGTATGACGCTCCGTTCGCAGCAAATAGCGCGGCGAACTTCACGCTCTATGACCCTGCTGTGACGCGTGTCTTCTCGCTGGATTCCCTGCAGGGCAAATCAACAAACTCGCCGTACCTGGGGCGCGAACTTCCCGGACGGGTGATGACCACGATCCATGACGGCTACCCAACTGTGCTTGATGGCACGATTCTCGACCGTGCGATCGTTGCTGAATCCCGCATGGCTCTCAGGGGAGGCGGAAAGTGACTCGTCCCGAATTGATGGCGATCGTTGTCGCCATGCTCGTGCTCTTGCTTGTCCTGATGGTGCTCGGCTGGCGTGCTCGGAAGAAACGTCAGAGCCCGGTCGCCACTCCAAAAGCGGTTCCGGCTTTGCTCGGCGCAGAGCTCGGCAGGTTCTCGGGCAAATACGTCGCGACGACAGCGGCAGGCGATCCCCTCGACCGCGTCGCAGTTCACGGCCTGGGTTTCCGTGGCGGTGTATCAGTACTGGTCACAGACTCCGGCCTGCTCATGCAGATCGACGGTACCGGGGACAAGTGGATTCCTGCGACCGACCTCAGGTCACGGCGCAGCGCGACCTGGACTATCGACCGGGTAGTCGAACAAGGTGGCCTCGAATTGCTCGAATGGCAACTCGGCGACCGGGCGGTAGACAGCTATTTCCGCTTTGATGACGCTCTCGACTTCGAGTTCGCGGTCGACACTCTGCTGGCAAAGAAGGAATCGTGACCGTGCGCACAGACCCCGCAGTACTCGTACTCGAAGACGGGACCCGCTATCGGGGCACCGCCTATGGTGCGATTGGCCGCTCACTTGGTGAAGTTGTCTTTGCCACCGGAATGACCGGATACCAGGAGACGTTAACCGACCCGAGTTACGCGGGACAGATCGTTACGATGACTGCTCCGCACATCGGGAACACGGGTGTTAACGATGAGGATCCCGAGTCGTCCCGTATTTGGGTCGCAGGTTTTGTCGTGCGCGACCCAAGCCGTGTGGTGTCTAATCACCGCGCGCGGGGTTCGCTGGAGGCCCAACTAGTCGAGCAGGGCGTCGTGGGCATCAGCGGGATCGACACGCGCGCACTCACCCGGCGCATCCGAGATGCGGGCGCGATGCGCGGCGGGGTGTTTTCGGGGGCCGATGCGACGCTCAGCCTGGACGAACAACTCGGGCTCGTGCAGGGTGCCGTGCAGATGCGCGGCCAGAACCTCTCGGCGGAAGTCTCGACGGTCTCCGGTTACCGCATACCGGCATCGAGCCCGAGTATCGGCGCTTTGGCAGTGCTCGATCTCGGCGTGAAAACGTCAACATTGCTGTATCTCGCACAGCGGGGATTTGACGTGCACGTGTTGCCGCAGTCCGTGTCTTTCGAGGAAATGCTGGCGATCGATCCGGTGGCCGTGTTCTATTCGAACGGGCCAGGTGATCCCTCGGCATCCGACGCCCACGTTGAATTACTGCGCGCCGTGTTGAGGGCCGGACTGCCCTTCTTCGGTATCTGCTTCGGAAACCAACTTCTCGGTCGCGCGCTCGGCTACCGAACCTACAAACTCCCGTTCGGTCACCGTGGCATCAACCAGCCGGTCGTGGACGTTGTGACCGGGCGCACCGAGATCACCAGCCACAACCATGGATTCGCGGTGGATGCTCCGATCGGCGTCGTCTCCGACTCGCCCGCCGGCTTCGGGCGCGTCGAGGTCAGTCACGTGAATCTCAACGACAACGTGGTCGAGGGCCTCAACGCGCTCGATATTCCCGCGTTCTCAGTGCAGTACCACCCTGAGGCCGCGGCGGGACCGCACGATGCCAACTACCTCTTCGATCGTTTCAGGGCGATGGTTATCACTTCTCAAGAGGCTGCGGCCGCAAAGGAGCACAGTGCCTAAGCGCGCCGATATCACCTCAGTTCTCGTTATTGGTTCCGGCCCCATCGTCATCGGCCAGGCCGCGGAATTCGACTACTCGGGCACGCAGGCCTGCAGAGTGCTGCGTGAGGAGGGTGTGCGCGTCATCCTGGTGAACTCGAATCCCGCGACAATCATGACAGACCCGGATTTTGCGGATGCCACCTACATCGAGCCGATCACATGGCAGGTAATCGAGAGCATCATCGCGAAGGAGCGGCCCGACGCGATATTGCCGACGCTGGGCGGCCAGACCGCGCTGAATGCCGCGATTCAACTGCACAAACACGGCATCCTGGAGAAATACAACGTCGAACTCATCGGCGCAAACTTCGAGGCAATCAACAAGGGCGAAGACCGCCAGATATTCAAGCAGCTTGTTCTCGACTGTGGAGCGGATGTTGCACGCTCACATATTGCTCACACACTTGAGGAAGCCGTGGTGTTCGCTGAAGACCTCGGCTACCCCCTGGTGATCCGACCGAGCTTTACGATGGGCGGTCTGGGGTCTGGTTTCGCGTACACGCGCGTCGAACTCGAACGTATGGTCGCTGACGGACTGCATCAGAGCCCCACAACCGAGGTCCTGCTGGAGGAGTCGATCCTGGGTTGGAAGGAATACGAACTCGAACTGATGCGTGACACCGCGGATAACACGGTCGTAGTCTGCTCCATCGAGAACGTGGATCCGGTCGGAGTTCATACGGGGGATTCGATCACCGTCGCACCGGCACTCACGCTCACCGACCGGGAATATCAGAACCTGCGAAACATTGGAATCGACATCATTCGGGCGGTGGGCGTCGATACCGGGGGATGCAACATCCAGTTCGCCATCGACCCATCCACCGGTCGCGTCATTGTCATCGAGATGAACCCTAGAGTTTCGCGCTCTTCAGCGCTCGCCTCGAAGGCCACGGGATTCCCGATCGCCAAGATCGCCGCGAAGCTCGCGATCGGATATCGGCTCGACGAAATTCCGAATGACATCACGAGGGTCACGCCGGCTTCGTTCGAGCCGACGCTCGATTACGTTGTCGTCAAGGTGCCACGGTTCGCCTTCGAGAAGTTTCCCGCTGCTGACACTCGACTGACAACGACCATGAAATCCGTGGGCGAAGCGATGGCGATCGGACGCAACTACTCGACCGCACTGCAGAAGGCGCTTCGCTCGCTGGAGAAACGGGGCAGCAGTTTCCATTGGAACGGCGATCCGGGCGACAAGGACGCTCTGCTCGCGATCGCCGCAGTCCCGACTGACGGTCGGATTGTGACGGTACAGCAGGCGATGCGTGCTGGAGCCAGCATTGATGAGGTATTTGCAGCAACCGGAATCGACCCATGGTTCGTTGACCAGATCGCCCTCATCAACGAAGTTGCACTCGAAGTCGGCTCGTTCCGGGCCTTGGATTCAGATCTGCTGCGTCTCGCAAAGAATCATGGCTTCAGCGACGTGCAGATCGCGCAACTGCGAGGCGTGGCTGAGGCCGAGGTCCGCGCGCTGCGCTGGCAGCTCGGGGTCAGGCCCGTCTACAAGACAGTCGACACCTGCGCAGGGGAGTTCCCCGCGCTGACGCCCTACCACTACTCGAGCTACGACGAAGAGACCGAGGTGAGGCCGAGCGACCGCCGCAAGGTGGTCATCCTCGGGTCGGGTCCGAACCGAATCGGTCAGGGAATTGAGTTCGACTATTCCTGCGTGCACGCGAGCTTCGCGCTTTCGGATGCTGGCTACGAGACGATCATGATCAACTGCAACCCCGAAACGGTCTCGACCGACTACGACACGAGCGACCGGCTTTACTTTGAGCCCCTCACCCTTGAGGACGTGCTGGAGATCATCCACGCGGAAAGTTCGAGTGGTCAACTCGTCGGCGTCATCGTGCAACTGGGCGGCCAAACAGCTCTCGGCCTCGCCCAGGGACTCAAGGATGCAGGAGTGCCCATTCTCGGCACGACGCCGGAAGCCATCGACCTTGCCGAAGAGCGTGGCCAGTTCTCGAAAATCCTCGACAGTGCTGGTCTCATCGCACCGAAAAACGGCACGGCGACCACCCAGCGCGAGGCGATAACGATCGCCGAAGACATCGGGTTTCCCGTGCTCGTGCGCCCAAGCCATGTTCTCGGCGGTCGGGGCATGGAGATCGTTTATGACACCGAATCCATGGCGGACTACTTCTACCGCGTCAAGGACTTCGGAATCATCGCGCCCGGTTCCCCTTTGCTCGTTGACCGGTTTCTGGACGACGCCATTGAGATCGATGTCGACGCGTTGTATGACGGCACACAGCTCTACATCGGCGGCATCATGGAGCACATCGAGGAGGCGGGTATCCACTCCGGTGACTCCGCCTGCACACTGCCCCCCGTGACCTTGGGGCGGGATGTGCTCAATCGGGTCCGCAAGGCAACTCTGGAGATAGCCGCGGGCATCGGTGTGCGGGGCCTGCTCAACGTGCAGTTTGCGATCGGCCAAGGCGTCCTGTACGTGCTCGAGGCCAATCCTCGGGCATCCCGCACCGTGCCTTTCGTCTCCAAAGCTCTAGGCATCCCACTGGCTAAGGCGGCGGCTCTCGTGATGGTCGGTTCACGTATCAGTTCGCTCATCGAATCCGGCCTCCTGCCAGCGCAGGACGGTTCGATCGTGCCTTTGGATGCCCCGGTCGCCGTCAAGGAGGCCGTGTTGCCGTTCAATCGCTTCCGCACCGTCGAGGGTCACGTTGTCGATTCGGTCCTGGGACCGGAGATGCGCTCCACCGGCGAGGTGATGGGAATCGATTCGAACTTCCCGAAGGCTTTCGCGAAAAGCCAGGAGGCCGCATACGGGGGCCTGCCCTCAAGCGGATCGGTCTTTGTGTCAGTCGCCGACCGTGACAAGCGCGCGATCGTGCTGCCGATGCTGCGTATGAGCCAGCTCGGTTTTACGATTCTTGCGACAGAGGGCACTGCTGAAGTGCTTGCGCGCAATGGCATTGAGGCGAGGGTCGTGCGCAAGTACTTCATGGGTCAGGAGGTGATTGCGGGGGAGCCCTCCATCGTCGAACTGATTAATACAGGTCAGGTGGATGTCGTCATCAATACCCCGAGCGGCAGAAGCGCGCGCGCAGATGGGTATGAGATCCGCACCGCGACCGTCGCGGCCGACAAGCCGTTGTTCACGACCATTGCGCAGCTCGGTGCCGCGGTTGCCTCATTCGAGGCGATTCGTGACGGGTTCGATGTGAAGTCACTGCAGGACTACGCCATTGAACGAGCGGAACGCTTGCGCGTCGTGCAAGACCTTGCCGATGCCTGAGGGTTTCAGCACCGCGCCGTTTGGAGAGCGACTGAAGGTGGTCTTCTCCGAGCGGGGGCAGCTCTGTCTTGGTCTGGATCCACACCCGTTCCTGCTGCGCGACTGGGGTTTGGAAGATACCCCTCACGGGCTGCGGGAGTTCTGCCTGCGTGTAATCGAGGGCGCAGGGAGCACCGTAGGAATCATCAAACCACAGGTGGCATTCTTCGAACGGTATGGGTCTGCGGGCTATGCGGTACTGGAGTCGGTGAGTGCCCAGGCACGCTCATCCGGTCTGCTCGTGATCGCGGATGCCAAGCGTGGAGATGTCGGTTCGACGGTTGAGGCCTATGGGGCCGCATGGCTGACGCCGGGTTCACCACTGGAGGCAGATGCCCTCACCCTCTCGGCCTACCAAGGGGTCGGGTCGCTGCGGCAGGTGATCGACCTGGCAGTTTCGAGTGGCAAGGGTGTGTTCATCCTCGCCGCCACGTCGAATCCCGAATCGGTCGAAACGCAGTTGGCGATTCGTGATCGTGGGAGGTCGGCGGGAGCCACGATCGCAGCAAGTATCGTGAACGAGGTGCAGGCTCTCAATTCCGAAACCGGGGTACTTCCCGCTGAAAACGCAGGACTCGGGTCGGTGGGAGTCGTTATTGGCGCGACTATCGACATGTTGGATTACCGGATTGAGTCGGATCTCCTGCGTTTCACGCCGATTCTGGCGCCGGGGTTTGGGGAGCAGGGTGCCATGCTGTCGGACCTTCCCGATCTGTTCGGCGCGGTGGCTCCCAATGTGATCGCTAACGTCGGGCGCGCGGTGTTGAGGGCAGGGCCGGACGGGTTCAAGCGCTCTCTGCTCGAGCATGCACACCAGCTGGCGAAAGCGATGGTCACGTGAGCCCGCGCCCCGCTCCCCCCGAGGTCGACCGCGCAGCTGCAGCCCAGGCCGCAATCGCGGCTCGTCGGGCTCGCGCAGCGCTCAAGCACGACATCGCGACGCATACGCGCACGGCCCTGGATGTTGCCCAGCACGGGTGGGAACAACCCCAGAGCGCCGAAGCGGGCCTGCGGGTCACAGAATTGCTCGGCAGCGTTCGTTCGCTCGGACCCGCACGCACGGCCAGGGTCATGGAGCTACTCGAGATCTCCGACCGCAAGCGAGTGGGGGGGCTCGGTATCCGCCAGAAGGATCGCCTGCGTCGGTACCTGGTCGCGCGCCAGGGTGCTGAGCCAACACGACTGGTCGTTCTCGCAGGGCCGACCGCGGTTGGGAAGGGGACCGTTTCGGCGTACGTGCGGTCGCATCATCCCGAAGTGCAACTGAGTGTCTCCGCGACCACCCGCAAGCCTCGCCCCGGCGAGATCGATGGCGTTCACTACTACTTCGTCAGCGATCAGGAGTTCGATCGCAAAATCGCGGCCGGGGAATTGCTGGAGTGGGCTGTCGTTCACAATTCGTTTCGATACGGCACTCCGCGGCCTCCGGTTGAGCAGGCACTCGCTGAAGGAAAGCGTGTCCTGCTCGAGATTGATCTGCAGGGAGCACGCCAGGTGAGGCAGGCGATGCCCGCGGCGTTTCTCATCTTCCTGTTGCCACCGACATGGGAGGAGTTGGTGCGTCGGCTGATCGGTCGCGGAACTGAGGAGCCCGAGGAACAGGCCCGCAGACTCGAGACCGCCAAGGTCGAATTGGCAGCACAGGATGAGTTCGACGCCAAGGTTGTGAACCGCGAAGTCGGGCAAGCCGCCAATGAGGTCGTAGCATTGATGGATGCGCCTTTTCGCGCGACCACTTTTTCTGGCGCTAATCCGCTAGAGAGACAGCCCCCAAGGAGTAATCATGGTTGACAAGCACGCTGGAATCATCGACCCGCCCATCGACGAACTGCTGTCTAAGGTCGACTCGAAGTATCAACTGGTCATCTTCGCGTCGAAGCGCGCGCGCCAGATCAATGACTACTATGCCGACCTGCACGAGGGGAGCCTCTTCGACAACGTCGGCCCGCTGGTCGATTCGACTATCGACGATAAGCCGCTCTCTGTTGCGCTGCATGAGATCAGCGAGGACAAGCTCGAGCTCACGCGCCTGAGCGAAGAGTAACGCTCGCACGAAGCAACGCAACTCGCCGTGAATGTCGTTCTGTGAACATCGTCGTAGGCATCACCGGAGGCATCGCGGCGTACAAAGCGGTCTCAGTCGTTCGCGCTGTAGTGCTGGCTGGCCACGACGTGCACATCGTCGCTACCGAAAACGCACTGCGATTTGTCGGTCGGCCAACCCTCGAGGCGATCAGTCGTAATCCTGTGTTCTCAGACCTCTATGAGGGTGTAGCCGAAGTACGTCACGTGGCACTCGGGCAGGCCGCCGACCTGATTGTCGTAGCGCCCGCCACGGCAAACACCATTGCGAAGCTTGCGGCCGGACTTGCGGATGACCTGCTCGGCAACACCATCCTCGCAAGCACAGCACCGCTCGTAATCGCGCCCGCGATGCACACCGAAATGTGGAACAACCTCGCCACCATCGCGAACATCGCGACTCTCCGCTCTCGGGGCGTGATCGTCGTGGGTCCCGGCGTTGGGCAACTGACCGGGTCGGACGCGGGAGCGGGCCGCATGTCGGAACCAGAGGAGATCGTCGCGGCCGCCCTGGCCGCTGTCGGTCCGCATGATTTGATCGGCAAGCGCATCCTGGTCACCGCTGGCGGCACGCGTGAGCCGCTCGACCCCGTGCGCTACATCGGCAATCGCTCCAGCGGCAGGCAGGGCGTTGCGATCGCACGTGCCGCTGTCGATCGTGGGGCGGACGTCACGTTGATCGCAGCAAACCTGGAGGTCGACGCGCCCCCCGGTATGACGATTGTGAATGTGGGCACGACGAGTGAGCTTGCGAATGCCACTGGATCGGCCGCGCTCGAAGCGGACGTCATCATCATGGCCGCTGCCGTTGCCGACTACCGGCCCGAGCAGGTTTCTCAGTCGAAGATCAAGAAAGAGACACAGGGCGACTCCCTTGAGTTGCGGCTGGTAAAGAACCCCGACATCCTCAGCGCGCTGGGGAAGTCTCGTAGGCGCGGCCAGGTCATCATCGGCTTTGCGGCTGAGACCGAAGAGAACGACGAGACGATGCTGCAACTCGGCCGGGCGAAAGTTGCGCGAAAAGGGAGCGACTTCCTCGTCATCAATAGAGTGGGCTGGAACGAAGGTTTCGCATCAGAGCGAAACGAGATCGTCGTCGTCGATGCCGCCGGGGATATTGTGACCAGGGCCGCCGGCACTAAGTTGTCGGTGGCGAATCGTATTCTTGACTTGCTGTCCGAATCTGATTGATCGCGTTGGAGCGAAATTCATGAGCAACGCCCTGAGAATGTTCACGTCTGAATCGGTGACGGAAGGACATCCGGACAAAATCTGCGACCAGGTGAGCGACAGCATCCTCGACGCAATGCTGGAACAGGATCCGCATGCGCGCGTGGCGGTTGAGACTCTCGTCACGACGGGGCTGGTGCACGTCGCGGGCGAAGTCACCACCTCTGGGTACGTCGACATCCCCTCGATAGTGCGAAAGCGCATTTCTGATATCGGATACAACTCCTCTGACGTCTGGTTCGACGGTCGATCCTGCGGCGTTTCTGTGTCCATTGGTGGCCAGTCACCCGATATCAAGATCGGCGTCGACGGTGCGTACGAGTCACGCGAGGAGTTCAGCGAGGATGTGCTCGATCTGCAGGGCGCCGGGGACCAGGGCATTATGTTTGGCTATGCGACGATCGAGACGCCGGAATTGATGCCGATTCCGATCTGGCTTGCGCACCGAATGGCAGAGAAGCTCGCTGAGGTACGCCACGAACGTGTCGTTGACTACCTCCGACCCGATGGAAAAACGCAAGTGACTATCGGTTACGACGGTGTTGTGCCCCGCACGATCGACACCGTTGTCCTCTCGACCCAGCACTCTCCGCTGGTGAGCACCAAAGACCTTCGTCGTGAGATCGAGGAGATCGTCATCAGGCCGATCCTGGCGAAGTCCGACCTTGACTCAACTGGCGTGAAGGTACTGATCAATCCGACCGGGCGATTCGAGATCGGCGGTCCGCAGGGCGATGCCGGCCTCACCGGGCGCAAGATCATTGTCGACACGTATGGTGGGGCATCCCGTCACGGCGGGGGCGCTTTCAGCGGTAAAGACCCATCGAAGGTGGATCGTTCCGCGGCCTACGCGATGCGGTGGGTCGCGAAGAATGCCGTAGCTGCCGGTCTCGCAGACCGTCTGGAGGTACAGGTCGCGTACGCTATCGGCGTGGCGCACCCGGTCGGATTCTACGTCGAGACGTTCGGCACCGGCCATGTCTCAAATGAGGCAATCACAAAAGCCATCGACGAGGTATTTGACCTGCGTCCCGGCGCGATTATCGACGAGCTCAATCTGCTGCGGCCGATATACGCCAAAACTGCGACCTATGGTCACTTTGGTCGTGAACTGCCCGAATTCACCTGGGAGCGCACTGACCGCGCCGACGCATTGCGCAGTGCTGCGGGCCTCTAAAGGTGGCAGCGGAGCCGCTCGCCAG
>JAYSPT010000164.1:0-44589 GCA_043721995.1 Salinibacterium sp. | reverse complement strand
TCACGCGGCACCTAAACGGGGCTTAGCACTTTTCTCAGCACTTCGACAGAAAATGACCCCTGACCTGGAATCTAAATTCCCAGATCAGAGGCCATTTTCCCTCTGTGCGCGAAGGGGGACTTGAACCCCCACGCCCTATACGGGCACTAGCACCTCAAGCTAGCGCGTCTGCCATTTCCGCCATCCGCGCGCA
Source organism: Salinibacterium sp. (assembly GCA_043721995.1). Taxonomy (GTDB): domain Bacteria; phylum Actinomycetota; class Actinomycetes; order Actinomycetales; family Microbacteriaceae; genus Rhodoglobus. Next base: position 44,396 of record JAYSPT010000164.1, on the reverse strand, counting down.
ACCAGCTAGATCAGCTGACGTCTGAGAATAGCATCCCGGAGGCGGAGCAGTGGTCCGGTAGCTTTGGAGGATGGAGCAAGGGGACGAACTTGAGGCCACGGCGCGCATCGCGCAAGAACTTATCCGCTTCGACACCACCAACTACGGTGAGGGCCGCTCAAATAGCGAAACCGATGCGGCCGAGTACCTGGGCGAGCATCTTCGCGGGCTGGGTCTGACTCCGACGTACTTCGACTCGGCGACCGGACGCACGAGCGTCATCGCACGCGTTCCGGGAGCCGACGCATCCCTGCCAGCGCTGGTCGTTCATGGACACACGGATGTAGTGCCTGCAGATCCCCTGAATTGGAGTGTCGACCCATTCGGCGGCGTCATCCGCGACGGGATGCTCTGGGGCCGAGGTGCCGTCGACATGAAAAATATGGATGCAATGATCATCACCGCGCTCGGTGACATTCTCGGATCGGGCTGCCAGCCAAATCGCGAGCTCATCGTCGCGTTTTTCGCCGATGAAGAGAATGGCGGAGTATTCGGGTCGCACTACCTCGTGGACGAGCATCCCGACCTGTTCGCTGGCGCGTCCGAAGCCATCAGCGAAGTCGGCGGGTACTCCGTTTACCTCAACGGCCAGCGTTCGTACCTGCTTCAGACGGGAGAGAAGGCCCTCATCTGGATCAAGCTCATCGCCCGCGGGACAGCGGCCCATGGCTCGCGCATCATCAAAAATAACGCCGTCACGCGGCTCGCCGAGGCCGTCGTCGCGCTCGGGCGTCGGGAGTGGCCAATCCACCTCACGTCGACCACGGAGCAGCTGCTCAGGGAACTCGCCCGCATCATGCAGGTCGACCCGCAGCGAGTGTCGCCCGATGAGCTCGTGCTCTCGACCGGAACTGCATCCGGGTTCATCCAGGCAAGCCTGCGCACGACCAGTAATCCGACACTCCTGAAAGCCGGCTACAAGCACAACGTGATCCCCGACACTGCAGAGGCGCTGATCGACATCCGCACGCTCGCTGGCGAAGAGGATGCCGTACTCGCCGAGATTCGCCAACTGATCGGCGATGACATCGAGATTGTGGTCATGCACCGCGACATCGGGTTGGAAAACAGCTTTGACGGGCCGCTCGTGGAGGCAATGGTCGGCGCGCTCGGTGCCCACGATCCTGGCGCACCGGTGCTGCCCTACCTCCTCTCCGGGGGAACGGATAACAAGGCTCTCGCCAAGCTCGGGATCACCGGTTACGGCTTCGCCCCGCTTCGCCTGCCACCCGGACTCGATTTCCCTGCGATGTTCCACGGTGTCGACGAACGCGTGCCCCTGGAAGCATTGGTGTTTGGCCGGCAGGTTCTCGGCGATCTGCTCCTCAGCTACTGACTGTCACCCAGCCGCTGTATCCTTGCAACCGTGCGATCGTGGAACCGGCCCGTGGTTCCGCGGTTGGAAGGGTTCGGGCGTGCGCCCCGCATCCACGACAGCTCGACCAACTCGATCCTGAGTGCCGAGCCCTCCGGCGTCGCAACCCTCTACGTCTGCGGAATCACGCCCTACGATGCCACCCACATCGGGCACGCCGCCACCTATATCGCCTACGACACCCTGATCAGGGTGTGGCTGGATGCCGGCTACGACGTCAACTACGTGCAGAACGTGACGGATGTCGATGACCCGCTCCTGGAGCGCGCCACGGCAACCGGGGTTGATTGGCGCGATCTCGCGGCGAGCCAAGTTGATCTGTTCCGTGACGACATGCAGCGGCTCTCGGTTATCCCGCCCCAGCACTATGTCGGGGTAACCGACAACGTTGCGCCGATTGCGGTCGCAGTCGCAGCCCTGCTGGAGAACGGCTTCGCGTACTACGTCGACGACGACGTCTACTTCGACAATGCTGCGGCCGCAGCGGCGACCTCGTGGCACCTGGGGCTGGAGAGTGGGCTCTCGCCGCCGGAAATGCTGCCGTTGTTTGCCGAGCGCGGGGGGGACCCGCAGCGACCCGGCAAGCGCGACATACTCGACCCCCTTCTCTGGCGCGCGGCACGAGTCGGTGAGCCGTCATGGCCAACGGTGCTCGGAGAGGGGCGCCCAGGCTGGCACATCGAGTGCTCGGTGATCGCGCAGGAGTACCTCCAACTGCCGCTCACGGTGAATGGCGGTGGCATCGACCTGGTTTTCCCGCATCACGAGTTCACGGCGGGCCACACGGCGGCCCTCACCGGCCGCACTCACTCCCACATCTACTCGCATACCGCGCTCGTCTCGTACCAGGGTGCGAAGATGTCGAAATCCCTGGGGAACCTGGTGCTGGTGAGTCGCCTCGTCGAATCGGGAGTAGACGCTCGCGCCATCCGCCTCGCAGTTCTCGCGCACCACTACCGCGCGCCCTGGGAATGGACGGATGAGGTATTGGCTGCGGCCCAGCAGCGGCTCTCGGCGTGGACCCGCTGGGCTTCCAACGCGCAGGGCTCGGGCGGCGGTCTCACTGCGGCGCTTCGGAACACGCTCGCGACCGACCTCGACACGCCTGCCGCCATCGCCACAGTCGATGCAGCGGTTGCGTCGGGCGCCGCACCCAGCGCGTCCGACATCCAGGCGGTCAACGCACTCTTGGGGATACCTCTTTCCGCTTAGTCCTTCGGGCGCCAGGGCTCGTCGCCGGCAGCGCCAGCCTCGGGCCGGTCGCCGGGCTTCTCGCCACCGCGCCGAAGGTAGCGCTCGAATTCCTGCGCGATCGCCTCACCGCTGGCCTCGGGGGAATCCACCGTGTCCCGCGCCTGCTCCAGCTGCTCGATGTAGGACGCCATGTCGTCGTCATCACCCGCGAGCGCATCGATTCCGCTCTCCCAGGCCGCAGCTTCAGTCACCAGTTCACCGCGCGGGATCACCACGTCGACGATCTCCTCCAGCTTGTCGATGAGCGCCAGTGTGGCCTTCGGAGAAGGTGCATTGTGTACGTAGTGCGGCACCGACGCCCAGATGGACATGGTGAGGATGCCCGCCTTCTCCGCGGCATCCCCCAGCACCGAGAGGATACCCACCGGTCCCTCATAACCACTGCGCTCAATGCTCAGTTGCGCACGCACCGCAGGGTTCTCGCTGCTGGTGAAAACCGAGATCGGGCGCGAGTGCGGAACATCCGCCAGCATCGCCCCAAGGAAGACGATGGACGTGATGTCGTTGGACTTCATGACGTCCAGGATCTCGCTCGTGAAGGTCTTCCAGCCACGCGAGGGCTCAGTGCCCAGGAGCAGGTAAATGTTCGAACCGTTGGCTCCGCTGACGCTGAGTTCAGCATCATCCGCAAGCGCGAGAACTGGACCAGAGTTCGGGCGAGTCGGGCCGTAGATTGTGACCCCCGGCCAGACCAGTTGACGGTCACCATTCTCATCAGCGGCAACCGATGGACGGTTGAACTGGTAGTCGAAGTAGTCTTCGGGGTCTACCTCGGCGATCGGGTACAGGTCGAGTAGTTCCTTGAGCGTGCGAACGGCACCACTCGCCGCTTCGCCCGCGTCGTTCCAGCCCTCGAAGGCGACGACAAGAAGTCGACCGCTTGCGAACTGGTTTTCTGGCACGAGGCTCCCGCCGGTGGCGCCCGATCTGCTCGTCGGGGCTGTCTACCAAGGATAGAACTACCATTGTCCGTTGTGACCCCAACGCTCCCTGCTGCTGTCCTGTGGGACATGGACGGCACGCTCGTCAACACCGAACCGTATTGGATGGCTGCCGAACACGAACTCGTCGGCGAGTTCGGCGGGCGGTGGAGCCACGACGAAGCGCTCCAGCTCGTCGGAGCTGGGCTGTGGCATTCTGCCCGGGTATTGCGGGCGGCGGGCGTGCGCCTGACCGACGACGAGATCATCAAGCGCCTCACCGATCGTGTGCTCGACCAACTCGTTGAACTGGGCGTCCCATGGCGACCCGGCGCCCACGAACTTCTCGGCGAACTGCGCGAGGCAGGGATTCCCACAGCTCTCGTGACGATGTCAGTCAGCCGGATGGCGCGCCACGTCGCCGACCAACTCGGCTTTCACGGCTTCGATGCCGTGGTCAGCGGGGATGATGTCACGCACAGCAAGCCGCACCCTGAGTCGTATCTGAGGGCTGCGGAGCTGCTCGGCGTCGACCCGACCCGGTGCATCGCGATCGAGGACTCGGCCCCAGGGGTCGCGGCTGCCCACGCGGCCGGTGCCATCACGATCGGTGTGCCGTTCATCGTCGATATCGACGACAGCGAGGCCGATGTGCTGTGGCCGACCCTCGAAGGTCGCACCCTGCACGACCTCATCGCGCTGCTCGCAACGAGCGGGATGCAGCCCGAATGAGCGCGACGACGGGTACCGAGGACGCCGACGCGAGAAACCCCGAGCCCTCGCGCCGCCAGAGCGGCCCATTCCGCGCCGGTGACCGGGTGCAACTCACCGGCCCGAAAGGTCGCCTCAACACCGTCACGCTCCAGGTCGACGGTTCCTTTCACACGCACCGGGGCGTGATCAGCCACGACCTGGTCATCGGCGCGCCCGATGCCTCGGTGATCACCGGTACGGACGGTACCGAATACCTGGCTCTGAGACCGCTCCTCACGGACTTCGTGATGTCGATGCCTCGAGGTGCGGCGATCATCTACCCGAAAGATGCCGCGCAAATCCTCGGACAGGCCGATATCTTCCCGGGGGCGACGGTCGTTGAAGCGGGGGTTGGGTCCGGTGCGCTTTCGTTGTGGCTGCTGCGGGCAGTCGGTCCGGCCGGGCGACTGATCTCCTTCGAACGCCGCGACGAGTTTGCCGACGTTGCGAAAGCGAACGTCGCGGCCTTCCTCGGCGGGGAACCGCACAACTGGTCCGTTGTCGTGGGCGATCTGCAGGACGCGCTGCCGGCATCCGTCGAACGGGGCAGCGTTGACCGCATTGTGCTAGATATGCTCGCCCCCTGGGAGTGCCTCGACGAATGCGCGGCCGCACTCACGCCGGGGGGAGTGCTGCTGTGTTACATCGCAACGGTGACGCAACTCTCGCGAGTCGCGGAGGCAATTCGGGCCACCGGTGCGTTCACTGAACCGGATCCGAGCGAGACGCTCGTGCGCACCTGGCACGTCGAGGGTCTGGCCGTAAGACCCGACCACCGGATGATCGGACACACCGGGTTCCTCATGACTGCACGGCGGCTTGCTCCCGGAGCTGTCCTGCCGGCGCTTAAACGTCGCGCATCCAAATCTGATTACTCCGATGACGACGTCGAGGCGTGGACGCCCGGCGCTCTGGGGGAGCGAACCTCGAGCGAAAAGCGACTGCGGCGCACCGCCCGCGATGCCCGGAGCGCCGCGCAGTCGGCCGCCCGCGCCACTGCAGAAAGCGACTAGGTGTGCCCGATAGAGTGATGCGGTAGTTCTCCGTTGAAGACGAAAAGAGTGTGTTCGTGCGCAAGCTCCCGGCAATTATCGCGGCCGCAGGCCTACTGGTGTCTCTTTCCGCCTGCTCAGGCTCGCCTGTCGCCGGGGGCTGCACACCGGAATATGCGAGCGGCAGCAACTCGGCGCTTGTCACCGCGAATGGAACGCTGGGTAGCGACCCAAAAGCGACTTTCCCAACTCCACTCGTCGCGACCAGCACCGAAGTCAGTGTGCCGATCCCCGGCAGCGGTCGGCTGGTAAATCACGGCGATACCGCCGTCCTGCAGATCACCGTCTATGACGGCAAGTCCGGTACCGGCATCGTCACGACCACCGGCTCGGATAACGGACTCCCGCAATTGGCGCTGCGAGGCGCGAACATATTCGGAGCGATGGCGCAGTGCAGCAAAGTTGGTGCGCGTGTCACCGCCGTGGGCAGGGCACTTGACGTTCTCGGGGAAGCCATCCTGGCAAACCTCAACAAACAATTCACGAGCAAAGGCGGTCGGGCTCTCGAGAACACAGACACGCTTGTGGTCGTCACCGATATTCGCGCGCAGTACCTGGGTCGCGCCAATGGCGCCGACAGGTCGCCGCAGCCGGGACTGCCGTCTATCGTGCTCGCACCGAACGGCCAGCCCGGCCTGACCTTCCCCGCGGGCAATGCGCCCAGCGAACTGAAGATCTCGACGCTCAAACAGGGGAGCGGCACTGCAGTGCAGAAGGGTGACAGCGCCGTCGTCAACTACTCCGGAGTTGAATGGGCGGCAACGTCCCCGTTCGACACCACGACGTGGGACAACAAACAACCCGCGATCTGGCTTGCCAGCGCTCTCGACGAAGACCCGAAGGGCATCATCAGGGGCCTTTCACAGGCGCTGATAGGCGCAAAGGTGGGCTCTCAGATCCTTGTGGTCGTGCCACCGTCCGACGGGTACCCTGCGGGAAGCGAACCGACCGGCGTGACTGCGGGGTCGACGCTCACGTATGTGGTGGACGTCCTGGGCGTTCAGGGCAAGTAGGCACTTTCAGAAAGCCTCGACACGGCCGGGTGTCCCGAGTCACGACAGTAGGATTTCACTCGTGTCAGGTGCAAGCGCGACTTCCAGGATCCCCGTCGAAGAACGGCTGTTCAGTCTTGTGCTCGCGTTGCTCGCCACTGATAACGGACTCACGAAGAACGAGATCTTGTCCACAGTGCAGGGCTACCGTCAGCGCTTCTCCCATTCCGGCGATAATTCCAACCTCGAGCGGCAGTTCGAACGCGATAAGGACGATATCCGGGAACTCGGTGTTCCGCTCGAAACACTCGAAAGCCCCGGTCAGGCTGGCAACAACCAGAATCTTCGCTATCGCATCCCGCGCGGGGCATACGAGCTTCCTTCTGACATCAGCTTCTCGCCGGGCGAGACGACGCTGCTCAACCTCGCCGCACTGGTCTGGCGCGAGGGTTCCTTATCGGGGGAGTCACGCCGCGCAATCCTGAAGCTGCGCTCGCTCGGAGTCTCGACCACCGAGCCAGTGCTTGGCTACGCGCCGCGGGTGCGAGTTCGGGATGCTGCGTTCGACCCGCTTTCCACGGCCCTCGAAAAGCGGACCGAGGTCAGGTTCGCCTACCTCAAACCCGGGGAGCGAGAGTCGCGCATGCGCGTTGTCTCGCCGCTGGCACTCGTGCAGCACCAGGGACGCTGGCATCTCTACGCCGACGAACCGGAGTCGGGCTCCACCAGAACCTTCCTGCTGCGCCGCATCGTCAGCGACATCGAGCCGACGGGAAAGACTTTCCCGGCCCGATCTTCCGACCAGAGCGAACGCGCGCTGGCCGAACTCGAAGAGGTCTGGAACTCGCACACGGCACTCGTCGAAGTCGAGCCCGGCTCGGATGCCGCGACTCGGCTCGGTAAACGTCGTGGCACGGCGGTCGCAGCATCCGGTGCACTGCAATTGCACTATTCCGACGTGAACATCTTCGCTGACGAGCTGTCGGGCTTCGGGCCGGAGGCCCTCGTGCTGTCACCGCCCGACTTAAGGGAAGCCGTACGCGGCCGGCTGCTGCGAGTTGCACACGACCACACGGGAGCCAGCAATGAGTGAGCGCCCAACCCCGCGTCATGCGCAGGACAAACTCGCATTCCTGCTCTCTCTCGTTCCGTACCTCATGGACCGCGACCGCGTCAGCGTGAGCGAAGTTGCCCAGCATTTTGGTGTGCCGGCTGGCCAAATCCGCGAGGCGGTACGCCTCATCGCGGTGTCCGGAATTCCGGGCGACACCGCGATGTACCAGCCCGACGATCTCTTCGATATCGCGTGGGATGAATTCGAGGACAACGACGAGATCGTGCTCACTAACCTGGTGGCGATCGACGATTCGCCGCGCTTCTCCGCGCGTGAAGCTGCAGCGCTCATCGCTGGCCTGCAGTACCTCTCGGCACTGCCGGAGAACGCCGACCGGGAGGCGATCGCGACCCTGACTGCGAAGCTCTCCCGCGGCGCATCGGCCGAACCCAGCCAGGTCGCCGTCGAGGCATCGGAGAGCGACAGCACTCTGGCGCTGATTCGTGAATCGGTCGAGCGCGGCGCGCAGCTGGAATTCGGCTACCTGAACTCGCAGGGAAACGGCGAGCGCCGCCGAGTCGATCCGCTGCGCGTGGAGTCAGTCGACGCCGATTGGTACCTGCGTGGCTGGTGCCACCTTCGTGGCGCGCTGCGCACCTTCCGCATCGACCGCATCACCGATCCGAGCGTCACGAGCGAACCGATCACGCACAGCGCCGCTGATATAGCGCTGCCAGACACCCTTTTTGAGGGCTCAGCGGATGATCTGCTCGTCACCATCGACAACGTGCCGTCTGCGGCATCCGCTCTCGCCGACTACATTCCGGATGGTGCCAGCACTGTGCGTTTCCTCAGCGCTGAAGATCATGACGGTCTCGTTCGCACCACCGTGCGTGTCTCGCACTATCACGGACTCAAACGGCTCATCGCGAGCATGCCAGGGGTTGCCACGGTTGTCGCCCCTCCAGAGGCGCGCGAGCTGGTACGCGAATGGGCGGCGGCCGGCGCGGCAAGGTACAGCTGAGATGCCCTGGTGGTCGTGGCTCGTCATCTGGGGCGTCCTCGTGTTGGCGATGTTGGCGATGCTGGGTTTTTTCGCGTGGTGGATCTTTCGCAAGTTTGTCAAACTCAGCGAGAGTGTTTCTGGGCTATTCGACCTCGGGGAAGGTTTCGACGTCGCTGATCCGCAGCTTTCCCCGCCAGCACTCGCAGTGCTCGCCAACCTGAAAGATGTGCGCGCACGCGAGGAACAACGAAAAGCCCACCGTGCCGCCCGCGCGTGGCACGCTCGTGAGCGACGGTGGGCGCGAGCTCGCGCGATAATGCGAATCGATGCATCCCTGGTGCGATGGCCGGGCACCTGGTACCCGAAGTCCAGTCAGAAGCGGTCCAAGAAACTCCCGTCTTCCCACTGAGACTCACGGGTGCCCTGCCAGATGGAGCGAGTACAATGATGGCTCTCGCTCCGACACGAAATGGACGTGACCGCAATGTTCGCAAACCTCACCGGCTGGCACCTGCTCATCATCCTCGCCATCGTATTGCTGGTGTTTGGCGCGCCCAAGCTCCCGGGCCTTGCACGCAGTGTTGGCCAGTCGATGCGCATCTTCCGTGGCGAGATCAAAACGATGAATGCCGAGAACAGCGACGTTGCTCCTGAGGGTGATGCGTCCGTGGTGAACTCCGAAGCCGACACCGTCGCAGCACCGTCAAAGCCCGTGTCCGTAGAGTCCGTGGTGGCATCCACTGTCAAAGCCCCGGCAAAGAGCACACCCGCCAAGTCGAAGCCGTAACACCTGTGGCCGCCCGGACCAAGCGCTGGCGTGGCGATGACCGCATGTCGCTGGCCGATCACTTACGCGAACTCCGCAAACGCCTCGTCATTTCCGCGATTGCTATTATCGTTTCGGCTGTAGTTGGGTTCTTCCTCGCACCCTTCGTCATCAACTCACTGAGAGTGCCAATCAACCAGATAGCGGCGGACCGGCACGCCACGATCGCGTACACAACGGTGACTGGTGCATTTGACTTGCGAATGGCAATTGCGGTCACGATCGCCGTTGTAATTGCCAGCCCGGTCTGGCTATTCCAGATCTTCGCTTTTCTGGTGCCGGGGCTCACCGGTCGCGAGAAGAAGTACACCTTCGGCTTCTTCTTCTCGGCAGTGCCACTGTTTTTCCTCGGCGCGGCTGCCGGTTGGTTCGTCTTCCCCCACATGGTCCAGTTGCTCACCTCGTTCTCCTCCAACCAGGACTCGACCATCCTCGATGCGCGCACCTATTACGATTTCGTGATCAAACTCGTGCTCGCGATCGGGGTTGCTTTCGTGCTTCCCGTGTTCCTCGTACTGCTGAACTTTGTCGGTATCCTGAGCGCAAAATCGATCCTCAAGAGTTGGCGCGTCGCTATTCTGGCGATCTGCCTGTTCACTGCCATAGCAACGCCCGCCGCCGATGTGATCTCGATGTTTCTGCTGGCGATTCCGATGGTGCTCCTGTACTTCATCGCTGCGTTGATTGCCAACGTGCATGACCGGGGAGTCGCGCGGCGAACAAACGATTTCGAGGACTCCCTCGCCACGAGCTGAGTCGGGCTGGATTGACTCATCAGCGCGCTTAGGCTTGATCCGATGACCGACCAGCTCTCGCCAGCGGAACGTTTCGCGGCATCCCGAAAGCGTCGCAGCCTGCCGGTGCTTCAGGCTTTCCGCGACCGACAACGATTCGATCTCGACCCGTTCCAGATCGCCGCGTGCACGGTTCTCGAGGAGGGAAAGAGTGTGCTCGTCGCTGCCCCGACCGGGGCAGGGAAGACCATCATCGCCGAGTTCGCGATCTTCAGGGCAATGCAGGAGAGTCGTGCGAAGGTGTTCTACACCGCTCCGATGAAGGCACTCTCGAACCAGAAGTTCCAGGAACTCGTCACTGAGTACGGGCCCGAGCAGGTTGGGCTGCTCACCGGAGATACCAATATCAACTCGCACGCCCGTATCGTCGTGATGACGACCGAGGTGCTGCGCAACATGCTCTACGCCAACTCCGACCTGCTGCGCGACCTCAGCTGCGTGGTCATGGACGAGGTGCACTTCCTCGCAGATCGCTTCCGAGGAGCGGTCTGGGAGGAGGTGATCATCCATCTGCCGCAGGAAGTTCGGATGGTGTCGCTTTCTGCAACTGTGTCAAACGCCGAAGAATTTGGTGACTGGCTGCAGGCGGTGCGCGGCGATACCGAGGTCATCGTGTCTGAGGAGCGGCCGGTGCCGCTCGAACAGCACATCCTGATGCGCACAAAACTGATCGACCTTTTCGACTCATCCGGCATCGTGGCCACCCATCGTGTGAATCCGGAGCTCGTGCAGATGGCACGGTACGGCGGCCGTGTCCTCGGCGCGAAGCAGATGCGGGATGTCGGTCGCTACCACTCGCGCGGAGGTCGCCCCCAGGAGACGCGAATGGAGAGACCGGATGTCGTCAAGCTCCTGGACTCGCGGAACCTGCTGCCCGCGATCTTCTTCGTCTTCAGCCGGATTGGCTGTGACCAGGCCGTCACGAAGGTGTTGCGCTCGGGGGTCAAACTCACCACTCCCGCACAGCGCGACGAGATCCGCTCGATCGTCGAAGACCGATGCCGCCCGCTACTCGACGAGGATCTCGCGGTACTCGGCTACTGGGACTGGCTAACCGGGCTCGAACGCGGAGTCGCCGCGCATCACGCCGGCTTGCTGCCCGCGTTCAAGGAGGTCGTTGAGGAGCTCTTCCAGAAGAAGCTCCTCAAGGTCGTCTTCGCGACTGAGACGCTTGCCCTCGGTATCAACATGCCTGCACGCACCGTCGTACTGGAAAAGCTTGAGAAGTTCAACGGCGAGGCACGTGTGCCCATCACGCCGGGGGAGTACACCCAGTTGACCGGGCGCGCCGGGCGTCGTGGCATAGACGTCGAGGGTCACTCTGTCATCCAGTGGGTCGACGGTCTCGACCCGCAGGCCGTCGCGTCCCTCGCATCGCGTCGCACCTACCCCCTCAATTCGAGCTTCAAGCCGACCTACAACATGGCGGTCAACCTGATCGAAAAATTCGGGCGTGACCGCACGCGCGAGATTCTCGAATCCTCTTTCGCGCAGTTCCAGGCCGACCGCGCGGTTGTCGACCTCGCACGCAAAGTGCGCTCACAGGAAGACTCGCTTGCAGGGTACGCGAAGTCGATGACCTGCCACCTTGGCGATTTCGCCCAGTACTCGGGCATCCGACGCGAACTGGGCGACCTCGAGCGCAAGGGCATCTCGAACACCGCCAGCCGAGCCGAGCGAGATCGTCGACAGCGCCAACTCGTGGAACTTCGACGACGGCTGAAGCAACATCCTTGCCATGCCTGTCCCGAGCGGGAATCGCACGCACGCTGGGCCGAGCGCTGGTGGCGCCTCAAGCGTGAGACCGACCAGCTGACTGCGCAGATCCAGTCCCGCACGGGCGCGGTCGCGAAGGTATTCGATCGGGTGACCGAGGTGCTGGTGCAACTGGAATACCTCATAGCGAATGAATCTGGCGAGCTCCAACTGAGCACCTACGGCCGGATGCTGCGGCGCATCTACGGCGAGCGAGACCTTCTGATAGCCGAGTCGCTTCGGCAGGGGTACTGGAACGAATTGGATCCGGCGTCTCTTGCCGCGATGGCCACAACACTGGTCTACGAGCCGCGGCGCGAGGAAGGGCAGGTCGGTGACCGACACCTGCCCAAGGGGGCGTTTCGAGAGGCATTCGAGCGCACCGGAACGCTCTGGTCGAACCTCGACGACCTGGAGCGGCTGCATTCGCTACCCGGGAGCCAGCCACTCGCCACCGGGCTCGCCCTTGCGATGTACCGCTGGGCGAGCGGCACATCGCTGGACGCAGTGCTTCAGGAGGCGGACATGGCTGCTGGCGATTTTGTGCGCTGGACCAAGCAGACCATCGACCTGCTCGACCAACTGTCTGTCGTGGCAGACGGCGAAGCCGGTCGCACGGCACGCAAAGCGCTCGATCAGATTCGTCGCGGAATCGTCGCGTACAGTTCGGTGGCATGAGCAGATCCTCCCGTGAGAGTGCGCATATCCGCGCGCTCTCACGAGGCTGGGATGCGGAAGTACCTGCCCTCGGCGACGTATCGGGCCCCGTATTCCCGCTGTGGGCGGCGCTCCTTGTCGCGGCAGGAGCCGGTCCCGTATTGGATGCCGGTTTCCCCGACAAGGGATACTGGCCCCTGACGTTCGTGGGTATCGCACTGGTGCTCGTCACCCTGATCGGCCGGCGGGCTGGCTCGGCATTCCTCGTGGGCTTCGTCGCTGGAATGGCCTTCTACCTCACGCAGATTGAGTGGGCGTCACTCTTCCTCGGGCCGCTGCCGATGACTGCGCTGTCGTTTCTCGAATCGTTGTTCTTCGGGCTTGGCGCATCAGCGATCGCGTTGGCATATCGGTGGGTGCCTCGGGCATTCCCGACCCGGTTCGGCCGCTGGATTCTGCTGCCCGTCGCGGTCGCCGGGCTCTGGACCGCCCGCGAGGCTTGGGCTAGCGTGTGGCCGTACGGCGGCTTTGCGTGGGGGAGAGTCGCGCTCTCCCAGTCCGATAGCCCATTTTCCCCGCTGTTCGCGTGGATCGGCATTTCGGGCTTGAGCTTCGTGATGGTACTGATTGCCGCAACATCCCTCTCTGTCGTGCGGCTGGCATTGCACCCTCGACCACCGCGCCTCAGCGAGGGCGACACCATGCGACCCGCGCTGCTGCGTGCAGCGCTAGTGCCTGTCGCGATCGCGGCCATCGCGCTGGTCCTGCCCGCATTCCCGGTCATCACCGACGGAAGCCTGCGAGTGGCCGCTGTGCAGGGCAGTGGCAAGGCAGGATATTTCGACCAGCGAGCACCCGGCGACCTGCTTCAGGCCCAGCTGTCAGCAACTGCACCGCTGTTCGGGCAGCACGTAGACGTGGTCCTGTGGCCCGAAGGTGCGACCGACTACAGCCCGCTGGATGATCCCTATACCGCGCAAGTGTTCGACTACGTCTCGCAGCAACTGCATGCACCGCTGGTCGGATGGGCAGTCACCCAGCGTGGCGACAAGTCGTACAACACCGAACTTCTGTGGGACCACGGCGCGGTTCTGGATTACTACGACAAGAAACATCCTGTGCCATTCGGCGAGTACGTGCCGGACCGGGCGTTCTGGGAGCCGTTCGCACCCGACCTCATCGGGCTGATCGGTCGCGACTACACCCCGGGAACCACCGACAATGTGTTCAACATCAACGGCGTGATCGCCGGGGTAAATATCTGCTTCGACATTGTGGACGACCAGATTCTTATCGAGTCGGTACAGGAGGGCGCCCAGGTGATTTTTGCGTCATCGAACAACGCGGACTTCGGCCACACCGACGAGAGTGCCCAGCAGCTATCCATCGCACGCATTCGGGCAATAGAACTGGGTCGCAGCGTCGTAAACATCTCAACCGTTGGTCTCAGTGCCGTCATCGCTCCGGATGGCAGGATCGTGCAGCAACTGCCGTGGTACACGGCCGCAACGATGGTGCAGGATGTCCAACTCAGCACGGTCACGACCCCCGCCGTGGTCATTGGGCGTGACCTCGAGTGGTTTGTGTCGGGTCTTGGCCTGAGCATCCTGCTGATCTCCGGCTTCGCCCTCAGGCGCCCGCGCAGGGCTTAAACGACGAACGAGCCGTTGCGCTACGCAACGGCTCGTTCGTGTGTGACTAGAGCTCAGGCGCCGATCTTCTGTTGGCCCCTGCGCGAGCGCAGGAACTCGAGCCGCTCCTGAAGCAATTCTTCCAGTTCGGCGCGAGTACGGCGCTCGAGAAGCATGTCCCAGTGGCTGCGGGGCACCTTGGTTTCAGTGGCGGTCAGAACAACGGGCACACCATCGGCGGTGAGCAAAATGCCTTCCTGCCCGGTCTTTGCAGACTCCCACTGCTGGGGAACTTCTGCGTCAGCGGCGAACATGACCTCGAAGGTCGTGCCATCAGCCGCACGGTACTTACTCTTTCTCCGCGGGGAAAACTCGACGCCCTCTTCGCTCTGCAGGCTTTGGGTGCCGAGTCGCATCCCGCGCAAACTACGGTCTGCCATTGTGTGGCCTCCTCTTTCGTCGCGTTCGTTACAGGTATAAACCAACAAGCTGGGCATAACCTTTCAAGCGCGCGACAGTTCCCAGCGACTTCACAGGAACAGCCTCGAAGGAGTGCCACGGTTTACAAGCTTCGAGCAACCTCGAGAGCGAGATCGATACGGTCGGTGACGATTCCATCCACGCCGAGATCGAGCAATTCGCGCATTCGAACCGGGTCATTGACGGTCCAGACGTGCACCTCGGCGCCAGCGCTGTGCAGCTGGTGGAGCATCCGCTCGGTGGTGATCTGCAGGCCGAGTGCCCGCTCGGGAACCTGCACGGCTACCAACCCCCTGAGCGCGGATCGCACACCGGGGGAGAAGCCCACCTTGCCGGCAAGCAACGCGACAACGAACCGCCGCGCAGACGACGAGGAGACGACGCCAGGCAACCGCTTGATTGCCGCTGCCCGCCGGCGCTCATCGAATGAGGAGACAAGCACGCGATGGGATGCGTCAGCCACCGTGATCGCAGCGACGGTCGGGAGCACGGCCGCCCTCGACTTCACATCGATGTTGAACCGAGTCTCCGGGAACGTATCGAGCGCATCGTCGAGCGAGCAGAAGGACTGGCCTTCGCCGAGATCGATGCGGCGCAACTCGGTCATGGTCAGCTGGTCGATGCGA
Source organism: Salinibacterium sp. (assembly GCA_043721995.1). Taxonomy (GTDB): domain Bacteria; phylum Actinomycetota; class Actinomycetes; order Actinomycetales; family Microbacteriaceae; genus Rhodoglobus. The sequence goes on along the minus strand of JAYSPT010000164.1, from coordinate 29,182 downwards.
ACATCCCGACCCACAAGTCGCTTCAGATCGGGGTCGTGCGCAATCACAGCAACCCCGTCAAGGCTCGCATGCACGTCCGTCTCGACATAGAGCGCACCCAAACCGACCGCCTGCGCAAAGGCGAGAAGCGTGTTCTCCGGAGCTTCCAGCGCCAGCCCGCGGTGCGCGAAAAGCCGCGGCCGGGGAGGAGCCAGAAAACCCTCGGCGCTACTTCTCCGGAGTCGCGCCACCCAGGAACCCCAGACTGATTCCCTTGAGCGCTTCAGTGAGCTCCGACGGAATGATCCACAGCTTGCTGGCCTCACCGTCGGCGATTTTCGGCAGCGTCTGCAGGTATTGGTACGCCAGAAGCGGCGCGTCAGGGTTGCCCTTGTGGATGGCCGCAAAAACGATCGAGATCGCCTGCGCCTCACCCTCTGCGCGAAGAACCTGCGCCTTGGCGTCACCTTCTGCGGAGAGGATCGCGGCCTGCCGCGCACCTTCTGCCGTGAGAATTGCGGACTGCTTCGTGCCCTCGGCGGTCAGGATGACAGCACGCCGATCACGCTCTGCACGCATCTGCTTCTCCATCGAATCCTGGATAGACAGTGGCGGGTCGATGGCTTTGAGCTCGACACGGCCAACGCGAATACCCCACTTGCCGGTTGCCTCATCAAGCACCACACGCAACTGGCCATTGATGTTGTCCCGGCTCGTGAGGGCTTCCTCAAGGTTGAGGCCACCGACGACGTTACGAAGGGTGGTGGTGGTGAGCTGTTCGACGGCGCCGAGATAGTTTGCGATCTCATAGGTTGCGGCTCGCGCATCCGTCACCTGGAAGTAGACGACGGTATCGATCGACACAACGAGGTTGTCTTCTGTGATCACGGGCTGCGGCGGGAACGACACGACCTGCTCGCGCATGTCGATGAGCGGGCGTAGCCGATCCACGAACGGCACCAGGATGTTCAGGCCGGGCATGAGCGTCTTGTGGTACTTGCCGAGACGCTCGACCACCCCCGCGTTGGCCTGCGGAACGATACGGACAGCCCGGAACAGCGTGACCAGGACGAAGATCGCGAAGATCGCGATCACGATGATCAGGATGACCTGTCCGAACAATTGGGATGGGGTCACGATGTGGTCCTCTCAACTGGGGCCACCACGGCGGTAGCCCCATCGATTGCGGTAACGACGATCCGATCACCCTCCACGAGGATGCGGTCATCGTTCAGTTTTGCAGTCCAGGTCTCGCCGTTGTCGAGCTTTACGTGCGTGGCGTTGCCCGTGTAGTCGTTCACGACGATTCCGGCGGTGCCGAGGAGAGCATCCACGTTGCTCCTGGCGGGATCACCACCGCGCCCGAGTCGTCGCAACAGTGGTGGTCTAACAGCGAAGAGCAGCAGGATGGCCAGGACCGCACCGACAAGCGCCTGGCCCCACCAGGGCAATCCGAGGAGGCCGGAGACCAGCCCGCCGAGACTGCCGAGCGCCAGCATCACAAAGATGAACTGGAGCGAAACCATCTCGATGATTGCAAAAAGTAGAATCAAGCCAAGCCACACAACCCACGCGTAGCTGCTCAGAAAGTCATTGATCATGACGGCACCTCTCGTGCGTCGGTTAACTCGAAACTACCACTATCGACAAACGCCACGGGGGCGACTTGCTAGTCTCGGTTGCTGTGAGCAGCAGCGAAGCACCCCCCAGTTCCCCGACCGTCGAGCCGCCGCTGGCTCCCGGATCCCTGACCGGGAAGCGAGCCCTGGTGACCGGATCATCGCGGGGCATCGGCGCGGATACCGCACGATACTTCGCCGGGGCAGGCGCACGGGTGGTCATCAACTACCGGAACAAGGAAGCGCGGGCGCTCAAGCTCGTGGCCGCCCTCGAGGCCGATGGCAGGGACGTGATCGCGATCGGTGCCGATCTGACCGACCCCGAGTCGGTAGCGAACCTCGTCGACACCGTGCGTGCATCTTTCGGCGGCCTGGACATCCTCGTGCTGAATGCGTCTGGCGGCATGGAGAGCGGCATGTCCGAGGACTACGCGATGAAGCTCAACCGCGACGCCCAGGTGGACTTCCTGCACGCGATGCTGCCCCTGATGGCCACGGGATCGCGCATCGTCTTCGTCACGAGTCACCAGGCACACTTCATCAAGACCGTGGAGACGATGCCCGAGTACCTGCCCGTCGCTCTCAGCAAACGTGCCGGTGAGGACGCGCTTCGGGCGTCGATTCCCACGCTGGATGCGGCGGGCATCGAGTTCGTGGTTGTATCCGGCGACATGATCGAGGGCACCATCACAGCGACCCTGCTGCAGCGCGCGAACCCGGGTGCAATCGAGGCTCGGAAAGAAGCCGCAGGGCGGCTCTACAACGTGAGTGAGTTCGCCGCGGAGGTCGCACGCGCGGCCGTCGATACCGTTCCGGTTAACCACACGCGATACGTCGGCGACGTGTCCGACTTCCAGTCGGCGTGACCGTGGCAGGCGTCAACCGGCTCACCAGCCGCATCCTGCTGTTCGACCGGCAGGGCCGCATCCTGCTCTTCCTCACTAAAGCTCCGGATACCCGTGGAATTGCGCGCTGGCTGACACCCGGCGGGGGAGTGGATGCGGGGGAGACCCATCACCAGGGGGCCATCCGCGAACTCGAAGAGGAGACCGGGCTCGTGCTCGAATCGCTGGGGGAGCCCGTGTACGCGCATGATTTCGTCGTGCAATGGGATGCCGCCGATCACGACACCGGGCATGCCGAGTTCTACACGGCAGTCGTTGATGCATTTGAACCCTCGGATGCGCATTGGACAGAGGAGGAGCGAGTCGACGTGCTCGCACACCGCTGGTGGACCGTCGAAGAGCTCGAGGACACCACAGAAGCATTCGAACCGACCGAACTGGCCGCCCTGGTCCGTATGAATAGCCCACGTCACTGAGGAGTACGAACGATGGCACGAGAGTTTCCCAGCTACACAGTCGCCAAGCTGGAGTACCTGAACGACGTTGAATTCGACAGTATGACTAACGATGATGCGGTCGCGCTGGGGCTCCTGGGCGTCGCGGTGATCAGGGAGTGGGACCTCAACCTCGCCGTCGACATCGTCTTGGGAGCGGATCTGGTCTTTCGCGCGAAGCTAAAGTCCACGGGTGTGGGCAACGACCCATGGCTCGCCGGAAAGGCGGCGGTCGCGATCCACTTCGGTGAGCCTTCGTTGCTCGTCAAGCAGCGTCACCTCGAAGCGGGCACCGACTTTCTCGACGAGGACGTCGACCACGAGACCATGAAGGCGCACGGCGGGTCAATCCCCCTGCGCGTCGCAGGGCAGATCGTGGGAACGATCACAATGTCCGGTGAACTGGATGCCACGGACCATGAGGCAGCGGCAGAGGCCATCCGTCGCTATCTTGGGCGCGGCACCGGCTCGCACGTGGCATGAGGCAGTTGCTCGCGATTATGTCAGCCGCGCAAGCCGCGCACACGGCGCGCACACGGCGCAAGTTCGCACACACGGCGCAAGTTCGCGAGATGTCGCAAAGTGCCGGTATGAAGGCTGTCTAACCAGCACTTTGAGGCATCTCGCGGCCAGGTGTGCGGCTTGTCACCCGGCATCAGCGGAGCAAAGTTACGGGTCACCCGGCATCAGTGGAGCAAAATCGTCTCGCTAGTTCGAGCGCCTGCGATATCCGATAATGCACATTATGTCAGTAAAGGGCCAGGCCAGTAGATTTGCGAGCAGACCTGCCTCTCTGACTCTCGTTTGTTCACCGTGCTGATGCTCCCGGCCCGGATTTCAGTAGAGTTCCGTAACTGGGTTTATCACCAGTCTGAACGCAAGGGAGCTGCAGGTGGCCGACTTCGGGCGCGATGTGCAGTCAGCCATCTATCGCGACGGTGCGTCGGGAAAACGCCCCGTTGTTCCAACCGCATGGACTGCACTGGAGGCGGCGGCCGAGCGAGCAATGAGCTCCGAGGCATGGGCATACGTCGCGGGTTCGAGCGGCAACGAGGCGACAGCGGCAGCGAATCGCGCGGCGCTGGATCGCTGGAAGATCGTCCCGCGCATGTTGCGCGACGCGTCCACGCGCGACATCGGGATCGAGCTCTTCGGCTATCGCTATCCGTCCCCCGTGCTGGCAGCTCCGGTCGGCGTGCTGGGGCTGGTGCATCCCGATGCAGATCTTGGTGTTGCGAGGGCAGCAGCGGCCCTCGGTGTACCCTGCATCTTCTCGAGCCAGGCGTCCGTGCCGATGGAACAGACGGCCGCCGCGATGGGAGCTGCGCCGCACTGGTTCCAGCTGTACTGGAGCAGCAACGACGACCTCGTCGAGAGCTTCGTGAGACGCGCGGAGGCAAGTGGTGCGCAGGCGCTTGTCATCACTCTTGACACTCATATGCTCGGATGGCGCCCCCGCGACCTCGACCTCGGCTACCTGCCTTTTGCGCACGGGATGGGCATTGCGCAGTACACGAGCGATCCGGTCTTCATGCGCCTGGTGCAGGAACGAATTGCTCGCGCGCTCCCCCGTACACAGCCGCGCATCACTCCAGCGGCCATCCGCACGCTGCTCGACATGACACGCAGTTACCCGGGTGGAACGCTGCGATCCCCCGAACCGCGGGCCGCGGTCGAAACGTTCCTCGATGTGTTCTCACGGTCATCTCTTACGTGGGAGAACCTCAGCTTCGTTCGCGAACGGACGAAGCTGCCGATCGTTCTCAAGGGCATCCAGCATCCCGATGATGCGCGTCTCGCAGTGAAGTACGGCATCGACGGAATCGTGGTCTCGAATCACGCGGGCCGCCAGGTCGACAACGCGATCGGCTCAGCAGATGCCCTCCCAGCCGTAGTCGAAGCGATCAACGGTCGCATACCCGTGCTGTTCGACTCAGGTATTCGCTCGGGCGCGGATGTATTCACTGCTCTCGCTCTCGGCGCATGCGCGGTACTCGTTGGTCGTCCCGTCGCCTACGGCCTCGCAATCGCGGGAGCAGCAGGCGCGGAGGCCGTGCTGCGCGACATCATCGCCGAGTTTGACCTCGTGCTCGGCCTCACGGGGCATCGTTCGGTCGCAGACATCCATGCCGATTCAGTTGTGAGAGTTGGTTAGAGCGTGAAAACGACGCTCGGGCACGCCAGGAAATGGGAGAAATACCGATGAACAAATACGTAATCGCCATCGACCAAGGCACCACCAGCACTCGGGCAATTGTCTTCGACCACTCGGGCTCGGCCGTCTCCCGTGGCCAGCTCGAGCACACCCAGATTTTCCCGCGCGCCGGCTGGGTGGAGCACAATCCGAAGGAGATCTGGCAGAACACGCGGGAGGTCATCGGGCATGCTCTCGGGATGGCGAATATCACCCGCCACGACATCGCCGCCGTCGGAATCACCAACCAGCGCGAGACATCGATCGTGTGGGACCGCACCACTGGTGAACCTGTCTACAACGCGATCGTCTGGCAGGACACCCGCACGCAGGGCATCGTTGACCGGATCGCCGCTGGTGACGTCGGTCGATTCCGGGACAAGGTGGGCCTCCCGCTCGCCACTTATTTTTCGGGAACGAAGCTCACCTGGATACTGGAAAACGTCGAGGGGGTGCGTGCCCGCGCTGAGGCAGGACAGCTGGCATTTGGTACTTTAGACAGCTGGCTGCTCTGGAATCTCACCGGCGGGGTGAACGGTGGTGTTCATGCGACGGATGTGACGAACGCGAGCCGCACTCTGTTCATGGATCTCGCCACCTGCAGTTGGGATGAGCAGATTTTGGGCGAATTCGGGGTACCGGCGTCGATGCTGCCGGAAATTCGCAGCTCGTCGGAGGTGTACGGCACGATCGCACCGGAAAGCCTCCTGCGCGAGGTGTCCGTCGCGGGCATCCTCGGCGACCAGCAGGCGGCCACTTTCGGCCAGACGGCTTTCAATGCTGGCCAGTCGAAGAACACCTACGGAACCGGCAACTTCCTCATCGTCAACACCGGGGAGGAGATCGTGCACTCCAGCAATGGTCTGCTCACGACCCTCGCCTACCGACTCGGAGACGCCCCCGCACAGTACGCCCTCGAGGGTTCGATCGCGGTCACGGGCTCGCTCGTCCAGTGGCTGCGAGACAACCTGGGCCTCATTTCCGACTCAACAGAGATTGAAGCGCTCGCGAGTTCGGTGGACGATAACGGCGGGGTCTACTTCGTACCGGCATTCTCCGGGCTGTTCGCGCCGTATTGGAGACCGGATGCCCGCGGAGCGATTCTCGGATTGACCCGGTTCGCCAACAAAGGTCACATCGCCCGTGCGGCGCTGGAGGCAACCGCCTACCAAACTTATGACGTGGTGGGAGCCGCAAACGCTGACGTCGGCGTGGACCTCTCGGAATTGCGGGTCGACGGTGGGATGGTCGGCAACTCGGAATTGATGCAGTTCCAGGCCGATATTCTCGGGGTTCCCGTTATTCGGCCGGTCGTCGCCGAGACGACAGCACTGGGTGCCGCGTACGCCGCTGGACTCGCCGTTGGCTATTGGAGCGGTCTTGATGACCTGCGCGCGAACTGGCAGCAGGGCCAGCGCTGGGAACCGACGATGCCCCCCCATGAGCGCGAACGCCTGCTTCGAAACTGGAAGAAGGCGGTCAGCAAAACACTCGACTGGGTCGACGACGACACCAACGATTAACGATTTGTGGCCGCCACCCAATCGGCGAGCTTCCGGTCGGCGGCTCCGGAATCGATCACTTCAGCGGCGCGCACGAGCTGTGCTGCCAGTCGCTGAAGAATGGGCTCCTGCAGCTTTTCGGGGTTCCGACAGAGCTCGAAAGAGACAAGTCCGGCGGCGGCGTTCAGCAGCACGATGTCGCGCACTGGCCCCGCATCCCCCGCGAGGACCGAGCGAGCTACCCCTGCATTGTGCACGGGGTCGGCACCGAGCAGCGACTGGATGTCGGCGCGTGCGATCCCCAGATCGGCCGGGTCGATGTCGTGCTCGGTCACGAACCCTCGCGAGACCTCCCAGATGTGACTATGCCCGGTGGTAGTGAGCTTGTCGATACCGTCATCGCCCCGGTAGACGAGCGCGGTGGCGCCGCGGGTCTGGAAGACGCCAACGACCAGCGGCACCCGCTCAAGGCTCGCGACCCCGACGGCCGAGGCGTTGGGGCGGGCGGGGTTGCACAGCGGCCCGAGGATGTTGAAGAGGGTCGAAATACCGAGTTCCCTGCGGGTAGGACCAGCATGACGGAATCCGGGGTGGAACAGCGCCGCGAACGCGAACGTGATGCCCACCTCGGATAGCACTTCGGCGACCCGTTCCGGGGTGATCTCGATATTCAGGCCCAATGCCGAGAGAACATCCGATGCGCCCGAAGCGGAACTCGCACCCCGATTGCCGTGCTTGACCACGGGAACTCCCGCCGCAGCTGCCACCACGGCTGCGATCGAAGAGATATTGAGGACGGCACCGTATGGGTCGCCGCCGGTGCCGACGATGTCGAGCACATCGGGCGAAACTGCGAGCGGTGCAGCGTTGGCGAGCACCGCATCCCTGAAGCCCACGATCTCGTCCACGGTCTCACCCTTGATGCGCAGAGCTACCAGCAAACCGGCAAGTTGCGCAGGGGTCGCCTCGCCGGCCATGACCTCCTGCATTGCCCACTCGGCGTCGCTGATCGACAGGTCATTACCCTCGATGAGCATGCCCAGGATGCCGGGCCAGCTGTGTGCAACAGACATGTCTCAAGATCCTATCGATTGGGCCGCGACAGCACCCGGATTGGAAGAATGCGAGAAGGAAAGCGTCCATAATAGAAGAGTGTCTACAGCATCGCTCTCGCGCTCGCTCGGAGCCCCAGTCGTCAATCGCCCGAGCATCGTGGCGGTGGGTACGATCGTGTGGCTTGGAAGCGAGGTCATGTTCTTTGCGGGCCTGTTCGCGATTTACTTCACCCTGCGTTCAACATCCCAAGGCCTATGGGCAGTGCAGAGCGCACACCTCAACCAGACTTATGCGCTGATCAACACGCTGATTCTGGTGTCGTCGTCATTCAGTTGCCAATGGGGTGTTTTCAAGGCGGAAGAATTCAAAGCGCGTCGTTCCGGCAAGCCGATGGAGTTCTGGAAGTGGGGAATGGTCGAGTGGTTCTCCCTCACCTTCCTGCTCGGTGCCGCGTTCGTCGTGGGCCAGATTTTTGAGTATGCGAACCTCGTGAGCGAGCACATCAGCCTCTCCAGCGACGCGTACGGCTCCGCGTTTTACCTCACAACCGGTTTTCACGGACTGCACGTGACCGCGGGTCTCTTTGCATTCCTGCTCGTGATCGGCCGTGCCTTCGCCGTGAAGGACTTTACTCACAAAGAAGCAACCAGCGCGATTGCGATTTCGTACTACTGGCACTTCGTCGACGTCGTCTGGATCGGCTTATTCCTCGTTATTTATGTACTCAAATGAACTGCGTTCTGCAATGAAAAAAGGAAGCATGGCTAAGAAGACTGTCCCCTCCTCACGTGCCAAGCGTGCGGTTGGTCGTCGTCACCCGCTGGCCACCGTCGCCCTCGTGATGATCGGCCTGCTGGCAACCGGTGGTGGTTACGCGTTGTTCACATCAAGTGCCACCGCGGACACGAGCACTGCTGCAACCGACCAGATCAATGAAGGCCAACGCCTGTTCGCGGCTAACTGCGCGACCTGCCACGGCATGGCCCTTCAAGGCTCGAGCCAGGCACCCACTCTTATTGGGGTCGGCGCCGCATCTGTCGAATTCCAGGTGGGCACGGGGCGCATGCCGCTCGCGGCCACCGGACCTCAGGCCGAGCAGAAACCGGTTCAGTTCACTGATTCGCAGGTGGCCGCTCTCGCAGCATTCGTCGCCGCACAGGCACCGGGACCAGCGCTTCCGGATCCGAAGTACCTGCAGGCCGACGGAAACGCGGCGGTCGGGGCTGAACTTTTCCGGGTCAACTGCGCCATGTGCCACAACGTGGCCGGCGCCGGTGGTGCCCTGACCCAGGGGAAGTACGCTCCCCCACTCGCCGGCGTCGATCCCAAGTACATCTATGAGGCGATGATTTCCGGCCCTCAGAACATGCCCGTGTTCAACGACAACAACATTTCGCCGCAAGATAAAGCGAACATCATCACCTACCTGAAGTACCTGGAGACCACACCCTCGGTCGGTGGTTTCGGACTCGGTGACATCGGGCCAGTTTCTGAAGGCCTCCTCATCTGGATTTTCGGGCTCGGCGCCATCGTCGCAATCACGATCTGGCTTACCGCGCGTTCAAACTAAACCCACTTTCCAACTGGATAACCAACAACAATCATCCGACCGAAGGTCAAAGGAATAACGAGAATGGCGAACGACCACGACGGCAATGCTGGCAGCTCGATTGTCGGCACGACTGTCGAGAAATACGGGGACAACCCACCTGCCGCGGGAATCGCCGTCATCGCGAAGGATTCACTCGACAACCCGGGGTTTCCGCCGTTCCGCCCCCGCGTAACTGACCTTGACCCCGCCAAAGCGCGGCAGCAGGAACGTCGCGTTTCGGGGCTGTTTGTCTTGTCGATGATTGGCACGGTTCTCGCGGTGGCCGCATACATCGCATTCCCGATCGTTCCCGGAAACGTCGGTTCTGTTCGACTGAACAACCTCTTTGTTGGCATCGGGATAACGTTGGCACTTCTCGGCCTCGGTATCGGCGCTGTGCACTGGTCAAAGACCCTGATGGATGGTCATGATCTGGTCGAACAGCGCCACGGCACGAGGGGTACTGACGCCACTCGGGCAAAAGCAGTGGAAGTCTTCGAGTTAGGTAACAAGGAATCAGGCTTCGGTAGGCGCACGCTCATTCGGCGAACTCTCATCGGTGCCCTCGTGGTCACCCCGATCCCCGCAATCGTGCTTTTCCGCGATCTCGCGCCCGCCGGTGACCCGGTGGCTCAGCTGCAGCACACCATGTGGAAGGCGGGTACGCGGCTCACCCGTGACCCGTCCGGCACGCCGATTCGCGCGTTTGAAGTAACGCTGGGTTCCGCGTTTCACGTTATCCCCGAAGGCTTGAACGACCTGCCCGACAGGCTCGAGCAAAAGGCAAAGGCCGCGGTCTTGGTGATGCGCCTCAAGCCGGAAGACCTGCACGTCTCCCCCGCGCGCGCCGACTGGAACTACGCTGGCATTGTCGCTTACTCGAAGATCTGCACCCACGTCGGATGCCCGGTCGCGCTTTATGAGCAGCAGACCCACCACCTTTTGTGCCCCTGCCACCAGTCGCAGTTCGACGTCACCCGCGAGGCAGCAGTTATCTTTGGGCCGGCCAAGCGCCCGCTCCCACAACTTCCGATTACCGTCGACAATGAGGGATACCTCATTGCGCGGAGTGATTTCACCGAACCGGTCGGTCCGAGCTTTTGGGAGCGGAACGTATGACAACAACCGATACACGATCAACCTCCACGGAAATTGAGCCCACTCGCGGCACTCGCTTCACGGGCTGGGCCGCAAACTATCTCGACGAGCGAACCAGCATCTCGGGCCTCGTCAAAGAGCTCGGCCGCAAGGTATTCCCGGACCACTGGTCGTTCATGCTCGGCGAGGTGGCGCTCTACAGCTTCATCGTTATCCTCCTGTCGGGCACGTTCCTCACCTTCTTCTATCAGGCCAGCCAAGCTTCGGTGATCTACGACGGCTCCTGGGCACCGTTGAAGGGCATTCAGATGTCGGCGGCCATGTCGTCGGTTCTCGACCTGTCGTTCGACATCCGCGGTGGCCTCCTGATGCGGCAGGTTCACCACTGGGCGGCGTTGCTCTTCGTTGCATCCATCGGACTGCACATGCTGCGCATCTACTTCACTGGTGCGTTCCGCAAGCCACGTGAGGTTAACTGGATTATCGGGTTCGTCCTGTTCATTCTTGCGATGGCGGAAGGCTTCACCGGCTACTCGCTTCCCGATGATCTCCTCTCGGGCAATGGACTGCAAATCATCAATGGCATTGTCAAGGGCATCCCGATTATCGGAACCTGGATCTCGTATCTGCTGTTCGGCGGCGAATTCCCTGGGCAGTCGATCGTGGGTCGACTGTACGTCGTGCACATCTTGATTCTCCCCGCCATCGTGGTGGCCGCGATCGGCGTGCATATGCTGCTACTGATCATCAATAAGCACACCCAGTTCGCCGGCCCCGGGCGCACCAACGACAACGTCGTCGGTGTTCCGATCATGCCGTTGTTTGCCGCAAAGGCGGGTGGCTTCTTCTTCATCATTTTCGGCGTGATCGTACTGATCTCCTCGTTGTTCCAGATCAATCCGATTTGGGTCTACGGGCCATACGACCCATCCCCGATCTCTGCGGGCACCCAGCCGGACTGGTACATCGGCTTCCTTGATGGCGCGCTTCGGCTGGTTCCACCAGGTTTGGAAGTTCAGCTGGGCGCCTATACGCTGTCATTGAACATCTTGGCGCCGCTCATAGTAGTGACCGTGTTCATCGTCCTCGTGCTGTTCTACCCCTTCATCGAGGGTTGGATCACCGGTGACAAGCGCGAGCATCACATCGCGGACCGTCCGCGTAACGCCCCCGTCCGCACCGCCATTGGTGCAGCAGGCGTCACCTTCTACGCCGTCCTGTGGGCCGCTGCAAGTTCCGACCTCATCGCGACGCACTTCAAGGTGACTATCGAGGGTGTGATCCACACCCTGCAGGTACTGCTGATTGTGGGACCGGTTCTCGCCTATATCGTGGCTAAGCGCGTCTGCGTTGCCCTCCAGAAGAAAGACCGCGAGATTGCCCTACACGGGTACGAGACCGGCCGCATCGTGAGGATGCCCGACGGTGAGTACATCGAAGTGCACGAGCAGCTCGACGACTACGAGCGCTGGAAGCTCGTGAGCTTCGAGGACTACGAGCCACTCATGATCCGCCCGAACAAGCAGGGCAAGATTACGGTATCGCAGCGAGTGCGTGCCAGCGCCTCCAGTTGGTTCTTCGAGGATCGCATCGCACCTGTCTCTGGTACGGATATCGAGCGCGCGCACGAGACGAGCAGCCACTGATCTGAAATGGGGGCTGTTGGGAGGAGTTAGTTACCCCCAGACAGCCCCCATCAGCGTGTGTAGAGAGAACCTGGTACAGCGCTTGGTCTCAGTCCCCCGCAGGACTTTCAGCGATGCTGAGGTAGACTCGAGTCGGAATTAGTCGAAGGTTCGCTTGAGCAGGTCTGCCGTCGAGCGGTAGCCGAGTCTCGCGTAGAAGTCGGCATCTCGCCTCGTGGCCACGATAAGCTGCTTGACGTTGCGCTCACGGCAGATCTGTTCGACGCTCTCTACAAGTCGGGTTCCAATACCCTGACCACGGCTGTCGGCGTCGACAACGAGTTCCTCAAGCTGAGCCGAGCTGCCGGCTGTATGAAGCAGAGGATTTACGGTCGTGAGGGCGTACCCCCGCACACGGCCGTCGGCATCCTCGGCAACGATGAATGAAGCGAACCTGTCATCACTAGGGCCATTGCTTGCGACGAGTTCAGCGAAAGTCGTGTTGAACGCAGCACGATCGGACGCATAGCCCAGAGCAAGCTGCTGCAACAACTCGAATACTGCATCTGCATCGCCGTTGGTCACCCGACGGATGCTGAGCGAGTTAGCGGGCAAAGTATCCGCGGTAGTACTCATATACCCACCCCACGATGCTCACGGCCAAGATCCCAGCACCGATAAACGAGATCCACGGCCCAACTGCGAGCCCCAGGACAACCAGCGCGAGGCTGGCCGCCAGCATGAGTGGCCACCAGCTCCATGGTGAAAAGTGCCCCTGCTCTCCCGCTCCCTCTTCGATGAGTGCATCACCCCGGTCTTCAGGCAACTCGACACCGTTTTGTGAGCTATGAACACGACCGAGATAAAAGGCAATAAGAGACGAAAGGATTCCACACAGCCCGAATGCGATCGCCCCGACCCATTCAATCCTCGGCGCGATCTGGTTCGCGGGTTGCGCCGAGACCAGTAGCGACCACGTGATGTATACGGCGTCAGCGAAGAAGAAGAAGCCCGCAATCACCCAGAACAGGCGTGTATTGGTGCCCATTAGGTGACCTTCCCCGCCGCCAAGTCGTAGACCGGCGAATCCGGCGCATCTTTGAGAGGGCCAACCCCGACGGGTATTCCCGCTTCCGGATGATTGATGTCAAAGGCAGGCGACTCCGAGCGGATGCGCGGAATTGAGATGAAGTTGTGCCGAGGCGGCGGCGAACTTGTTGCCCACTCAAGCGACCGACCGTAGCCCCATGGGTCATTCATGTTCACCATGGGGGCCCGTCGTGCCGTGATGAACACGTTGTAGAAGAACGGGAGCATCGAGATCGCGAGGATTGCTGCCCCGGTCGTCGAGAGCTGATTCATCCATGTGACACCGTCTTCCGCGAGATAAGTGCGGTAGCGCCGTGGGAGTCCGAGCACGCCAATCCAGTGTTGGATCAGGAATGTCGTGTGGAATCCGACGAACAGCAGCCAGAAGTGGATCTTTCCGAGCCGCTCGTTGAGCATCTTGCCCGTCAACTTCGGCCACCAGAAGTAGAAGCCAGAGAACATCGCAAACACCACCGTGCCGAACACCACGTAGTGGAAGTGGGCGACGACGAAGTAGCTATCGGAAACGTGGAAGTCCAGCGGCGGTGATGCCAGGATCACGCCGGTAAGACCACCGAACGTGAAGGTTACGAGGAATCCAATCGCCCACAGCATGGGTGTCTCGAACGTCAGCGAACCGCGCCACATTGTGCCGATCCAGTTGAAGATCTTCAAGCCCGTCGGTACCGCTATGAGCATTGTGAAGAACGAGAAAAACGGGAGCAGCACCGAACCGGTGACATACATGTGGTGCGCCCACACCGTGATCGAGAGGGCCGCGATCGCGATGGTCGCAAAAATCAAGGTGCGATAGCCGAAAATCGGCTTGCGGCTGAACACGGGGAACACTTCCGACACGATTCCGAAGAAGGGCAGCGCGATGATGTACACCTCAGGATGCCCGAAGAACCAGAACAGGTGCTGCCACAATATGGCCCCACCGTTCGCGGCGTCGTAGATGTGTGCGCCGAATACGCGGTCCGCGCCGAGACCGAACAGAGCAGCGGCGAGTACCGGGAAGGCCATGAGCACGAGCAAAGACGTGACGAGCGTGTTCCATGTGAAGATCGGCATGCGGAACATCGTCATACCTGGCGCGCGCATCGTGATGATCGTCGTGATGAAATTCACGCCACCCAGAATCGTGCCGAAACCGCTCAGCGCGAGACCGAAGACCCAAAGGTTTCCGCCGTAGCCAGGGGAAAATGTGGTGCTCGACAGGGGTGCGTAGGCGAACCATCCAAATGCAGCGGCACCCTGCGGAGTGAGGAAACCAGACACTGCGATGAGCGAGCCGAAACTGAACAACCAGTAGGAGAGCATGTTCAGACGTGGGAACGCAACGTCTGGCGCACCAATCTGCAGTGGCATGATCGCGTTGCCGAATCCGAAGAACAACGGCGTCGCGAACATCAGAAGCATGATTGTGCCGTGCATGGTGAACAGCTGGTCGTACTGTTCACCCGTGGCGACCACGGACAGGCCAGGTTCGAAGAGCTGGGCGCGGATGACCAGCGCCATGACTCCCCCGAGCAGGAAGTAGATGAAGGAGGTGATCAGGTACAGGTTCCCGATGACTTTGTGGTCAGTCGAGGTGATCCAGCGCACGAAGATATTGCCTTTGCGCTCCACGCCCGACGCACGAATCGGTGCGGTCAGTGGAGGGCCACTCGTCGTGGCCGGACGCGTCAGTGTTGTTGTCATTGCCTATCCCTGGCTGCTCGTAGGAGCAGGTGTGCTGCCCTTACCGGGCAGGTTTGAATTGGTGTTGTATTCGGCGCCGAGCTGGCCCTCGTAGCCCGCGGCTTTCTGCTTGGCGATGTAGGCCTGGTAGTCCTCGTCGGAAACGACCTTCACCGTGAAGAGCATCAGCGAGTGATATTCGCCGCAGAGCTCCGCACATTTGCCTTTGTAAGTGCCGAGTTGTGTCGGGGTGAAGTAGATGTGGTTGGTCTGGCCGGGGATGACGTCTTTCTTGTACAGGAAGTCGATAATCCAGAACGAGTGGATGACGTCCCGCGACTCTTCCTTGATTTCAACCGTCTTGTTCACCGGCAGGTACAGGGTGGGGAGGTTGGACGTGTTAATCGTGCCGTCCGGGTTGAAGTCAGCCTGCACGCCGACGCTATAGGCGTTGTCATTGACGTAGTTGAAGTCCCAGGCCCAGCGCTTACCGAAGACTTCGATTTGGACGTCGGGGTTCTTGGTCGGCTGTTCAATCTGAGCCTGGTCACGTGCAGTGAAGGCGAAGAAACCAAGCACGAGGACGAGGGGGACGACCGTGTAGAAGATCTCGATCGGCAGGTTGTACCGCAACTGCACGGGAAGGCCGGTCTGGCCGGCACGACGGCGATACGCGACAGCAGCCCAAATGATCAGGGCCCACGTGATGGCACCGACTGCGAGAAGCACGATCCAGGACGTCGTCCAGAGTCCGACGATGGTCGACGTGTGGTTGGTGGTGTTGCCATCCCCTGGCAAATATCCCTGGAGTTGCTGCTGGGTACACCCCGCGAGCACTGCCGCAACAACGACACCGACGGGTATGGCAGCCCATCTCGTACGACGGTTACGGTTCGAACGCACCTTGGGCCTTTCGGAAAGCACTAAATCGCGCAAAAATTCGACATGTTCCATACCAGTCTATAACGAGCTCACGCGCCAGGAAGTCGCAGCGCCGGGCGGTAGAAGGGCCGAATCACACCGATTAATCACGAAAAGAGCGCACCTTCCGGCACGCCCTTCATCGAGGAATTCTTGCTAGTGAAAGCTGTCGCCGCACGCACAACTGCCCTGTGCATTCGGGTTGTCAATTGTGAAGCCCTGCTTCTGAATGGTGTCTTCGAAGTCGATTGTTGCGCCGTCGACGTAGGGCACGCTCATCTTGTCGACAACGACCTCCACGCCCGGAGCAAACTCGACTGCAGCGTCGCCATCGAGGCTCCGCTCGTCGAAGTAGAGCTGGTAGATCAGCCCGGAACATCCACCGGGCTGCACGGCGAGGCGCAGGCGCAGGTCGTCACGACCCTCCTGCCCCAGCAGCGTGCGGACCTTCTCGGCCGCGGCATCGGTGAGGCCGACCCCGTGGGGTGCTGTGTGTACTGCGGTGTCAGTCATGCTCCAACTCTAAGCCCGGTTTTCAAGTTTTGCCAGAAGCACGGCCTCAGTGAGGATCGCGCGCTGAAAAACACCGAGATGCAGCGATTCGTTTGGGCTGTGCGCGCGCGTATCGGGGTCTTCGACACCGGTTATCAGAATCTGAGCGCGGGGGAAAACCTCCACGAGGTCTGAGATGAAAGGAATTGATCCTCCAATGCCGGTCTCGAGCGGTTCAACGCCCCAGGCCTGATGCATCGCATCCTTCGCCTCTGATATCGCCCAACCGGTCGTATCGACTAGGAAGGGATTGCCGAGATCGACATCCTCGATCTCGAGGTGTGCGCCAAAAGGCGCGTGATCACGCAAGTGCTTTTCGAGGAGCGCGTAGGCGTCGGTGGCGCTCTGGCCCGGCGCGATTCGGGCGCTCAGTTTCACTGTGACTGACGGGATCAGAGTGTTGGATGCGTTCACCACGGTTGGAGCGTCGATTCCGGTGATCGTGATGGCGGGCTGGTTCCACAGGCGAGAGAGAATGGGCCCGCTACCGATCGGTGTGACGCCGTCGAGTAGTGCGGCGTCTGCGATGAGCGTCTGGTCCGTATATTCCGGGGTCGTAGCCTGGCGGGTCCGGAGACCGTCAACCGCGACGGAGCCGTCCTTCCCGTGCAGGGTCGCGAGAAGCGCGATCGCGGCGAGCATGGCATCCGGTGCCGCTCCCCCGAACATGCCCGAGTGCGATGCGTGCTCAAGCGTGGAAATGGTGAGCTTGAAGGCGACGTTTCCGCGCAACGCGACGGTGAGGGAGGGCGTGGCGATGTCCCAGTTGTCTGAATCAGCGACGACGATGACGTCTGCCTCGAGCGTTTCGCGGTTTTCGACGATGAAATTTGCGAACGAGCGCGACCCAAACTCCTCCTCCCCCTCAAAGAACACGACAAGCCCGAGATCGAAATCGGCGCCGACTGTCTCGACGAAAGACCTGATCGCTGCAATGTGCGCCATCACACCCGCTTTGTCATCCGCGGCCCCACGGCCGTAGAGTCGATCCCCGCGCACCGTTGGCTCGAACGGCGCTGACTCCCAGTCCTCGGCATTCCCGGGCGGCTGCACGTCGTGGTGGGCGTAGAGCAGGATCGTTGGCTTGCCGTTCTTTGCCACCCGGCGGGCGAGCAGTGCCGGCTGGCCGAGTCGCTCGGAGTCGATGGGGGCACGGGCGATCGTGACCTTGTCGAAGACGCCCAGACCCTCCAGAAGGTGCTTGATTGCATCTGCACTCTCGAACATGCGCTCGGCATCGAAGCCGTCCCACGAAACGGACGGAATACGTATGAGGTGGCCCAGGTCGGAGATTGCGACCGGCATCCCCCCCTGAACGGCATCACGGAGTTGCGCCAGGAGCGGGTGGGGCTGCATCGATTCGGTCATACCGGTAATCTTAAAGCTCACCTCCAGCAAGGAACTCCAGTGGCCAAAACTTCCTCGAGCCAACCAGCCGTCGAGAGCGAGCCCACTACGCCCGCCGGGAAGGGTCACGCGACCCCCACCCGCAAGGAGAAAGAAGAGGCCCGCAAGCGGCCCCTCGTCTCAAGCGACCGCGCTGCGGCGCGCCGGACGTCTCGCGCCCAGGTGCAGGCCCAGCGCGAGCGGGCACGCATCGGCATGGCCTCCGGCGAGGAAAAGTTCCTCCCGGTGCGCGACCGTGGGCCGCAGAAACGCTACGTACGCGACTATGTTGACGCTCGGTTCAGCATCGGGGAACTGCTCATCCCCGTCCTGCTCCTCTCGATCATCCTCAACGTTGTCGCCACTAATCTGACGGAAATTGGCCTGCTCATCATCTGGGCCTTCTTCATCGTGGCCATTGCCGACGTCATCGTGATGGGGTTCATCCTTCGTCGCAAACTCGCGGCAAAGTTCGGTTCGGATCGCGTCGAGAAGGTCACGTGGTACGCCGGCCTTCGTGCGTTGCAGTTGCGAGTGATGCGCCTCCCCAAGCCACAGGTGAAGCGCGGGCAGTTTCCCGCCTGATACTCCCTCGGGATTAGCGCGCGCACATCTTTCGGACGACGCGCGGTCCCCGCGTCATCGCGCACACTGGCCCAATGACTGACTCCGTACTGTCCACTCGAAATTTGACGAAGACCTACGGAAGCGGTTCAACCCGCTTCGACGCTCTGAAGGGCGTGACGATCGAGATCGCTGAGGGTGAATCGGTGGCGATCGTGGGCAAGAGCGGTTCCGGGAAGTCCACCCTCATGCACATTCTCGCCCTTTTGGACACGCCGACGTCGGGTGAGGTGATGGTGGATGGAACGGATGCGTCCAGGCTCCGCGGTTCGCGATTGAACACGCTGCGCAACCGCACCTTCGGTTTTGTGTTCCAGCAGTTCTTTCTGACCCCGAACACGAGCGTGCTCGACAATGTGATGCTTCCACTCAAGATTGCGCGGATAGGTTCGAAGGAACGCAAGCGCCGCGCCCTCGCTGCACTTGAGCAGCTCGAGCTATCCGACAAGGCAAAAAACAAGACGACCGACCTGTCGGGTGGTCAGAAACAGCGCGCGGTCATCGCCCGAGCCCTCGTGAACAATCCCAGGATCATTTTCGCCGACGAGCCAACCGGCAATCTTGACTCGACTACGGGTGGTGTCGTTGAAGACTTGCTGTTCGAACTCAATGTGGAACACGGGATCACACTCGTGATTGTGACGCACGATGAAGAACTCGCTGCGCGCGCCGACCGACGAATTTATCTACGCGACGGTGTGGTGGTCGATGCCATCGATGCCCCGGCCCCGGCTGGAACGGCGGTTGACTCATGAAGGCCATCGACATCCTGAGGACCGCCATTGGCAACTCATTCCGCAGCGGACTGCGCACAACTCTCACCGTGATCGCGATCTTTATCGGCGCATTCACACTCACGATCACAAACGGCCTCGGCACTGGGATCAACAGCTACATCACCGATCAGGTCGCCTCGATCGGTGCACCCGACGTCATAACCGTCATCAAACCGGTAGCGGCCGCACCGGCGACCGACGGCCCAAAGCCGTACGACGCGAAGAGCGCAAAAGAGATCTCGAGCGGGACCGGCCAACCCGGTGCCACCGTGCTCGCACTCTCCGATGATGACATCACCGCAATCGGCGCTGTTTCAGGCATCACCGCGGTCGAGCCACGGGTCGCGGTCCGCCCGGACTACATCCAATACGGCAGCCACGGCAAATTTCAGCTCTCCGTCAACCAGCTGAGCGGTGGCGTGCGCATCGATCTGGCAGCGGGAGCCCTGTTCGAGAGTGGCACCGACAAACTCCAGATCATCCTGCCGACGACCTACATCGACACTCTCGGCTTCTCCTCCAATGCGGATGCCGTCGGCAAGAGCGTCACCATCGGCGTCACGAATGCACAAAAGGAGCAGACCACACTCGTCGCGACGATAGTCGGTGTGCAGCAACCGACGCTGCTGGGCGCAAGCTCAAGCCTCAACCCCGCCCTCACCACGGCACTCTATGCCGCACAGAATGTGGGACTGCCGACAGGAAGAACCTCCTCCTACTCGAGCGCAACGGCCCACTTTGATCCGAAGTCGACACCGACCCAGATCGCCGACATTAAGGCCGCACTCGTGAAGGCGGGCTACCAGGGCACTACCATCGCCGATCAGCTCGGCACCTTCCAAAGCGTCATTGACGGCATCATCCTCGTATTGAACGCCTTCGCGATCATCGCGCTGCTGGCTGCCGGTTTCGGGATCATCAATACGCTGCTCATGAGTGTGCAGGAACGCACCCGCGAAATCGGCCTGATGAAAGCGATGGGTATGAGTGGCGGCCGGATCTTCGCCCTCTTTAGCACTGAGGCGGTGTTCATCGGGTTCCTCGGGAGCGCGATCGGCGCTGGCCTCGCGATTCTCGTCGGCGGAGTTGTCAGCAGGGTTTTGGGCGCAGGACCGCTCAAGGCACTCGCCGGATTGCAGATACTTCAGTTCACACCGGCGTCGATACTGACGGTGCTGTTACTCGTGATGGGTATCTCCTTCGTGGCCGCCGTCCTGCCGGCCTCCCGCGCAGCCCGCCAAAGTCCGATCGACTCGCTGCGCTACGAATAGTCTTCGAAGGTAGCGCATTCGGCCCCCATTGGAGTCGCGATTCGGGGCCAGCTTCCCTACCTCAGGGAAAGAAGTCCACGACTGATCTGACGCGCCCAGAGTGGGCCGAGGTACAAGAACCCGGTGTAGCCCTGCACGAGGGTCGCACCCGCGGCGAGGCGCTCTGCAACGTCTGCGGCGCTCTCCACGCCACCGACCGAGATGACGCAGAACTCGGGGGGAACGGCCGAGCGGATGAGTCGCAGCAGTTCGAGCGAACGCGCGGCAACGGGCGGACCCGACAGGCCCCCGGCGCCGGCCGCTTGGACTACGGACGGCTCGGTCTTCAGTCCCTCTCGCGACAGTGTCGTGTTCGTCGCGATGATCCCGTCGAGCAGCCTCGCCGCGAGTTCAGCGATTTGTCGCGCTTCATCGTCGCGAAGATCCGGTGCGATCTTCACCAGCACCGGAGTGTCCCCGGCTGCACCCTTGACCGCTTCGAGCAGAGGCGCCAGGCGATCGAGTTCCTGCAGCCCACGCAGGCCGGGCGTGTTTGGTGAGCTGACGTTGACCACGAGGTAGTCCGCAAGGGGGGCGAGGAGACGGGCGCTTTCGAGGTAGTCGGCAGTCGCCGCATCCACATCGACTAAGCGGGATTTACCGATATTCACACCGATGACCGGGCGGGGTGATTTCGAACGTGCCCGCGCAAGCACATGTGCCGCGGCGGCGGCGCCGTGGTTATTGAAGCCCATGCGATTGATGACCGCTCGATCCGGGATGAGGCGGAAGAGCCGAGGCCTGTCGTTGCCGGGTTGGGCAAGAGCAGTGATCGTGCCCACCTCCACATGGCTGAATCCGAGCTGACCCAGTCCCCGGATGGCCGTGCCCTCTTTATCAAAGCCGGCGGCGACTCCGAATGGGGAGTCGAAAGTGAGGCCCAGTGCCGTGACGGCGAGCGAAGCATCCGGGCGAGTGAAACGGCGCACGAGCCGACCGAATCCGAGAGTGGGTAGCGCCCTGATCACGGCATACGCCAGTCCGTGCGCGCGCTCGGGGTCGAAACGCGAGAGGACGAGGGTGAAAAAGAGCCGATACATGCTCGCTAAGGTTATCGGCTCCCCCAGGCTGTGGAGTCAGGAGGTCGGTGCTTCCGAACTCGCGCGATGATCCACGCGCAGGAGGGTGATCGCCGTCTCGAAGTCCTCGAGCGAGTTGAAGCCTTGGTACACGCTCGCGAATCGCAGGTACGCAACCTCGTCGAGTTCGCGCAACGGAGTGAGGATCGCCAGGCCGATGTCGTTTGCCTCGACCTGGGCAGCTCCGGTGGCACGGATCGTCTCCTCGACCCGCTGTGCCAGCATTGCAAGGTCAGTGTCAGTCACCGGGCGTCCTTGGCAAGCCTTGCGAACGCCCGAAACGATCTTCTCCCGGCTGAACGGCTCTACATGCCCGCTGCGTTTAATGACGCTCAGGCTCGCAGTCTCCGTCGTGGAGAAGCGACGGCCGCATTCGGGGCACTGTCGACGACGACGGATCGACATTCCGTCGTCGCTCGTTCGTGAGTCGATGACTCGGCTGTCCGGATGGCGGCAGAAGGGGCAAAACATGGTGCAGTTAGGATAGTGCCTGGCTGCGTGAGAACCTCGCGGTCACCGCAGCACCGTGGGCTGGGAGATCTTCAGCGGTGCTGAGGTCCACGATCTGTTTCCCGACCGCCTCGAGCGCCGCATGGGAGTAGTTGATGACTTGTTGCGCTCGCAGGAACGTGTAGGCGCCAAGCCCTGCGGTAAATCGCGCTTGGCCCCCCGTCGGCAGAACATGGTTTGAACCAGCGAGGTAGTCGCCGAGACTGACGGGAGAATCCGCGCCGAGGAAAATCGCTCCGGCATTCTCGATCAAGTCGAGCACGATGCCCGGCTCGTTGGTCTGCAGTTCGAGGTGCTCCGGCCCGTAGGCATTGCTGAATGCCGCTGCTTCGATGAGGTCATTGACCAGCACGATCGCCGACTGCTGGCCAGCCAGCGAGACGAGCACCCGTTCCGAGTGGGGGGTGGATGTTGCGATACGCATCAGCTCGTCCGTTACAGCCAGTGCCAGCTCGGGCGAGTCTGTGACGAGCACCGCAGCGGCGAGTTCGTCATGCTCGGCCTGGCTGACGAGGTCGGCAGCGACAAGTCGGGCGCTCGCGCTCGCATCCGCAATCACCAGAATCTCGGTGGGACCCGCTTCAGCGTCGATTCCGACAGTTCCGCGAACCAGGCGTTTCGCGGCAGCCACGTACACGTTGCCTGGCCCCGTGATCACGTCGACCGGGTCGAGGCCCAGGCTCGGAACGCCGTACGCGAACGCTCCGATTGCGCCAGCACCACCCATCGCGTAGATCTCGTCGACGCCGAGAAGCCCAGCCGCACCGAGGATTATGGGGTGTACTGAGCCCGCAAACTGGCGCTGCGCGGGGGACGCCAGCGCGACTGAAGCGACTCCGGCGACAAGCGCCGGAACCACGCTCATGACCACGCTTGACGGGTAGACCGCCTTGCCGCCAGGCACGTAGAACCCCACGCGGTGAACGGGCTGCCATCTCTGCACGATCTCGGCGCCGGGCGCGAGGACCGTTACGGTGCTTGGCGGCACCTGCGCTTCAGTCCCCTGCCGCACGCGATCGATCGCCGTCTCGAGTGCTTGCCGCACCTCCGGAAGCAGCGCATCCACTGCACCACTGACCTCGTCTGCATGAATTCGAATACGAGCTGGTCGCACGCCGTCGAACCGCTCAGCTTGGTCGAGAAGTGCCTTCTCACCCCGCTCACGTACGTCTGCGATGAGGGATGCAGCAGCATCCGTCGCCGCGGCAACATCGATTGCGGCACGCGGCACTAGCCCCGACAGCTCCGCACGCGTGGGTTGGAGGTTACGGAGATCAATCGTCTGAATCATGGCCTGTCTAATGTTAGTCGGGCGCCAGGCGGGCGGAGTAATGGCCGGGAATGCATCGCCACGCGGGATGATTGGACTATTGATATGAGCGATTCACCAACCACCCCAGACGCCGAGGACATCTCTCGGGCACTCGAGGCATTCAAAAGCGCCTTTCGTCGCCATGCTGCCGGAGTCGTGGTGGTCACATCTCTCGCACCGGATGGGAAGCCCGCTGGTCTAACTGCGACCTCACTTGCCTCCCTTGCCGCCGTTCCACCGATGGCGACTTTCAACATGGCGCAGATCTCAAGCGCCTGGCCGGCGATGACGGTGGGGAACTCCGTAGCCATCCATATGCTCGGTCCACGCTCGATGCATCATGCGGAGCGCATGGCTGCCGACCGTGACCTCCGCTTCGCCGGGGAGAACTGGCATGCCGGCCCGCACGGAATTCCGATTCTCGATGGCGTCACTGCATGGATGATCGGCCGAATCATCACCGTGCTACCCGTGCACAACAACGCGGTCATCGTGGTCGAGATCGAGGGTGGCGAGCTCGGCGATGAGGATGACGCGCTGCTTTACCACGAACGCCGATATCTGAAACCTGGCGCGCTGGAGTCATGAGAACCGCGCAGGCTTTTCCGCGTCGCGGGCCCGAGTCTCGGTTATCCGAGACAGTTTGGCGCGACGCGCCCAGCGTCGCGGGCCCGAGTCTCGGTTATCCGAGACAGTTTGGGCCTAAAAGCGTCTTCAGCTCCCCGTAGAGATCTGCCGACACTTTCACCGGGTAGGGAATCTCGAAAACGCGCGCCGTTGGTCCCTTGAGTAGCTTCAATCGCACCTCGTTGTCACCGGAATGCCTGATCAGCACATCGTTGAGGGCCGAGACCACTTCGGTGGTCGCTCGCTGTTCGGGAACCGAGATCACAAGCGGTCCGGAGCCCAGGCCGGGACCTGTGTCGGGTGTAAACATGCTCACCGCGTGCAGGTTCATACCGTCATCTCGAAGACTGACGCGCCCACGGACCACTACTATCGCGTCGTTGATGAGGGCCGGCGAGAATTCCTGGTAAGTCTTGCCGAGGAACATGACGCTCATCTCGCCGCCGAAGTCCTCTACGGTAACGATCCCGTACTGGTTCCCGCTATTGCGAGCCACCCGATGCTGAACGCTCGTGACGAGACCCGCGATTGTGACGTGTTCGCCGTCGCCCGCAATGTCGCCACCAAGGATCTCTGTGATCGAGGCGGTCTGGTGCTTGGCGAGTTGGATCTCAAGGCCTGCGAGCGGATGATCAGAGACATACAGTCCGAGCATCTCCCGCTCGAATGCGAGCTTGTCGCGCTTCGCCCACTCCGGACGGTCGGGCACCTGCTGCTCGACCTGCTCCGGCTCATCCCACAGGCTGTCGAAGTCGAATGCGACATCGCCCGCGGCTTCACGCCGCTTCTCGGTGGATGCGGCATCCGATGCCCCTTCGTGAATTTCAAAGAGCGAGCGCCTGGTGTGGTCGAGCGAATCGAACGCACCCGCTTTGATCAGCGATTCGACCGTGCGCTTGTTGGTGACCTGCACGGGAACCTTGCGCAGGAAGTCATGGAACGAGGTGAAGCGCCCCTTCTCGTTGCGTGCCCGCGAGATCGCTTCGACGACGCTGTGGCCGACATTTCGCACCGCGCCGAGGCCGAAGCGCACGTCACCGATGCCATTCTCCGATGGGACGGCGGTGAAGTCGACGCTCGATTCATTCACATCTGGTGCGAGAACTCGGATGCCCATGCGGCGGCACTCCGACAGGTATATGCCGAGCTTGTCCTTCGAATCCCCCACGCTGGTCAGCAGTGCCGCCATGTACTCGGCGGGGTGGTTCGCCTTGAGGAACGCCGTCCAGTAGCTGAGTACTCCGTAGCCAGCGCTGTGGGCCTTATTGAAGGCGTAGTCGGCAAACGGCATGAGGGTGTCCCAGAGTACGGTCACCGCACGTTTGCTGTACCCATTTCCGAGCATCCCGGCCTCGAAGTCGACGAACTGCTTGTCCAGCTCGCTCTTCTTCTTCTTTCCCATTGCGCGGCGCAGCACGTCGGCTTGACCGAGCGAGAAACCCGCAACCTTCTGTGCGACCGACATCACCTGCTCCTGATAGACGATGAGACCGAAGGTGGTACCCAGGATTTCGCGCAGCGGCTCCTCAAGCTCGGGATGGATGGCGTCAATCTGCTGGAGGCCGTTCTTACGCAGCGCGTAATTGGTGTGCGAGTTCATTCCCATCGGGCCGGGGCGGTACAGGGCAATAACTGCGGAGATGTCCTCGAAGTTTGTCGGCTTCAGCTGCTTCAGGAGGGCACGCATGGCGCCACCATCCAGCTGGAAGACACCGAGCGTGTCGCCTCGGGCAAGGAGGTCATAGGTGTTCTGGTCAGCATCAAGATCGAGTTCTTCGATCGCCAGCACAGTGCCGGTATTCGCCTCGATCATCCGCAGCGCGTCCTCGATCACCGTGAGGTTTCGCAGGCCGAGGAAGTCCATCTTGAGCAGGCCTAGATCTTCCAGCGGCGGCTGGTCGAACTGCGTGATGATCGCACCGTCATCCTCACGCTTCATGATTGGCAGCACGTCGATCAGTGGCTCAGCCGACATCAGCACGCCGGCAGCGTGGACGCCCCACTGGCGCTTCAGGTTCTCGATGCCGATCGCGGTATCGAACACCTTTCGAGCCTCTGCGTCGGTGTCGATGAGGGCGCGGATGTCAGCTGCCTCCTTGTAGCGCTCCGCCTCTGTGTTGTGGATATCCCCCAGTGGCATGTCCTTGCCCATGATGGGCGGCGGCATGGCTTTGGTGAGCTTCTCCCCCACGGAGTACGGCATGCCGAGGACGCGTGCCGAGTCTTTGAGCGCCTGCTTCGCCTTGATCGTGCCGTAGGTCACGATCTGCGCCACCCGGTCGGCACCGTACTTGTCGGTCACGTAGCGGATCACCTCGGGGCGACGACGGTCATCGAAGTCCACATCGACGTCGGGCATTGAGACCCGCTCGGGGTTGAGGAAGCGTTCGAAGATCAGGCCGTGAGCGAGGGGGTCGAGTTCGGTGATTCCCATTGCGTAGGACGCCATCGAGCCAGCAGCCGAGCCCCGACCGGGTCCGACCCGGATGCCCTGGCTCTTGGCCCACGCGATGAAATCGGCGACGACCAGGAAGTATCCGGGGAAGCCCATCTGCTTGATCACGTCGACCTCGTACCTGGCCTGTGCGAGGTGCGCCTCGTCCGGCCCCGCGGGGAATCGACGGTTCATGCCAACCGCAACCTCCCGCTCGAACCAGGTTGCCTCCGACTCGCCCACCGGCACCGGGAACCGCGGCATCAGGTCGCGCTTCTCGAAGGAGATCTCGCAGCGCTCGGCGATGAGCAGCGTGTTATCGCACGCATCGGGGTTGTCCTTGAACAATTCGCGCATCTGCGCGGCGGACTTGAGGTAGAACTCGTCCGAGTCGAGCTTGAAGCGGTTGGGGTCATCCAGTGTCGAAGCCGACTGCACGCACAGCAGCGCCGCGTGAGCCGTCGCATCTGCAGCATGTGTGTAATGCAGGTCGTTGGTCGCAAGCAACGGTATGCCGAGTTCTTTGGCGAGCTTCAGCAAATCGCGGATCGTACGCCGTTCAACATCAATACCGTGATCCATGATCTCGGCGAAGAAGTTCTCTTTCCCGAAGATGTCTTGATAGTCCGCGGCCGCCGTCCGCGCCTCCTCGTATTGCCCAAGCCGCAGGCGGGTCTGAATCTCGCCGCCGGCGCAGCCGGTCGTCGCAATTATCCCCTCCGAGTACGTCGAAAGCAGTTCACGGTCCATGCGGGGACGGAAATAGAATCCCTCAATCGACGAGAGCGAGGAGAGCCTGAACAGGTTATGCATCCCGACGTTGTTCTCGGAAAGCAGGGTCATGTGGGTATAGGCGCCCGAGCCCGAGACGTCATCGCTGGACTGGCTGCTGGTACCCCAGCGCACCCGAGTCTTGTCGGTACGGTGCGTACCCGGGGTTATGTAGGCCTCGGTGCCAATGATGGGCTTGATGCCCTTCTCGGTCGCCGTCTTCCAGAAGTCATATGCACCGAACATATTGCCATGGTCGGTGACCGCGATCGCGGGCATGCCTTCCGCGACAGCCGCGTCAAGCAGCGGTCGAACGCGAGCGGCACCATCCAACATCGAGTACTCGCTGTGCACGTGCAGGTGCACGAACGAATCTGAGGGTGGCACGGTCTTCTCCGAGTAACGTAGCTGAACACCTAAAGTAGCCCGTGCTTCAGACAGACTCGTAGCTGACGCGCCCTAGTCCGCTCGCAGCACTTCAAGTGCGTGTTGAAGGTCTGCTGGGTGGGGCGATTCAAACTGCACGTATTGCTGAGTTGCGGGATGCTGGAAGCCGAGTCGCTTCGCGTGCAACCACTGACGAGTGAGCCCGAGGCGAGCGGTGATCGTCGGGTCTGCTCCATACATTGTGTCGCCGACACAGGGATGCCGCTGTGCGGCCATGTGGACCCGGATCTGATGGGTGCGCCCGGTTTCCAGTTCAATTTCCAACAGGGCAGCCGACGGGAATGCCTCGAGCGTCTCGTAATGGGTCACGCTCGGCTTGCCGTCCGAGGTGATCGCGAATTTCCAGCTCGCCCCTGGATGCCGCCCGATCGGTGCATCGATTGTTCCAGCGAGCGGGTCCGGGTGACCCTGCACGACCGCGTGGTAGATCTTGTTCACCTCGCGGTCGTGAAAGGCACGTTTGAGCGCGATGTACGCGATTTCGGTCTTCGCTACGACCATCAAACCACTGGTCCCCACGTCGAGCCTGTGCACGATGCCCGCGCGCTCGGCCGCACCGGAAGTTGCAATCCTGAAGCCCGCTCCCGCCAGCGCGCCGAGTACGGTCGGTCCCTCCCATCCCATGCTCGGATGGGCAGCAACACCGGATGGCTTGTCGACGACCACAACGTCTTCGTCGTCGTAGACGATTCGGAGGTCTTCGACAACCACAGGAACGATGCGCGGCTCAGCTTTCGACAGCCACGTGACTTCAAGCCAGCCGCCGGACGAGAGCCGATCGGACTTACCTGCGGCACGGCCATCCAGTTGCACGCCCCCGGTCTCTGCTATTTCGGCCGCGAAGGTTCGAGAGAATCCGAAGAGCTTCGCGAGACCCGCGTCTACGCGTTCGCCGACCAGGCCCTCGGGTACGAAGAGACTTCGTGACTCCATGGCGTCAGGAATTGTCGGACTGTGCCGGTTCGACGTTTCGGGCCGCACGCTTGGAGCGTGTGCCGTCAAGGCCAATGCCGCGGAGCGTCAGGATGATGAAAACCACCATGCTGGAGACGATCGCGGTGTCGGCAACATTGAAAATCGCGGGGAAGTAGATCAACTGCAGAAAGTCGACGACGTGCCCCTGGCCGAAGCTCGGCTCACGAAACAGTCGGTCGCTGAGGTTTCCCAAAGTTCCACCGAGCAGGAGCCCGAACAGCACTGCCCAGGCAACCGACTGAATGCGGCGCGCGAACAACACGATGAAGACCGCGACGCCCGCCGCGATGAGCGCGAACAGCCAAGTCGTGCCGCTCCCCAGGGAGAACGCGGCCCCGGAGTTCTTGACGAAGTGGAACTGGAGTATCTGCCCGATGAACGGCACCGTCTCACCGAGCGTCAGGTTCTTGACGATGAAGTACTTTGCAATCTGATCGGAGACATAAATGAGCACCGCGACGACCGCGAGCACCACAAGAGTCCGAGTTCGGGCCCCGCGCTTGCCCGCTCCCGCCGTAGGCTCAGTTTCCGCCAAAGCCCGGGTAGCTTGAGGGAGCCGCCGGGGCCGGAGGCGCCGGGTAGTTGCCTGCAGGCACGACGAAAGGCGAGGGCGCACTCGCGGCCGGGACCGGTGGAGTGCCCTGCTGGATGGGCCCTCCGGTGGATACCCGGACCTCGTCCTG
>JAYSPT010000163.1:0-8143 GCA_043721995.1 Salinibacterium sp. | reverse complement strand
CAGCGCTCGTGGTTGTCACCGCAACCGGCAGTGCAGGCCTGCGCAGCGACGGCGTCCACATCACGCCGATCACCGCGCTTGCGCCCTAATTCTTGGGCTCTATCACTCACCCCGAAATCACCCCGAGGGTGCACCAGATGGTCCAGGAGAACCCTGAGGGCCTCGACGAATCAGGGGAATCAGGTCTACGAGTACGTTCGGGACGAAGAGGTCGCAGGTTCAAATCCTGTTACCCCGACAGATGGAGACTTCGGCAATTTTTGATAAAGACTCCGGATGTTGATTGAAGAAGGATCGGGATGGTCGAAAGGCTTTCCCGGTCCTTCCTTATGTGACTTACGGCTGCGGCTCTTGCGGTCGGAGCCATTTCAGGAGTGGCTAAATGCCAATTCGGCTCGATAGAAAATGTCTATATGACTCTTTGTGGATGATATTGGGCCGCCCACAAGAAGTTGTATGGGCGAAGGTTCATAGTCCGATTACGAGGCCAAGCACGGCGTCCTCGTTCGGCGTCACGAGTGCGGAAATTGCATCCACAGCGGGTTCAGCTGCCAGTTCTGCAAAATCAAGTATGCATACTCTTGCCGCAAAGCCTTCCTCGACAGCGCGACGCCGCTCGCAGGAGCACCGCTATTGACTCGGTTATGCCAAAGCGACTAATTCGAACCAGGGCGAGAGGGACTGGCAGACGCCTCTTCGATCTTCGTTCCCAGGTCTTCGAAGCGGAAGTCTTCGAGTGCGAATGGCAGGTACTCGATGGCACGGGCCAGGACGAGCTGGCCGAACACGGTCTCCACGATGGGTCGCACGAATTGGCTCAGGGTAGGTTCTATTTGCACGATCGTGAGGCCAGCTTGTCCTGCCGCGGGGATCTCAGACTGCATTACAGCCGTGACAAGCACGATTGACACCCCCGCGGCGGCGAGTTCGTTTGGCACGGTCAGCTCGCGGCCATCCCCGAAGACCACGACGAGGGTACTCGGGGTTACGGATTCCATCGGGCCATGGAGGTATTCAAAAGTCTCATAGTGGCAGCTCGGGATGCGAAGTCCCTCGCGCACCATGAGTGCAAATTCACACGCGGACGAGAACGAAGTGCCGCGCCCAATGACATCGATGGCTGACGCGTTCGCGACGACTCTGGCCAGTTCGGTCGCGACGGCGTTGAACGCGGTGAGCGCCTCCTCAACGATGGAGGGAATACGTGCCACGTCTTCTGCCGCCGGTACGAGTCCGACCCGGTCGAGGAGCAGTGCGTATGCCATGAGGGTTGCGGTGTATCCGACGGTATAGATGCCGGAGTCGGAGAGCTCTCCCAGACCGAGCGCCACATCCAGCACTTCTGCGATCTGACCATCCGGGAAGTTACTAATGCCGACTCGGCGCCCGACCGTTAGGCCCCTGCCGGCGTCGATCGGTTCTGGGCTGCGACCGGATTCCGAGACGATGACGTAGTGATCGGCTGGCTGATACCCGGGTGCCGCGAGCAGCAGGTCAGAGGCGACGATGTTTACAGCACGGAAGCCAGCTGCTGCAAGTACCATAACGAGGGCGTGGCCGCTGTTGTGCGACGCGCCCATTGCGACGATCCCGACCGTCTCACCTTGCTTCCATTCTGTAAGCGTTGCCGCGTCGAGATCACGCATGAGGTTAGTGTAGGCAACAGCAAGTTGCTCCGGCTGGGAGCGCATCGCTTCGATGAAGGGGATCTTCCTTGGCACGAGATTCCTATCCTTTCACTGCGCCAGCTGCCATGCCGCTGACGACAAAGCGCTGGAAGATTATTGCGACGAGGAGCGGGGGAAGTGCCGCGACGATTCCACCGGCCGCGACAAGCCCGAAGTCGGTCGTATAACGCCCCGCGAACTCGCTGATCGCGACCGGGAGCGTTTTCGCTTCATCCGATGACGTGAAGATGAGTGCATACATAAACTCGTCCCATGCGAGCAGGAACGAAAACATGATGGCGGCAAAAATCCCCGGGCGGGCCGCAGGAAGTACGACGTAGAACAGGGCACCGAGTCTTGTCGTCCCATCGATGCGGGCAGCTTCCTCCAGCTCTTCTGGAATGGTCATGAAATAATTGCTCAAGATCCACAGCACGAAGGGTATGACGAGCGCACAGTCCACGAAGATCAGGCCGGTCGTGGTGTTGAGCAATCCGAGCGAATTGAGGATCAGGTAGAGCGGTATGAGCAGCGCAATCTGCGGCAGCATATAGGTCGCAAGGAACAGCATCAACACGACTCGACGGAATCGGAATCTCAGCCGGGCGAAAGCATAAGCGCCTAAAATTCCGACCACCATCGACACCACGACTGTGCCCACCGCAACAATCGTCGAGTTGAACATCGCGGCGCGAAACGTTGCGCCGGCACTCCCCGCACCCCCCTGGAAGATCGTGACATAGCGACTGAAATCAAGCGAGCTTGGTATCCACCGCAATGGCGTAGTAATGAGGGTTCGCTGCGGCGTGAGGCTGGCCAGCACCATGTAGCTGAACGGGGCAAGTGCGCAGAGCGCGACGATCCATGCCGCAACGTGAAGAAGGATCGACGCACGAGTAGGGCTCTTCACAGCAGGCTCATTTCGGACTTGCGCAACAGCCGGAGATAGATCGCGGACAGCGCGAGGATGATGATCACGATGATGTAGGAGAGGGCCGAGCCGACACCGAAGTTCTGGTCGGAGAACGCGGTCTGGTAGGCGAAGTAGGCGACCGTGGATGTGCCGTTGACGGGTCCACCGCGGGTCATCGCGTAAATGATGTCGAAGACCTTGAATGCTTCGACCGTGCGGAGGACCAGCACGATCGAGATAGAGGGCACGAGCATGGGAAGCACGATCGAGCGGAAGATTCGTGGCCAGCTTGCGCGATCGAGTTTTGCGGCCTCGTATAGTTCGGTCGGTATGGCGGTAAGGCCGGCCAGGAGGAAGAAGGCGACAAGCGGCACTGTCTTCCACACGTCGGCGAGGATGACCATGTTGAGCGCCAGCGTGGGATCACCTAGCCACACCTGGTAGTCCTTGATGATGCCCAGCTGGGTGAGGAGGGCGTTCAGCGCACCGTATTGGGCGTTGTAGATTCCCTTCCACATTGCGGCGTTGACGATCGTGGGAATCGCCCACGGAATGACCACTATCGTGCGGAACAGCCATCGCGCTTTCAGTTTCGCGTTGAGGAGCCCGGCGACTGCGAGTCCGAGGACCAGTTCCAGCCCCGTCGAAACGAGTGTGAAGTACAGAGTGCGCCCGAGGGAGGCCCAGAACTGAGGGTCGGAGAGCACATGCGCGTAGTTTTCGAGCCCGACAAACGGAGTGACGGTTGCCAGCGCGGAGTTGACTTGGAAGAGCGAAACGAGAAGCGTCCGGAACATCGGGTAGATGATGACCCCGAAGACCGCGATCGCTGCTGGCAGAAGCAGCCAGAAAGCCAGCCTTCCCTGCTTCTCGAATCCTTTTCTTCGCTTCTCCGGTGTGAGCGAATTCACGCCCTTCTTCGCGCTGGCAACCGTCATGATCTTTTAGCCCTGTGCCTGCTTGACTGCGTCGTCCATGGCCTGCTGCGCTGTCTTCTTGCCGAGCAGAGCATTCTGTAGTTCGACCTGCAGAATCTGCGAGACCGAGTTGTAGTTGGCAACGGCAGGCCGCGAAATCATGGAGTCGTATGCTTTACCAGCAGCGGCGAAGACTTCCGGGTTAGACGCTGTGATGGTCTGGTTGGTGTAGCTCTTCTTCCAGTTCGTCATTTGACTTGCCACGTACTTGTCCTGCACCGACTGGCTGGTGACGTACTGGATGAACTTCCAGGCGGCTCCCTGATGCTTCGAACCCGTGGGGATGGATAGAGCCATTGAGCCGTTGACGCCCGGGTTCAATCCGGTGGAACCTGCAGGAGGGGCAGAGACACCAGCCTGGCCGACGATCGTGGAGATTTTCGAGTCGTTGAGGTCGCGGAACGTCGACTCCCAGTTCAACTCCATCGCCGTCTTACCCGCGGCCATGGACTTGTCAGTATCGTCTTCCAGGAACGTGAGCGAGGCCGGGTCGGTGAGCCCGTCGTCGAGGGTCTTCTTCATCCAGGTCACCGCTTTGACGCCAGCGGCGTTGTTCACGTCAAGCTTGCCGGACTTATCGGTGAAGCTTCCGCCGAATGAGCCGAGGATGTCGGAGTAATCACAGATGAGGGCCTCAGCCTGAGCCCAGCTCCAGGACAGCGGGTACTTGACGACCCCTGCGGCCTTCAGCTTCGTCGCGACTGCGAGAACCCCGGCCCAGGTCTTCACGTCGGCTTCGGTCGCTCCGACTTTAGCGAGCATAGCCTTGTTAAAGAAAAAGAGTTTAGTGGAGGGTCCCCACGGCATTCCGAAGTACTTGCCCTTGTATTCTGCCGAGCTTAGGGCACCGCCGAGTATGTTGGATTTTTCCGTCCCTGGTATCTTGTCGGTCACATCCGTGACGAGTCCTTTGGAAGCGAATTCCGCGGGCCAGATCACATCGAGGTGCACCACATCGTAAGTTCCGGCGGGCGCCGAAGTAACGATCTTGTCGTGCAGCGCGTCATAGGCCACAAAGGTTGGATTGACGGTGATCTTCGGATTGATCTTCTCGAAACCCTTGATCATCGCGGCAACGTCGGTTTCGGAATATCCCGCCTGCTTCATAAAGAGGGCGTTGACGGTTCCGCTGTCGCTCCCTGCTGCGCCAGCCGTCGTGCTCGCACCGGTGATACTGCATCCGGAGACGATCATTGCCGCGATGGCGGCGATGGTGACTCCCCCAATGGCTCGACGAGCCCGTCTAGTGCTGAATTTCATGTGGTCCTCCATTGGATCAATGTGAATAGTGTTTGCTGTGAAGCTTTCTTGCAAGCGCGACAGCTCCGACGACGGGTGGGACTGTGAGAAGACTCACGGACAAACCGAGGTCGAGGTCGTCGATGTGTCGGGTCAGGGCCCGATACAGGCGTGGCTGGTTGGTGATGACACCACCGGCGCAAACTACGTTCGACCCGGCCGCTCCGCGGGCGTGGACCCGGCCGACATCGCGGGCGAGCTCTCGGGCTGCGCAATCGATGACAGAGTCTGCGATCACGCTGCCCTCGTCCGCAGACGAGAACACCAGCGGACCAAGGGCTGCCCAAGTCGAGAGGCGAGCATCACCGTTGAACGCACAGGAGAGTGCGACAATATCGCTGACTCCAAAGTGGCTCATAAGGTTTTGGCCGAGGGCGTCCGGGACGTCTCCGTCGTCGTACGCATCGAGCACACTCTTCACGGCTTCGCGTGCAAGCCCGGGTGCACTTCCAGGGTCGTTGAACAGGAAACCGTGTCCACCGGCAGACACTAACTCGTTGCTTGAGTTGCGCCCGACGATCTTGGAGCCGGTTCCCACGATGACAGCAATCGCTGTATCGAGGCCAGCCGCGGGAGCGACAAGCTCGACGTCGTTGATGGCAACCACCCTGCCAGAGTGACGCGCCTCCATACGGATTCGGAATTCTTCGGCTTGCCGCTCACTATCGAGGCCGTGTGCGCCGACGACGACGGAGGCAGTGTGGGACCCGTCGATCTGCGCGAATAGCTGCAATAGACGCGCGGAATTCTCGACATCGTCGAGTAACTCACCCCGCTGCCAGCTCGCGGTCGACACGGATACGTCGAGAATGACCTCCCCATAGGTCTCTACGACGACATGGGTCTTCGTTCCACCGAGGTCGACACCGACTATCACATGGGCTCCGGTGGAATAAGGCACCCGGTTTCCCGCGGCGCTGAGTTCTTTCTTATCGAAGTGATAAGAAGAATTCCAACCATAACCACAGGCGGATCACGCTGTCAAGCGGGTTCACCCCCAGCCCACAGTTTGAGCGTACGGCTCTAGCGTGCGAGGTAGGTGAAGTCGTTCACCTCGGCGACGGCCAGTTCCGCGACGCCGATGAGAACCGCATCCTCGCCGAAAGTCGTCGGCTCGAGCCGCGGAAGCCGAATGATGCGTCCATTGAGTCGCTCATTAACTGCAGCGATTGCCTCCGTGGCGCCTCCCAGAAAGCTGCTGCCGACGATGACAATTTCTGGATCGAGCACCACAACAAGCGATGCAATCGCAATCGACACCATGTCGAGAATCTCATCGCCAATCTCAATTGCAGCAGGATCTCCCGCCCTCGCCAACGCAAAGATGACTTCCGCCGTCACGCCACCCGACTCGGGCAGAGGGATCCCCCGTTCAACCGCCCGTCGGGTGAGGGCGACCGAGCCGATACGGTCCTCGAGGTCCCCCGATTCTCCATACCGCCGGGTGAGGGCGAACCGATCCATCAACATGTAGCCGACCTCGCCAGCTTCCGCGCGCGCACCACGATAAAGCTCACCGTTCGCAATGATGCCTGCGCCAAACCCACGCCCGAGGAAAATTGTGACCAGGCTGGACAGGCCCTTACCTGCCCCTCTGCGCAACTCGCCAAACGCTATTGCATTGGCATCGTTTTCCACGATGACCGGTATGT
Organism: Salinibacterium sp.; assembly: GCA_043721995.1. GTDB lineage: Bacteria > Actinomycetota > Actinomycetes > Actinomycetales > Microbacteriaceae > Rhodoglobus. Next base: position 1,635 of record JAYSPT010000163.1, on the reverse strand, counting down.
CGCATCGATCGCGCATTAGTCGCCCGAGCGGGAGATCATTCCAGCCGAACTCGGGGATACTTCCGACTGAACCTTCGGGAACGCGAACAACGCCGGGGACTGCCACGCCGACAGCCATCGCCGGCGACCCCATTCCCTTGGCCGTAGCGAGTAGGCAATCAAATAATCCCATGATGAGTTCAAGTTGAGCGCTCTGAGCTTTGGCCCGCTCTTTCTCACTTCGACCGGCGACGACATCAATGGAGGTAAAGACACTTTCGCGGCGAAAGACGATCTTGCCGTCGAAGTCGACGAGCACGCCTGATGCGCGATCGGCGTGCAACTGCATGGCCGCGACCAGCCGTGTTCCGCCCGAATACCGCAGGAGCACGGATGGCCGCCCCCCGGTCGAGGGCTCCTGCCCCGCCGCAACGATCACACCCTCGTCAATCAGCGCCGCAGTCAGACGGTTGACGGTCGCTGGGCTGAGGCCGGTCCTCGCGCCGATCTGTTGGCGCGAGACGGCACCGGAATCACGCAGGAGCTCCAGAATCGCGGTCTGGTTTACGCGCGACAAAGTAGTCGTAGTCGCGGTGCTCTCTCGACGGACGGACATCGCACCCTCTCGTTGCTTCTCTGGTTTAGAACCAACAGCGGCAGATCCCGATCACGATCGATTTGTCGAGGCCGCTCGAACTGTTTGAAGCCCATTGTCTCAGCCCATCCCACCGAAGAGGACCGCTTTCGGCTGCGACCGAGCACTACAAACGACTATGAGTGCTGACCAGGCGCCCGAATCCGCGAGAAATGGCCAATCGACAGTTGCTGGGCGGGGTGGGTACCTACTGCCTAATGGGACCCGAATCGACACCGAGCGGTCAATGTCAGCGTTTTTCATCACTACGGTCGTCGCTCATTTGACGAGCCATTCGGCTTCGAGTGAAACAGCCAGCCCCCGCGGGACATCATCGCAGTGACGGTCGGTCCGACCGACTCAATGCGCCTGTTCCGACCTCCCCACCGAACGAGCGCCTCGCGGAAGTTGACGTCCGTCACCGGCAGTATGACAAGGCACGCCGCGGCACGTGACCACAGAACCAGAAGGCCTCCGAGTCCGACCTGATCAGGGGCCCCGGCCCCGCTTTCTGTGGGCGCCTCCCGTGTCTTCTCAGCTCTCAGGAAGCAGCCGGATATCATCGCATTCGGGAAGCTGCGACACCGCACGCGAGGTCTTTGTAGCCTCGGAATTGGATGCTCCTACCCAAAGATTCAGGAACGGCGATGCGAGCTGGCCACATGCCAGCAGCGGGTGCTGTGCGAGCGCAGGAAAAATGCTTCAGGAGCCGCATTACTGAGAAACGCTGCTAACTCAGCCGGGCCGCGTCTAGCATGCTTTGATTCCAATCGTTGGTGCACCCCTGAAAGTGGTTAGGTGCCGACGCATAGGCCACGGAGTCAACGGCAAGAACACACGGCCGAAGTGCTTTACGGGATATTCAAAGCCGATGGCGTGCGGTGGAAGCATTGTCTAGCTGACCGAAGGCGTGGCCTCACGGGCTAACTGGTTGGGCTTTCGCTTCTCTCGCTTGAATGACATCAGCACGATGATCACTACGGCGACGGTTCCGGCGACGATCGCCAGTGCCCAGTTGTAAC
>JAYSPT010000162.1:0-45103 GCA_043721995.1 Salinibacterium sp. | reverse complement strand
GTTGAATCGTGATTGTGCGCGACATCCTGCACGGCTCCGATCACGCGCCATGTGCGCTCGTCTCGGTTGCGCGCCTCCCACGCCTCCATTCCACGCTCGGGGTTCTCTCCGAGCCGCGAGGACCCGGTCGGCGCCTCGTCCCGCTTGTACTTGCCGGACAGCCAACCGCCGCCAAGGGGCGACCAAGGCAGGAGTCCGATGCTCGCGTCCAGGGCCGCAGGAACGATCTCGTGCTCAATGTCGCGCACAAGCAGGCTGTACTGCGGCTGCAGGGTGACCGGCGGGGCGAGGTGGAGCGCGATGGCGCGGTGAACGGCTTTCGTCAGCTGCCAGCCCAGGTAGTTCGAGAAGCCGTAGTATCCGACCTTGCCCGCCGAGATCGCGTCGTTCAAGAAAGTGAGAGTCTCATCAAGGGGCGTCAGGGCATCCCACGCATGCATCTGGTAAAGGTCGATGTGCTCGACGCCCAGCCGAGTGAGTGACGCGTCGAGCGCCGTGCGGAGATGACGCCGCGAGAGACCGTGGTCGTTCGGGCCGACGCCCATGGGGAATCGGCCCTTCGTTGCGATCACAACCTGCTTGGACTCGTCCGGGTGCTTCGCAAGCCAGTGCCCGATGATCCTCTCCGACCCACCCGACGAATACACGTCAGCCGTATCGATGAAGGTACCGCCATTCTCGACGAATGTATTCAGGATGGCGTGCGACGTAGGTTCGTCGGCCTCCGCGCCAAAGGTCATGGTTCCGAGTGCCAGCTCCGACACGATCGCGCCAGAATTTCCGAGAGTTTTATAGTCCACGCCTTCAAGGCTACGGCCGTTCCGGGTTTGTTGCGACGTTCGGCCCTATCGAAAAGCCCACCCTTCAGCTGTTCTCAGTTTGAACGATACGGTGACACGAACGACCGGTGCCGACCCCTGTACGTGGGAAGCAGAAGCTACGAGCCTCGGCGACATCGGCCTTCGTCCGAATGCCTTCGACGTCGAGTCTTCCACCCGCCACAACGATAACTACCGTGCGGTTGCGTGGACTGGACGTTTCCTGCAATGGTGCATCCGTGTCCCCGCCGGGATGTGGCACGACGTCATCAACATCGGTGCCGAACCGCTGCGGCCGTTCACCGTCTACGCATCGTCGCACCCTCGCACCGTCGCATCACGCGGCTGGCGCTGTCCAGGCGACGAGCGCAGACGCGGAGCACGATGAATCAGCCGGCATCGACAAGGCACACTCGTGGACGGTGCAGCCCTTGGAAGGTCATCCCGATCAAAACGCCCAGGAATACTCGCTATGACGTAGGCGCCACCGATGCTCGGCTGGGCGGACACGACTTGAGTTAGGGGCGCAAAAACACGTCATCCAAAGTCACCGGAGTCAACCCGCGGTCGTGCACAATCTTCACGATATCTGTGAAGTGCCGGGTCACCGTCGGGTAGTTCGCGTGGCCGATCACAATATAGTGCGGCAGCATCCACCGAGTCGCCGAGTCCATCAGGTCTGCGTCACTAATCAAAGTCGAATCCGACAGAGAGCCGTACCACATGACCGGCACGGTGTATCCGACAGATGCCGCGGCGGCATCCACACGATCATCCCGATAGCCGTAGGGCGGACGAAAGTAGGGCCGAGAATCCACCCCATAGGTCTTTGTGATGAAGTCGTGGTTAGTCATCAGTTGGTCGACGATCTTGCCGGTTGAGAGGGTGCGTAAATCGGGATGGGACCAAGTGTGGTTGCCGAGTTGCACCTGCCCGCTTTCCACGAGCGGGCGTAAGGCGCTTGCATTGTCGGTCCACGATGGCCGCCGTCCATTGAGAAAGAAGGTCAACCGCATGCCCGTATCGCGGAGAAATTTCACGTACGCGGCCACCACGTCCGTACTGTTGCCATCATCCACGGTCAAGGCAATGAGAGACAAACTAGCGGGCAGGCCGAAGATCGCGCCACCAGGTGTGGCGGCTCGCGCGAGAGTCGGGGCAGTGAAGTGCTGAGGTAGCGCGAACGGCTTTGGGAACGGTCGCGGTGCCGAATGCGGAGCACCGAGCGCGCGGATCAGCGGCGGATGTGCGGTTGCCGGGTGGGACCCGACCACAAACCCGGCTCCGAGCGCGCCGAGCCCTGCGAGTCCGAACAGCCCGACGGCGGTGCGCCGACTCATCCCACCAGGCATTTGTCGATGCGAAGGTCCCACGATTCGCTCCCTGTCATGACCATTCGACTCGCCCATGCAAAGCAGATACTACGACAAACGCCCGGCACGTCGATATGAATGCTATCGAAACCGCCGAAGGTGCGAGGCAAGGTCAGCATCATCGGTGGGGCGGACGGGACTTGAACCCGTGACCGACGGATTATGAGTCCGCTGCTCTAACCAGCTGAGCTACCGCCCCGTGCCGACGCGATTGCCCGCGGACTACACGATACAGGGCGTGCTGTAAGTCTTCGACCGACCGCGAGCGACACCGGCACGGGGATTTGCACCGCCCGACATTCCACGAACGACGGACCCCTCTAGATCAATTGCAGTCCGGCGATGAGTTCCCCGACCTCGGTGTATTGGCAGGTCAGGTCTCGCGACGATGCGTCAATGGCACTCGGAGCTGGCTGCGGGATTTTCTCGAAATCTGCCGGGAGGGTCAGTGCGTCGGTAATGGAGGATGGGTAGGTGAAGTTGACACTGGATCTGCACGACATCTACAACAGCAACGGCGACATCGATCGTGCGCTGCGCGCGATCATCGAAGAGGCTGTTGCCAAAAAGGCACCATTGGTCGAAATCATCCCCGGCAAGGGGTCAGGGGCCTTGAAGAAGCGCGTGCTGCGGTTTCTGGATCAGCCCGAGATCAAAGTCCAGTACCACCGGGTTGAGAAGGATTCGAAGAATTTCGGTCGCATCTTCGTGCACTTCCGACCGAAATAGTTCCGCGTTCTCAGTCGTAACCCGGGCGAGCAACCCCTACTCTCCCGGCAGCTTCTCGCCGCGGTAGAGGGTCTCGAACGTGTCGAGGGTGCGCTGGATGTCGTGCGACTCGACGATCTTGAGGCTGCCCCGCTTGAACGCCTGGTATGCATCCTCGGGCATCGTCAGCACCTTGGTCAGCTTGGCGGCGAGGTCGTCGACATCCCCCGGCTTGAACAGAAAACCGTTCACGCCGTCTTGCACGAGGTGCGGCAGCGCCATCGCATCAGCCGCCACGATAGGCAGCCCGGATGCCATCGCTTCCATCGTGGAGATGCTCTGCAGTTCCGCAATCGAGGGCATCGCAAAAACGGTGGCGCGGGTGAGCGCTTGGCGCAGGTACGCGTCGCCCACATAGCCGGTAAACGTGGTGCGGTCCGCGACACCGAGGGAGATCGCGAGTGCCTTCAGTTTGTTCTCCAGCTCGCCACCTCCGACGATCTCGAGCCGGGCATCCAGTTCCGGATCAAGTTTCGCGAACGCGCGGATCAGTTTGTCAATCTGCTTCTCTTCGACGACGCGACCCAGGAACACGATGAGGTTGTCGGTGCGCTGGGCCATATTCGGCGTGTAGTTGTGGGCGTCGATTCCGCAGGAAACTGCGAGCACTCCCCTCAGGGAGGTATTGGCCTCGAGGTACTCGGCAGCTTTCCGGGTAGGGGTGGTCACGCGTTCAGCGCGTCGGAAGGTGCGGTCGGCGGCAGCCCACGCGAGCCCGACTGCCCACGCGCTCAGGAACGGCGGGAGGATGAAGGTGTACTCAAGGAGGTTCTCAGGCATGAAGTGGTTCGTGCCGATGAGGCGAACGCCGCGCTTCTCGCCTTCGAGGGTCATCCCCCGTCCGACGATGACATGAGACTGAAAGTGCACTACGTCCGGTTTCACCCGGTCGAGTATTTTGGCGCTGTTCTGTTTAATGCGCCACGGGAGCGCGAAGCGCAGCCAAGGGTGTGGGTACCAGCGCCAGGAGTAGATGCGGTGAACCGTTATCTTCTGCCCTTCGTGCTCTTCGGTGAGCGCGCCGACTTTCGTGTTCGAATACGAGGGTGCCGCGACGTGCACGTCGTGCCCTCGAGCGACGAGGCCGGCGGCGAGTCGGGCGATGAAGCTTGCGGCCCCGTTGATTTCGGGCCAGAAGGTGTCGGCACCGATCAGGATGCGAAGCCGAGGCTTTCCCAGGTGGGGTGATACCCGCTCAGTAAGTGAAGAATCCGCATCAGGCACGCGCTCCAACGTACCCTACGGCGCGCATACTCAGGCGGCAGGCGCGTCGGCTGGCGACGTTTCGGCCGGACTGTTTGCGTTGTGGCGCGACAGCGAGATGACGCCATAGATCGCGGCCGCGGCAGCAATAGCGAACGCAAAAACCGCCCAGAGGGGTGCCCCGGCGGCCTCGCCGAGCACGATAATTCCGATCGAGACTGCCACCAGTGGGTCAATGACCGTGAGGCCTGCGACGACGATGTCAGGCGGGTTGGATGAGTGTGCTGTCTGTACGAAGTACGTGCCGAGCAGGGCGCCCGCGGCCAGTGCCAGAATGCACAGCAAGGTCAGGATGTCGGTGGGCCCGAACGTGTACTCCCCCACCATGATCGTCTTCACGCGATCAATAACCACCTTCGCGAGGGTGACGACGAAGCCGAAGAGCACTCCGCCAGCGATGACATAGAAAATAGGGCGGGGAGCTCGTTTGCGTGCTCGCACGAAAAGCGTGATCAGAATCGCCAGCACCACCAAAAGGATGATGAGCACGGTCACGAGTTGGGTTGCAGTGATCGGGTGTGACTGGCCGAACAGCGCCGCAATGGTCACAAACATCCCGACTCCGGCGATGCAGATGACGATCGAGCGAATTGACACCCGATCCAGCGGCACCTTCGTGATGCGTGAATTCATGATGGCGGTGATGACCAGAGCGATGGCGCCGAGCGGCTGAACGACGATCAGGGGTGCGAAACTAAGGCTGGTCAGCTGAAGAACGACCGAGGCTCCCAACAGCAACGTGCCGCCTACCCATGCGCGTCGTGCCAGAAGTAGGCGAAGCTGCCCGAGACTCAAGCCCGTCTGGGTGCCGCTTGTGGCGTGGTCAACCTGCACGACGCCGCGGTTCTGCAGCTGGGTCCCGAATGCGAGAAGTACCGCTGCGATAAGCGCGAGCAGGATGCCCAGCCACGCTGTTGTGGGTAGGTTGAGCTGGTCGGAGAGCGTGAGGAACGGCAACGGCACCCATCGAATCTACCCGCTGAAGTGCCGATATTCTTGGTGAATGGCCGTTCTCCCGATCCGGATCACCGGTGATCCAGCGCTGCACCGTGTGGCGGCCGACGTCATTGATTTTGATGATTCGCTGCGCGAACTGGTCTCCGACCTCTTCGAGACCATGGAAACGGCTCCCGGCGTAGGGCTTGCTGCGCCGCAGGTTGGCGTTGGTTTGAGGCTCTTCGTGTACGACTGGACCGATGACGACAGCACTGTGCATCGCGGGGTTGCGATCAATCCGCGACTCTGGCTGAGCCCCATGGCAGTCGGTGAGGCGGATGAGGAGAACGAGTCGGAGGGCTGCCTCTCGATCCCCGGTGAGCGTTTTCCCCTGCGCAGGGCAGATCTTGCGATCCTGCGGGCGAGCGGTCTCGACGGCAGCGAGTTCGAAGTTAGGGCTGAGGGCTGGCTGGCCCGCATTTTCCAGCATGAGTGTGACCACCTCGACGGCGTCCTGTATGCCGACCGACTCGACCATGATGAGGCTCGCGCCGCCGCGAAGGCGATCAAGAAGAAGGGTTGGGGACAACCCGGCCAGTCGTGGATGCCCGGGCAAGAGCATCCGGAGGGCTGACCGGACTGTGCCGAAAATGTCGCCTAAAACACAGCACGGATCAACGCAGCTACGAGGGCTGCGACGGCGACCACGATGATGAACGGCACCCGCAAAGCGAAAAGACCCGCAGCGACGAATACCGCGGGAACCCGCGCGTCCACGTTTATGCCGCGCCCCGCGCCGAGGGTCTGCACCACGATGAGCGCCGCGAGCAGTGCAACCGTGAGCAGGTTTGCGACGCGGGCGGGGGTTGGTGCCGCGAACAGTCGCGGCGGTACGAGATAGCCCCCGACCTTGAGCGCGAGCACCGCGATCGACGCGAGAATGATGATCTGCCAGGTCGTCACGGCGCGCTACCATCAACCGGCGTGGAGCGCGGTCCGAACCAGTTTGTCAAACCCACCGCCACGGCGACGAGCGCGACGGCAAGCACGGGGATGCCCGGCGGCAGTGCGGGAGTGAGCACCGCCGCGACCACCGCGGCGGCGATCGCGACCACCACCGGCTGCAGTTGCTTGAGCCTGGGCCACAGGAGACCGAGGAATGCTGCTGCGGCAGCAGCATCCAGACCAAATCGGCTGACATCCCCGAGAAGGTTGCCGATCAGGGCGCCAATCAAAGTCGTGAGGTTCCAGCCGATGTAGATGATCGCGCCGGTCCACCAGAAGCCCGCGCGCTGGCCGATCACCGTGGGCTGGGCGAGGGAGACCGCAGTGCTCTCATCAATCGTCCAGTGTGCAGCCAGGAGCTTCTTCGGCCACGGAGCACGGATGATCGGCGCCACCTTCAGCCCGTAAAGCCCGTTTCGCGTGCCCAGCAGCGCCGCACTCGCGATTGCCGCCCCGCCCGCCGCTGCGCCCCCACCCGCGAGGATCCCGACCAGTGCGAACTGCGAACCGCCCGAAAACATCAGCAGGCTGAGCACACAGGTCTGCCAGATACTGAGGCCGGAGACCACCGAAAGTGCCCCGAACGAGACGCCATAGGCCGATACAGCGACACCGACCGCGAAGCTCGCCCGGATCGCCGCGCGACGAGCCGCGGCGACGCCGGACGTGTCACCGGCCGGCGTGCTCTCAGACAAAAAAGTCCCCCTCTGCACCATCGTGGTGCAAAGAGAGACTCTATCTATTTGCCGACTTCCCCGGGAAATGCCGCAGGAGAGCAGGTGACCTATTGGGCCGCTGGTGGAGTGAAGGTGGTGTTGGCACGCAGCACCTCCAGCCTCGCCCGGCTGGCCCTCTCCTGAATCTGCTTCGGGGCTTTACTCGCTCTACTCCGGCGGGCGCACATTCCTCGACGGGGCTACCCCGGCTACCGACCCGCAGTGACCAGACCTGTCTCGTAGGCGATCACAACGAGTTGCACTCGGTCTCGCGCCGCGAGCTTGGACATGATCCGCGAGACGTGCGTCTTGGCGGTCAGCGGACTGAGAAAAAGGTGGCGACCGATCTCGTCGTTGGTGAGCCCCTGACCGACGAGAGCAAGCACTTCGCGCTCCCGCTCGGTGATCACGGTGAGTTGCGACGTATTCGGCGCTTCCCGCAATTCGCCGGAGATGCGCTCGAGGAGGCGACGCGTGACCCCGGGGCTCAGGAGCGCATCCCCCGCAGCCACCACGCGTACCGCACGAATGAACTCCTCCGGCTCGGTATCCTTCACCAGGAAACCGCTTGCGCCGGCGCGAATTGCGCGCCCAACGTACTCGTCGAGTTCGAACGTCGTCACGATCACGATGTGGGTACCCGCGAGTTCGGGCTTACTGGCGATCTGCTCAGTGGCCCAGAGCCCGTCTCCCTCGGGCATCCGGATGTCCATCAGCACGACATCTGGACGGGTTGCCGTGACGAGCGACACCGCCTCCACCCCGGTGCCTGCTTCCCCCACGACCTCAATGTCGGATTCTGCTTCGAGCAGGCTGCGGAAACCCGCACGAATGAGATGCTGGTCATCAACGATTGCCACGCGGATCATTCGAAGGTTTCTTTCCGTGGAATCGTGGCGGTCACGAGCAGCCCACCCGCGGCGCTTGAGCCGGTCGTGAGCAGACCTCCGAGCAACTCGGCGCGCTCCTGCATGCCGAGCATGCCCCGGCCTCCGTTGGAGTCGGAGGAATCGATCTCGCGGTGCAGGCCAACGCCGTTGTCCCCAATCGAGACTGTGTAATTCTTGTCATCCTCTCCAATGTCGACCGTTGCCTGAGTGGCATGCGCGTGGCGCACCACGTTCGTGAGCGACTCCTGAACGATGCGGTACAGGGCGAGTTGCACGCCTTTCGGCGCACTGTCGACCCGATTCTCGATCGTGACCTCAACCCCCTGCGAGGTGACGGATGCGGCGAGCCCGGGCAATCGCGAAAGGTCAGGTTCCGGAACGAGGGGTGCTTGTGGGTCCGCCCCGTTTTCAGCGCGCAGCACGCCCAGCACTGAGCGGACCTCGTCGAGGGCCGTCTTCGAGGTCTCCTTGATGCTGGCGAGAGCTTCAGTGGCCTGCTGTACCGCTAGTGCCGGACGCTTATCCAAGAGGTGGAGACCCACACTTGCCTGCACGTTGATCTGGCTGAGTGAATGTGCCAGCACATCATGCAGTTCACGCGCGATACGTACGCGCTCGGCCTGCACCTCGGTCTGGCGTCGCTGCAGTACGGCACCCCGATATCGCTCGAAATTCTCGCGCTTCGTGCGAATTGCCTCGCCCATACCGAAAACGACCAGAATTCCGAGCGTCGTGGCGGCGATCCGCGCCGGATGCCAGTCGAGGCCGAACAGGATTCCGATCAGTAACGTGACGATCCAGCCGATACCGACCGAAACCCACGCCCAAATACGAGCACCTCGCACGATGGCACCGCCGATTGCAAAAGCGAGGGCGAAGTAGGGTGGGCCCGGCATGGGATCCGCCAGGAGGAAGTCAGCGCATGCGGCGGCCGTCATGAAAACGACGACCGGACCCGGGAAACGTCGAGCGGCTAGCAGCACCAGTGGTCCGACGATTGCCAGCACGAGAACCACGACCGGGACAACGGGCATCGGGCTGGACTGACGGGTCAGGAAAAAGAGTGCCGCGGAAGCCTGGAGTACCAGCGAAATGACCACCGGCACGAGGAGGCGCGCTCGCGCGCTCATCCTGCGCCGCTCAGGCGCCAGGTTCAGCATCTGGTCATGCCACGCGAGGTCCGGCCATGCGCGCTCACGCCATGCCCCGGCAGTGATGTGACCGCGAGAGCGCATGGGTCGATCGTATCGGCGGTCTCTGGCGCCGTCATCGGCCGGTGGGTGTGCAGCCCCTACTCCCTGCGGAGTAGCGGGGACGTCAAGCGGCCGACAAAAAGGCCCTCAGACCGTGGAGGGTCTGAGGGCCTTCGCTCCCCGACTTGGACTCGAACCAAGAACCTATCGGTTAACAGCCGATTGCTCTGCCAATTGAGCTATCGAGGATTGCGGGAACAGCGTGCTTACTTTACCAAAGACTACGCGGCACCAAAATCCGCCAAATGCTAGTAGCCCTCTTTCGGATCGACGACCCCAATGAAGGCGCCATCGCCGAGGAAGGCCGTCACGTTATGACTCACACGACCGGCCAACAGGGGTTCGGTCATTTCCGGAGTGTCGGCCGAGTGTGAGGTGATGATGCATCGTGGCGCGCTCCACAGTGGATGCCCATCCGGAAGTGGTTCGGGATCCGTGACGTCGAGCCCGGCCCCCGCGAGATGGCCCGCGTTGAGCGTAGCGGCCAGCGCCTCCGAATCCACGAGCCTGCCGCGCGCGATATTGACCAGGGCGGCAGTCGGTTTCATCGCGGCGAGCTCGGCCGCACCGATCAGTTGGGCGGTCTCATCCGTCGACGCTGCGGCAACAACCACCAGGTCGGCATCCGGGAGGACGGCCAGAAGCTGTTGGGAGGTCACGGTGCGCTGCGCGCCCACAACATCCGCGGCATGGCGACGGACAATCGTGATGTGCGTGTCGAACGCCCGCAGGAGACGGATCAGCTCGATGGCAATCCCGCCGGCCCCGATGATCACAACCGAGCGGCCGTAAAGCGAGATTCCCACCTTGGAGCGGCTCCAACTCGTCGAGCGCGCCTTGTCGGGCAGTCCACGCATGATGGCGAGCGCCAACGCGAGCGCGTGCTCGGCTACGGGATCGGAAAATGCACTCTTTGCGCTCGTCCAGATGGGGAGCGCGCTGCCAGCGAATTCTGCAAGGGTGTCGGCAAAGCCGTCGACGCCCGCCCACGGCAACTGCACCCAGCCGATGCCTGGATGTTCGCGCAGTAACTCACTGAGACCAGCGCCGTCCGGCCGCAGCCAGAGCAGCCCGCGCGTGGCTTCCGAGAGTGGCTCGACCGTTCCACCGGCGCGCTCAACCGCGTCGGTGAAGGGTGACCGCGGTTCTGGAACTATCGCGATCGGGCCGGACTCGGGACGCAGGTCGGCCGCCAGGGCGACTCCCGTGCGCTCCAGAGGGTCGTGGTGTTCGCCGCCTTTGCGCGCGCCGCTACTGGTGGGCACTCAGTTCCTCCGCTTGGTTGAGGTCGGGTAGTTGGGTGGTGGCGGGCATCGGCTCAAGTCCCTTTAGGTGGTCAAGGGAGCGGGCGAGGCCCGCCACATACGGATGCCGCGGATCCTCAAGCACGTGCTCAAGGTTGCCGATCCCAACAATTGTTCCCCTGTGCATGATTGCGACCGTGTCACTCACCCGGCGTACCTCGGCGAGGTCGGCCGTGACTATGAGCGCGGAGAACCCCCGTTGCCGTTGCAGTGACACGATGATGTCGAGGATTGCGCCCCGAACCGTGACGTCAATGCCGGCGGTCGGGTCGTCAGCGACAAGCAGCCTCGGTTCGAGAATGAGCGCTTTTGCGATTGCAACCCGCTGGCGCTGGCCCTTGCTCAGCTCGTGGGGATACTTGTTCATCGTTGACAGCGGGAGGCGCACCGCATCAATGAGCGTGGCGACCGCATGCCCGGCTTCATCCTGGCCGAAGCGCCGGTCACGTGAAAAAATTGGCTCTGCCACGTTCTCTCCGACAGTAAGACGGGGTTCGAGGAAGTCACCGGCTTCCTGCGGCAGGTAGCCGACATACAGCCCCAGTCGATCGCGCCTGCGGCGTGAGATGCCGCGAACTCGCGCGCCGAATATATTTAGCGAACCGCCACTGATCCGCGGGGATTCCTCGTCGAGCAGATCGGCTCGGAGCCCGACAGCCTTCGCCAGAGTGCTCTTGCCCGAACCGGTTTCCCCGACCAGCGCGAGCACCTCGCCCGGCGCGATATCAAAACTCACGCCGTTCACCGCGACCGAGCGGGTCTCCGGATTACCGGACGGATAGCGCAACGAAAGATCTCGCACCGAAACCGACGCGACGCTGGCGGAAGCGATTGTCACGGGCATATCAGTCATTCTCGCGCAGCAACTCCAGTTGTTGGCGACGGTGCGCTTGCTGGGCGGGATCCGGTACGGGAAGTGAGGCGAGCAGGCGCTGCGTATATGGATGCTTCGGCGCGCCCAGGACGTCGGCTCCGGTGCCCTCCTCCACGAGTTTGCCCTGCCACAGCACCGCGATCCGATCTGACAGCATGTCCACGACCGCGAGGTCGTGGCTTATGAACAGGGCAGCGAAACCGAACTCCCGCTGGATCTGCGCGAAGAGTTCGAGCACGCGGGCCTGCACCGACACATCCAGTGCGCTCGTGGGCTCATCAGCGATCAAGAGGGACGGTTCGAGGGCGAGTGAACGCGCGAGGCTGGCCCGTTGACGCTGGCCACCACTGAGTTCGTGAGGATAGCGATCTCCGTACTCGCGAGGCAGTTGTACGGCCTCGAGCAACTCGTTCACCCGACTGCGGGCTGAGGCGACATCCCGAGCCCTGCCGTGCACGATAAGCGGTTCGGCCACGCACTCCGCGATGGTCAGAAGCGGGTTGAAGCTTGATGCCGGGTCCTGAAAGACAAACCCGATATCGCTGCGAACCGGCTTGAAATCCTTCTCACGCACCCCCAGCATTTCGTGCCCGAGTACGTGCAGCGAACCGCCGGTGATCTTGGTGAGCCCGCCGATGGCGCGCCCGATCGTGGTCTTTCCCGAGCCGCTCTCCCCCACGAGACCCAGAACCTCGCCGGGGCTGATGGTGAAGCTGACCCTGTCGACGGCTCGGAAGCCGTTGCGACCGAACCGGCCCGGATACTCGACGATCATGTCCCGCGCAACGACCACTGGAGCCTCGGTGTTCACGGTTCCGGCGGCAACTCGCTCGGCCACCCGGATTGCGGCGAGAGCTTCTCCCCCACCTACGCGAGGCACAGCAGCCAGCAGGCGTTTCGTGTACGGATGCTGCGGTGACGAGAACAGCGTCTGCGTTTCCGCCTCTTCGACCACCTTGCCGTCGAGCATCACAGCTACACGATCGGCCAGGTCTGCAACGACCCCCATGTTGTGGGTGATCAGGATGATCGCGGCACCGAACTCATCGCGGCAGCGCCGGAGCAGGTCGAGAATCTCGGCCTGAACAGTCACATCGAGCGCCGTGGTCGGCTCGTCGGCGACAATCAGTTCGGGCTTCAGAACCAGCGCCATCGCGATGACGACCCGCTGCTTTTGGCCGCCAGAGAACTGGTGCGGGTAGTAGTCGACGCGACGTTCCGGCTCCGGAATCCCGACGCGACCGAGGATCTCGATCGCCCTCTCGCGGGCGTCCTTGTACCTCAGCCTCCCGTGCGCGCGCAGGCCCTCAATGATCTGCCAACCGACCGTGTAAACAGGGTTGAGCGCGAGCGACGGCTCTTGGAAGACCATCGCCACGTCGACCCCCCGGATCGATCGCAGCTTCTCGCGGCTCAGCCCGATGATGTCTGTGCCGTTCAGGATGATCGCACCGGAAGCCGTCGCGGTCTCTGGAAGTAGTCCGAGCACCGACTTCGCGGTCACGGTCTTCCCGCTGCCGCTCTCGCCGACGATTGCGAGCACCTCACCTGCAGCGACTGAGAGTGAGACCTTGTCGACCGCCACAATGTCGCCACCGTCGGTCACGAACGTGACCTCAAGATTCTCGATTTGGACGACCGGCACTGCATCGACGGCGTCAGCCATGGGTCTCCAACTCGTCAACATGGAATACCTCGTCGAGGCTGCCGCCGGGCACCGTCGAGGATTCCGCGGTCGTCGATGCCCTGACATCCGCCTTTCTGCGCGTGCGTAACCGCGGGTCTGCCAGGTCGTTGAGACTCTCGCCCACGAGAGTTACCCCGAGCACGACGAGCACAATCGCGGCTCCGGGGAAGACTGAGGTCCACCAGATTCCGCTCGTGACATCCGACACTGATTTGTTGAGGTCGTAGCCCCACTCCGCGGCCGACGTGGGCTCGATTCCGAAGCCCAGGAATCCCAGGCCCGCGAGGGTGAGGATCGCCTCAGAGCTATTCAGCGTGACGATCAGTGGAAGCGTGCGGGTGGCATTGCGCAGCACGTGACGGAACATGATGCGGCCGGTGCTGGTACCAATCACCTTCGCCGATTCCACGTAGGGTTCGGCCTTGATACGTATCGTTTCGGCTCGAATCACGCGCAGGTACTGCGGCACGAAAACCACCGTGATTGAGATGGCTGCCGCAAACACGCCACCCCACAGGCTCGACTGGCCACCCGAGATCACGATTGCCGCGACGATTGCGAGCAGCAGGCTCGGGAAGGCGTAGACGGCATCCGCAATCACGATCATGATGCGATCGAGCCAACCTCCGATGTAGCCGGAAATGAGGCCCAGGAATACGCCGATCGGGAACGAGAGCACGATGGCAACGATGATGACGAAGAACGCTGTCTGCGCGCCCCACAGCACGCGGGAGAGCACGTCATAGCCGCCCGCCGTTGTGCCGAAGAGGTGCGCGGCGCTTGGCGGTTGCTGCGCGCCGAACAGGCCATGGGAATTGCGAAGTTCGTTGAATCCGTATGGCGAAATGAAGGGCGCGAGTATTGCTACGAGGATGAAGAATCCGGTGATCACGAGGCCCGTGATGAGCATCCCGCGCTGCAGTCCCACACTCTGGCGCAACTGGTGAACAACCGGGATGTTGCGCAGGAACGAACGAGGCCCGGCCACTAGTACCGAATCCTCGGGTCGATGATCGCCGCGATGATATCGACGAGGAAGTTGGTGATCGCGACGATCACCGCGAGCAGTGCGACGATGCCCTGCACCGCGACGAAGTCACGTTTCGAGAGGTAATAGGCCAGTTCGAAGCCGAGACCCTTCCACTCGAAGGTCGTCTCGGTGAGAACGGCCCCACCGAGAAGCACTGCGATTTGCAGGCCAATGACCGTGATGATCGGGATAAGCGCCGGCTTGAATGCATGTTTGCGCACGAGACGGAATTCGCTCACTCCGCGCGAGCGGGCGGAGTCGACGTAGTCACGCGACAGCGTTCCGATGACGTTAGTGCGCACAAGTCGCAGGAAGATTCCGGCGGTGAGAAGTCCGAGGGTGAGGCCGGGAAGAACCGAATGGCTGAGCACGTCGAGCACGAGCGCGGGGTCCCCGGAGCGGAGCGAGTCGATGAGGTAGATCCCGGTGGCATTCGGTACCTGGGTCAGCCTGATCTCGCCTCTTGTCGAAGCTCGGCCAGCGACCGGCAGCACACCGAGCCAGACCGCGAAGATCAACTTGAACAGGAGGCCGGAGAAGAATACCGGTGTCGCGTAAGCGAGGATTGCGAGGATACGCAGCGTCGCATCCGGAGCCTTGTCTCGGAAATACGCGGCGAGCATTCCCAGCGGAATTCCGAGAATGAAGGCCACGATCAGGGCGTATAACGTGAGCTCGAGCGTTGCGGTGCCGTGCGTGATGATCAGGTCAGAGATCGACTGGCCGTCGGTGATCGACTTGCCGAAATTGCCTGTGAATACCTGCCCGAGAAACTCGAAATACTGCACAAGGATCGGTCGATCGTAGCCTGCGGCGTGGATGCGTTCGGCCAGCTGGTCGGGAGGCAGCTTGCCTCCGAGGGCCACCGTGAGCGGGTCACCGGTGATCCGCATCAGGAAAAACACCATCGTGACGAGAATCAGAACCGTGGGGAAAATCAGGAGGAATCGGATCATCAGGTAGCGCCAGAGCGTGCTGCCGCCGCGCGCCGAGCGCACGCGCTTGCTCGTCGGCCGATCCTGTTTGATGAGTGCAGCTGCGGTGCTCATGGGTTCCTCGATGCTAACCGCTCGCGGGATGCACAGGAAAAGGGGCGGCTCAAAAGGCGAGCCGCCCCTTTTCCTGTTCTGGACTACTTGCTCAGCGTTCCGAAACGGAACTTGAAGGCTCCGTCGAGGGTTGCACCCTTGACAGCAGAACCGGTTACCACGTTCTGGGCGCCCTGCCACAACGGAAGGGTGGGGAGATCCGCGGCGACCTTGGCCTGGATGTCCTGGATCTCCTTCACGCGCGCGGCCGGGTCGGTCTCCGTCGCCTGCTTCGCGATCGCGGCCGCGACATCAGCGTTGTTGTAGTGGTTGACGAGGAAGCTATCAGCACCGAAGAACGGCGTGAGGTAGTTGTCCGCGTCGGAGAAGTCCGGGTACCAGCCAAGGCTGTACTCGGGGTACACATCCGCGCTGCGATCCTTTGAGTACTGGGTGTACTCCGTGGACTGCAGGTTGACTGTGAACAGTCCGCCCGACTCTAGCTGGCTCTTCACGAGTGCGTACTCGTCGGTCGACGATTCGCCATAGTGGTCGGTGTTGTACTGCAGGTTGAAGACAATCGGAGTCGTAACGCCGGCCGCGGCGAGAACAGCCTTGGCCTTCGCGGCATCGGGGCCGCCCTTGCCATCACCGTACAGGTCCTTGAGTACAGTGGTCGCACCAGTCAGGCCGTCAGCCACGTAGGAGTACAGCGGGGTGACAGTGCCTTTGTACGCCTGGCTGGCGATCTCGGATCGATTGATCAGATCAGCAGCGGCCTGTCGAACGGCGAGCGCCTTGGCCGGGTTTGCATCGGCAGCTGTTGCTCCGTACGGCATGGTGTTGAAGTTGAAGACGATGTAGCGGATTGCTCCACCGGGACCGTCGGTGACGGTCACCTTCGAGTTGGTACGCAGGTCGGCGACGTCCGTCGCGTTGAGCGTGCGATACGCCACATCCACGTTGCCCGACTGAACATCGAGCTTCAGGTTCGAGGCATCGGTGTAGTACTTCAGGGTGACATCCCCGGTCTTTGCCGCACCGAGAACCCCGTTGTAGTTGGGGTTCGCGGCGAAGGTGATGAGGTTGTTGAAGTCGTACGACTTGATCTGGTACTGACCGCTGAAGGCTTCCGCCTTGACGATCTCAGCGTCGGATAGAACCTTGTCAGCAGGGAAAACCTGCTCGTCGACGATCGCGCCGGCCGCAGTGGAGAGAACCTGGGCAAAGGTCTGGTCGTTCGCATTCTTGAGGTGGAAGACCACGGTGGTGGCGTCGGGCGCTTCAACGCTGTTGATGTTTCCCAGCAGGTAGGACGGACCGTTTGCATCGGCGATCTTAAGCTGGCGGTCGAAGCTGAACTTGACGTCGGATGAGGTCAGGTCATCGCCGTTGGCAAACTTCAGACCCCCCTTGAGGGTGACCGTGAAGTCGGTCGGGGTCGTGAATTCCGCCTTCGTCGCGAGGTCTGGCCCGACGTCAGACGAGCCCGGCTTCGAGTTTTCAAGGAGGCCGAAGACCTGCGTCTGGACCGTCAGCGAACCGTTGTCGAACGAGCCAGCGGGGTCGAGGAAGGTGACCTTGTCGGTGGTTCCAACAACGAGTGCGCCGCCGGCAGACGTGCTGCCGCCGGTGGAGGGGGCGCAACCGGCAAGGGCCAGTGCGAACACTGCGGTGCCAGCCACTACGCCGATCAAGCGCTTCGAGCGTGTAGATGCGGATGTCATATCCGTCAACCTCTTCCTGTGTGGGTAAACATGCGACGGGTGCGATTTCAGGCTCAATGGCCTGCTGTTGCTGTTGCCCCATTAGTAACACAGAAGCCCCGCCGGTCCGCCATTCCGCCAGGATCGATGACGAATATTTACCTGAGCACCCTGGGACAGTTCAGTTTTCCCTGAGCGCTCTTCGCTCCGCCTCGACTTCAACAAGGTCGCGCTGCACCTGCGCATACTTCGCTGGGTCTGCACCTGCATCAAGTCGCTGCATCGTGCCGAGCAGCTCCCGCTTACGGCGCAGGAGGTCCCTATCGATGAGTGCGCCAACGACGCCCGTGCAGTACACGGGGATGAGTTCCTTCCTTTCGGGAATAGGTGCGATGCCCAGCTGGTGCACGAGCGAGGCGAAGGGTGCCGGAACATCGCCAGCGATCCGCGCAAGCCAGTTCGGTGAACTCAATTGGTCGAGGTTCGTCGCGATCCCATCCCTCACAACGGACAGGGTCGAATCGGAGAATGCGACAGCGGATGCCCTGGTCGCCAGGTCGTACCCGACATGCTCCGGGTACTGAAGGATCGCCATGAGGGCGTCGCGCTCGAGACGGGTGACGGCATCCGTCGGCAGTTGGGTGAGGTCTGGGCCGACGATCTGCTGAGGCAGATCTGAGGATTCGACCGGCGCCGACTGCGGCAGCCTGGACTGCGTGTGGAGTTGCGCCGAAGGGTTCACCTTTTTCACCTTGATTACCGTGCGCCGCACCTCTTCGGTGTCCATGCCGAGCCACCCTGCGAGATTGCGTACGTAACCGACACCGAGCGCCTCATCACGGATGCCCGCTACGACCGGTGCGGCTGCCCGCAATGCGGCCACACGACCTTCGACGGTTTCGAGGTCGTACGCGGCCAGAACGCGGCGCACCATGAATTCAAACATCGGCTTGCGCGTTGCGATGAGGCGGCGCACAGCATCGTCACCCTTGTTGAGGCGAAGGTCACACGGGTCGAGTCCGTCGGGGCCCACCGCGACGAACGTCTGGGCTGCAAAACGCTGCTCCTCCGCGAACGCGCGGCTTGCGGCTTTCTGTCCGGCCTCATCCGGATCAAAGGTGAAGATCACCTCACCGGTACCTGTCGTGTCAGCGTTATCGACATCGCCGATGACGCGGCGCACGATCTTGATGTGGTCGACCCCGAATGACGTGCCGCAGGTTGCGACGGCAGTTGTAACACCCGCGAGATGGCAGGCCATGACATCCGTGTAGCCCTCGACAACGACGACCTGGCGACTGCGCGCGATGTCGCGCTTGGCTAGATCAAGCCCGTACAGCATCTGGCTCTTGTGGTAGACGGGGGTTTCCGGAGTGTTCAAATACTTGGGACCGTTGTCATCCTCGAGCAGCTTTCGGGCGCCGAAGCCGAGAGTCTGGCCCGTGACATCCCGAATCGGCCAGATCAGCCGACCTCGGAAACGGTCGTACACCTCACCGCGCTCACCTCGACCGAGCAGGCCCGCAGTGACGAGTTCATCCTCGTCGAAGCCGAGCGGCTTGAGGTGCTTGCTGAGCGCGCCGCCGCGGGGAGCAAACCCGACGCCGAATCGCTCAGCCGCTGACTGGTCGAAGCCGCGCTCGCCGAGAAACTCACGGCCCGGCTCCGCCTCGGGGGTTGCAAGCTGCGCGATGAAAAATTCTTCTGCTGCCTTGTTCGCGGCCAGGATCCGAGCGCGGTTCCCGTGGTCGGTAGCGGCTCCGCCATCCTCATAGTGCAGTTCGTAGGCGATGCGCGCAGCCATGCGTTCGACGGCCTCAGAGAACGTCACGTGATCCATTTTTTGCAGAAAAGTGAAGACGTCGCCCCCCTCGCCGCAGCCAAAGCAGTGGTAAAACCCCACGATCGGACGGACGTGAAAACTGGGACTGCGTTCCTCGTGGAAAGGACAGAGGCCTTTCATCGAGCCGACGCCCGCGTTCTTCAGGCTCACGTAGTCGCCGACAATGTCAGCGAGGTTGGTGCGCGACCTCACTTCGTCGATATCGCTTCGTCGGATCAGGCCAGCCACGGTGTGATTCTACGGGCGCCAGGTGACCACATTCCGGGCGCTCCCCCGCGTGCCGGCCAAGCAAGCGGGCTTCAGCCCACCAGCCGCTCGTGCCAGGCCATTGCCGACTGGTCGGTGAGGGATGCGACCTGGTCCACAACCGCGCGCGTGCGCTGTTCGTCCGTGGTTGCCGCATTCCAATCGCCGGCAAATCCGGCATCGAGATTCTTCGGCGCGGACCAGAGCAGCACGTCAGCGAGCTCAGTGAGCAAGTCGCGCTGCTGCGCGTAGACGGGCCGCCGAGCGTTGGTCGACATGACGAAGGCTGCGACGATCCCCTTGAGGACCGCGATTTCGGCGGCAATTGAGCGGGGCACAATGATATTTGCGCCGAAACGGGCGAGGGATACCTGTGGAAACGCCTCGCGGGTCGCACGAGTCGCCGCGCTCGCGAATCGGCCGATGAGCTGGCTCGTGAGATTCTTGAGTCGACCTTGCGCGGCGCGGCTTCCGTCCCATTGCTCCATCCAGAATGGGAGGTTATCGAGCCGGTCGAACGCAGCGACCAGTCCGTCATGATCTACCTCACCGCCAATCCACGCAAACATCGAGTTCACCAGGTCATCGTGGTCGACACGGGCACTGAGGGCCGTTACATCCACGTAGCCGTTGAGGACTGCATCTTCAAAATCGTGCACCGAGTAGCCGATGTCGTCGGAGAGGTCCATGACCTGGGCTTCGATGCACCGCTGCCGGTCGGGTGCGCCGTCGCGGAGCCACTCGAAAGCCGCCGTGTCGTCGTCGTAGAAGCCGTATTTGCTGCGTCCGCTCGGGTCGGCCACACCCTGCGCGCTGGGCCATGGGTACTTGCAGCTCGCGTCGAGCGAGGCACGCGTCAAATTGAGTCCGTAGGAGCGGCCGTCGAGCCCGAATACCTTCGGCTCGATGCGCGTCAGAATCCGGAGTGTCTGTGCGTTTCCCTCGAAGCCGCCAATGTCGTGAGCCCAGTCGTTGAGCGCGCGCTCGCCATTGTGTCCGAACGGCGGATGTCCGAGGTCGTGTGCGAGGCACGCGGTGTCCACGACATCCGGATCCAGCCCAAGGCTCTCGCCGAGCTCGCGCCCGACCTGGGCAACCTCGAGCGAATGAGTGAGACGGTTGCGTGCAAAATCGAGGCCAACGGTTGGACTCAGTACTTGCGTCTTCGCGGCCAACCGACGCAGCGCGCTCGAGTGAAGAACCCGCGCCCTGTCCCGCGCGAAATCGCTGCGACGACTCGAATGCTGCTCGGGCAGCCAACGTTCGGCATCGTGCGAAGAGTACCCCGATGGAAGGTGAGCGCTCTGCCGGACTGCGGGAGCCCCCACGGCCGGAGTGCTGCCTGGGTTGGCGAGCGGTTCAGCCACCACTAACACTGAGTTCTGCTTCGGTCAACTCGGCGCGTTGGGTCTGCTGCAGTTCGCGGCTGTCGAGCCAGCCGTAGGGCAGGGACGGGTTCTTGGGGGTACCAGCGCGACCGCGCTGGCCCTCCGCGTCTGCTCCGGGATAGGGCTGGTGCCAGTCGAGCTGGGCCAGAAGTTCCTCGACCTGCGCCAGGTCTTTCACGGTCGCGAGCGACGCTCGCAGGTCGCCGCCCACCGCGTAGCCCTTGAAATACCAGGCCACGTGCTTGCGTATGTCGCGGCACGCCCGATCCTCATCCTCAAAGAACTCCGTGAGCAGCTCAGCGTGACGCGTGAACGCTTCGGCTACTTCGCCGAGGGTGGGCTCGGCTTTCAGCGTTTTGCCTGAAAAAGCGGCGGCGAGGTCACCGAACAGCCACGGGCGGCCGAGACAGCCGCGGCCCACCACAACCCCGTCGCATCCTGTTTCGTAAACCATTCGCAACGCGTCCGCTGCGCTCCAGATGTCTCCGTTGCCGAGAATTGGGGTGTCGTTGATCGCCTCTTTGAGCTGTGCGATTGCCGACCAGTCCGCCGTGCCCGAGTAAAACTCGGCGGCCGTTCGCGCGTGCAGCGCGATGCTCGCCACGCCGGCGCCTGAGGCGACCCGCCCCGCTTCGAGGTAGGTGAGGTGGCCGGAATCGATGCCCTTGCGCATCTTCACTGTCAACGGGATGTCACCGGCCGCCTTGACTGCACCCTCGACGATGTCGCGGAACAGTCCGAGCTTCCACGGCAGAGCAGCCCCTCCGCCCTTGCGGGTGACTTTGGGCACCGGGCATCCGAAGTTCAGGTCGATGTGGTCTGCGCGGTCTTCTGCGACAAGCATCGTGACTGCCTCAGCAACCGTCTTCGCCTCGACCCCGTAGAGCTGGATGCTGCGCACCGTCTCCGTCTCGTGATGCCGGATCAGCCGCATGCTCTCCGGCGTGCGCTCGACGAGTGCGCGACTCGTGATCATCTCGGAGACGTAGAGTCCCGCGCCGTATTCACGACAGAGGCGACGGAAGGCCGTGTTCGTGATGCCCGCCATCGGCGCGAGCACGACGGGAACATCGAGCGCGATACGGCCGATGTTCAACGTCGGCGTGCTGGTCGCGCGCTCCGGGGCCGTCAGAATGGTCACGTGACGATTCTCCCATCTGTCGGCCCCCTTACCGGCCCGGACCGTGTGCGAGCGGATGCTGCGGCGCGGGGCATCCCGATCAAGATTGTCGAACGACCCGCAGCTAACTCCCTCGAAGGAGCCGCCTCCGCGCTCGGCGTCGACCCCGCCACCATCGTGAAGTCACTCGTAGTGAAGCGCCACGACGGCACGTTCCTGTTCGCACTGATCCCCGGAGACCGGCAGATCTCGTGGGTCAAATTGCGCGCCGTCGTCGGGGTGAACAAACTGCAGCTGCCCCCGGCTGAGGCTGCTCTCGAAGCCACCGGATACGAGCGCGGCACGATCACGCCCCTCGGCAGCATCACGGCTTGGCCTGTCTTCGCCGACTCACAGATCGCAGGGCACCGCATAGCCGTGGGCGCAGGAGAGCATGGATACAGCGCGTGGGTCGAGGCCGACGACCTCGTCGCCGGGTTTGGCGCAACCCTCGCGGATATCAGCGAGCCCTCGTAATGGAGTACACAATCGCCTTGGGAGGCTCGTAGTGGCGCTCGACAACAACCCGTGGGTCTTCCGGTTCGAGGGCCGACTCTGGGTCAGCGAACTCCCCCGTGAGCAGATGTTCTCAAAGGTTACGGCTCAGCGAGCTTGGGATGCCGCGAACCTTCGGCGCGAGCACTGGGGAATTGCGATCACCATCGGTGCCGCAGTCGGCACGCTGGCAACCTTCGGCTTCGGTTACCTCGTCCACTTTCCCGGCATCGTGGATTTGCTCTTGGCGCCGATCGGATTTGGCATCGGCGCGGTGCTCGGGGCCATGGTGAATCGTCGGTTCGTGAAACCGCGGCCCGAAGAGTCCTCGCCGCGCCCGGTTATTCCGATAATGACGAAAATCCCACCTTCAGTTGCGCGCAAATCGCCCGAGGATGCCAGCGCTCGCGAACTCATTGACTGGTCTCGACGCGGCTACGTGGGCTGAGCCGCGTGTACCACTGGACTGGCTATACGGCGTCTTCGTCAAGCTTGCGATTCACGACTGCCTGGGTGTGGTGGTCGGGAATCTCGCAGAAGTCGCCGACACAGGCCGCCGCATCGGTCTCGCCCAGCGCGACAAGCTTTAGCGGACTGGGTACGACCTGGATGGGTGCTGTCGCTGCAGTGCTCACGGGGTGAATTCTCTCTGCGCCATCACGCGAGGGCGGCTCTATCGGCGGTGACCTGTGTAAGCACGTTAGCGAAGGTCGCGGCTTCCTGCGCGCCGGACACCCCGTACTTTCCGTCGATCACGAAGAACGGGACTCCCTGGATCCCGTACTCCTGCGCGAGTGCGACGTCGGCCTTGACGTCCGCCAGGAAGCGATGTGATTCGAGCACCTCGGTGACCTCGTCGCGGTCATAGCCCAGTTCGCCGGCGATCTCCACCAGGTCGGGGATGCGGCCGACATGCTCACCGTTAACGAAGTACGCCTTCAGAAGCCGCTCCTTCATCTCGAGCTGACGACCTTTGCTCTTGGCAAAGTGGATGAGCTCATGCGAGATCACCGTATTCGTCTGGTGCACGTGGTCGTAGTCGAACTCGAGCCCGACATCCTCTGCGATACCGGTGACACGGGTGAGCATCTGCTGCGCCTGCTTCGGATCGATACCTTTGCGCTGTGCGAGGTAGTCCATGGGCGTTCCGTCGAAATCGCCCGGGGTGTCAGGAGCGAGTTCGAACGAGTGGTACTCGACCTCGACTGGGATTCCGGACGCCTTCGCGCCCTCTTCGAATTTTCGCTTGCCGATGTAGCACCACGGGCACTGCACGTCGGACCAGATGTCGACCTTGATGGGAACACTCACGTAGGGCACAACGCCCGCGGGCATCCGGTATTCCCATTTTCGCGGCGCGCGGATGCGAGCCGCGGCAACGGGATGCTGGCACGCGACGTGCCGCGAGTGAGAGTTCGACACACCGCAATACCTCGGGCCACCGCCCCGAGAGGAGCGAGGCTGAGGCAGGCATCGCGTGCATACCGGTGAGCGGTATCGCGGGCTCCTTGGCGCGGTCGCGCGGCGCACAGCCCCGCTACGCGCCGACGAGCTGCGCCGCGAGGTACGCGCGGAGCTCGGAAAGCGGCACGCGCTCCTGCTCCATCGAGTCACGCTCGCGCACAGTCACGGCGTTGTCGTCGGGGGAATCAAAGTCCACGGTCACACAGAACGGGGTTCCGATCTCGTCCTGGCGGCGGTAGCGGCGTCCGATCGCCCCCGCGTCGTCGAATTCTACGTTCCAGATCTTTCGCAGGTCCGCAGCAACCGATCGCGCGAGCGGCGAGAGCTGGTCATTGCGTGACAGCGGCAGTACAGCCACCTTGATGGGTGAGAGCCTGCGGTCGAGTCGCAGCACCGTGCGCTTGTCGACGCCGCCCTTCGCGTTGGGCGCCTCATCCTCCGCGTACGCGTCCACAAGGAACGCCATGAGCGCGCGAGTGAGACCGAACGCGGGCTCGATCACGTAGGGAATCCAGCGTTCATCCTTCGTCTGGTCGAAGTATGAAAGGTCGGTGCCCGAGGCTTCGGAGTGAGTGCGAAGGTCGAAGTCGGTGCGGTTGGCGACACCCATCAGCTCGTTCCACTCGCTGCCCGGAAAACGGAAACGGTACTCGATATCAACCGTGCGCTTGGAATAGTGCGACAGCTTCTCCTGTGGATGCTCGTAAAACCGCAGGTTTTCAGGCTTGATACCGAGGTCCGTGTACCAGCGCATCGCTTCGTCGATCCAATACTGGAACCACTCCTCATCGGTGCCCGGCTCGACGAAGAATTCCATCTCCATCTGCTCGAACTCACGCGTGCGGAAGATGAAATTCCCGGGCGTGATTTCGTTGCGGAACGATTTACCCACCTGTCCGATACCGAAGGGCGGCTTCATCCGCGAGGCACCGAGCACGTTCGCGAAGTTGACGAAGATGCCCTGCGCGGTTTCGGGCCGCAGATAGTGCATGCCTTCCTCGTTGTCGACCGGACCGAGGAACGTCTTCAGCAGTCCCGAAAAGTTCTGCGGTTCGGTCCAGGATCCGGGCTGGCCGGTATCGGGATCCTTGATATCAGCGAGACCGTTCAGGGGCGGATGACCGTGCTTCTCCTCATACGCCTCAAGGAGATGATCGGCACGGTATCGCTTGTGCGTGTGCAGCGACTCGACGAGCGGGTCCGAGAAGACCTCGACGTGCCCGGAAGCCTCCCAGACGCGCCGCGGCAGGATCACGGCAGAGTCGATTCCGACGACATCCTCGCGCCCCTGCACGATGGTCTGCCACCACTGCTTCTTGATGTTCTCCTTGAGCGCCATGCCGAGGGGTCCGTAGTCCCAGGCCGAGCGTGAACCGCCGTAGATTTCTCCCGACTGGAAGACGAATCCTCGGCGCTTGGCGAGGTTGATGACGGCGTCGAGATTGCTGGGCGTGGCCACGATGTGCTCCCTGATTTTCAACCGAGTTGGATGCCCGGTCGGCGGTAAACCGCAAGCCTACCGGTCGTGGTGGCTGGCTCAGGCGGGGGTAACACGAGCGAAACCGCCAACTGCGCGGGCGGGGCTAGCCGCGCAGTATGGCGGCCACGGCGTCCACGTCGCTGAGATCGTTCCAGATGTGTAATGACGCACGCAACCGCCCGGCGCGCCCGGATGCCCTGATGCCGGCAGCAGTGAGCTTCGAAAGATCGCGCCCCGACCCATCGGGCCAGGTCACTATGGCCTGGTGCTGCTGCGGGATGCCCAGCGCGTCGCATAACGCGTCGCCGAGCCCACTAGTGAGCTCCCACACCTCAGCGATGTCGAGACCCGCGAATAGTGCGATGGATGCTTCCGCTCCCGCCCAGGCCTGCCATGCCGGGGACACGTCGAATCGTCGCGCCGTGCTCGCGAGCGTCATGTGCGGACCGTACACGCTCTGCCAGATCTCGTCGCCCGCGTACCAGCCCGCCTGGAGCGGTGTGAGCAGGGCGTCGAAGTCCTCCGACAGGCCGAGGAATCCGACTCCGCGGGGCGCGCACAGCCATTTGTAGGCGTGACAGACGGACGCATCAAATAGCGACGCGTCGATCGGAAATACCCCGGCGGACTGCGTGAGATCGCAGAAGGTGCGAGCGCCGTGGCGATGCGCGGCTTCAAGAATCGCGGGAACATCTGCTACCTGTCCGTTAGCCGACTGCACTAGCGCGAAGACGACAAGCCAGGTGTTTTCCGTCACAGAGTCCGCGAGTGCCGTCAGCGGAACATGGCGAACCACCAAATCAGCTCGTTGCATGAACGGGAACAGGATCGATGTGAAGTCCCCCTCAACGCACAACACTTCGGCCCCCGTCGGTACCCCGGCCGCGACGATAGAGGTCATGACCGAGGCCTGGGAACCCTGCGCGACACGATCCGGATCGAGACCGACCATGTGTGCGTACGAGGCACGCGTTCGATCAACGACAAGGTCATAGTCCTGCGGTGCCAGCGCTCCCCGAGCCCACTCGTCCTGGTCCGCAGTGAGCGCCTCTAGCGTTTGGCGTGGCGGGAGACCGACGGATGCAGTGGCGAGATATCCCCTCGGGTTAGCGAAACTGTCGATCGCGGCAGTGAGGATTTGAGATGTCATGCTCCAGTATCCCGCTGCGACCCACGTGAGTAGGTGCTACCGGCTGGCTGCCGGGTGGCCGCTTTTCGGCGGAGGGTTTTAAGCCCTGCGTGAAGACAGAATTGATCGAGTTCTGGACCACGCGAGCGAACACGAACAGGGCTTACGCGTACTTATGGGAAGTTCACGTTCAAAGAACGTATACCGAGCAGCGCCTGGGTCAGCGAAACGTAGGGCCACCCGAGGACGCGGTCACGAGGGCCGCCTGAACGGCTTTGGAGATCACCTGACCCGAATATCCCTTTCTCATCAGAAAATCGCCGAGGCGGCGGCGAGCGGTCGTGGCGTCAAGCGCGCGGAGTTGGGGGGCGCGTTTCATGGCAAGGGCTATCGCCTGCTGAAGTTCGTCGTGCTCCTCACCGTCCTCGAGCGCCTCCTCGATTGCAAAGGGACTCAGCTGGCGACGTTTGAGTTCGGCGGTCAGTGCGGAGCGGCCCAGGCCCTTGCGCCTGCGAAGGTTCTCTGCGAGCTCCTGCGCCAGGAGAACATCGTCCAGCAGGTTGACGCGCTCGAGTCGCTCGATCTCCATGTCGATTTCGACCGGGCCGAAGCCGTGCCCTCCCAGATAGTCGCGCATCTCTTGCGACGACATCGCCCTGCGCCCGAGCGCGTACATGCTCGAGTTGGTGATCGTCTCTAAGCCGTCCGCCGAGCGCTGGTCGCGGTCGCGCGAAGCAGCATGCACCATTGACTCCGAAGCTGAATGCTCGGGCGCCGAATCTTCGGGCGCTGGGCCTTCTGGCGCTGAGTCTTCGGGTGCTGAGTCTTCGGGTGCTGAGCCTCCCGATGCTGCTGTGCGCTCAGCTACGACGAACGAGGGCACCAAGGGTGTTAGTGCCTCCGCCTTGCCGAAAAGGTAAATGACGGGGGCTACCCGGTCGGGATCGACTGGATGAGCTGCGGTCCCAGCATCGGAAGAGTTCATCGCCTACTCGCCTACGGCCCTGCTCAGAAGTTGAGCAGGCCGCTCGTCGTCGAACCGAGGCTGGCCAGGAACGGACTCGGGGAAAGATTCAACGGCCAGCACCGGCACCGCGGCTTTGGCTGCCTTGGCCTCTTTCGCTTCCTTCGCCGTCAGCTGCACGGTTGGTGCCACAACCGGGGTTTCACCCTTGGCTGCGGCGATCTGCGCCGCGGCCTGCTGGGCCTTTGCTTCGGCACCGATGCCCAGCTTCGTCATGATCTTCTTCTCGATGTCTGCCGCGATCTTCGGGTTCTCGAGTAGGAAGTTGCGCGAATTCTCTTTGCCCTGCCCTAGCTGGTCGCCATCGTAGGTGTACCAAGCGCCTGACTTGCGGACGATCTCGTGCTCGACACCAAAGTCGATGAGGCTGCCTTCGCGGGAAATACCAACTCCAAACAGAATGTCGAATTCTGCTTGTTTGAAGGGCGGAGCCATCTTGTTCTTGACGACTTTCACACGAGTGCGGTTTCCCACGGCCTCGGTGCCGTCTTTCAGCGTTTCAATGCGACGGATATCGAGGCGCACCGAAGCGTAGAACTTGAGCGCCTTGCCACCCGCAGTGGTCTCCGGGCTCCCGAAGAAGACACCGATCTTCTCGCGCAGCTGGTTGATGAAGATCATCGTGGTGTTGGTCTGGCTGAGGCCACCGGTGAGCTTGCGCAGCGCCTGCGACATCAGGCGTGCCTGAAGGCCGACGTGTGAGTCACCCATCTCGCCCTCGATCTCAGCACGAGGTACGAGAGCCGCAACCGAGTCGATGACGATGAGGTCGATCGAGCCGGATCGCACGAGCATGTCTGCGATCTCCAGCGCCTGCTCCCCCGTATCGGGCTGGGAGACCAAGAGTGAATCGATATCTACGCCGAGCTTTGCCGCGTATTCGGGGTCGAGTGCGTGCTCGGCATCGATGAATGCCGCGATGCCGCCGGCGCGCTGCGCATTGGCAATGGCGTGCAGTGTGAGCGTGGTCTTACCCGATGACTCCGGACCGTAGATCTCGACGATGCGACCGCGAGGTAGCCCGCCAATACCGAGCGCAACATCCAACGCAATGGAGCCGGTGGGAATCACCTCGACCGGGGCGCGATCGTCACTGCCGAGGCGCATGACTGAGCCCTTGCCGAACTGGCGGTCGATTTGTGCAAGAGCGGTCTCGAGGGACTTCTCGCGGTCTGCTGCTGATGGCATGTGCTTCTCCGGTCTTTCGTTCATGGCTGCCCATAGGCTGTCGATCTTCAGTGGCCCGATAAAGCAAGGGCCGCAGCCTCCCGACAAAGGCTGATCTAGCTGGTTGTCACGCTACGCTCGCGCACCGACATTGGTCGGTCCGACTGGCGTTGTGTGGATAAAACCCGTCTTCGATAGACGTTATGGAGGAGACTAGCAATATCCGAACGGATGTTCGACAGCAGAACGGCGTGTCGGCTAGTGAGTGACGGCGGACGACTACTTTCTGGGCTCCCGCTGGCCGACGCCGTACCAGCGCGCCTCCGGCACATCTGCCGCCCGGCAGAGTGCAAGCCAAATCTCGCGGGTTGCGACGCCCTTGGCGATCCCCTGTTGCGCGGTTAGCCCACCGATCTCGCCCAAGACCAGATCGTGAGTGATGACACCGCCGTACGCTCCGAACTCGTCGGAGACGGCCAGCCAGAACTCACTCAGACGCACGAGCTAAAGCTAACTCGGTAATGACAAACGCCCCGACCGATCGGCGGGACGTTTGCGGGTGTGGGGACCCTAGCGACTGATCAGCCCGGAGTCGAACTCCGCCACCAACTCATCGGACAGTGTGTCGGGAATGCGGCTGCTCGTCATTGCATTGAGACCCTCGATCACCGCAAGACGGTCGCCCACCTCACGCATGATCACCGAAATAGGGGTATCAAGGGCGTCTGCCACGGACGCCAAAATCTCCGAACTTGCCTCTTTTTGTCCGCGCTCAACCTCACTGAGGTAGCCCAGCGCGACACTCGCTTTGCTTGCTACCTGACGAAGAGTGCGACCCTTCTGCAGGCGGAAGTCGCGGAGGACGTCACCGATTTCTTGTCGTACTAGAACCATTGGACCCTCCATCCTGAAACTGTATGCGGCCAAATTTCGTTCGTTGACACAGTTCTAATGTCTCACGTTTACGAGAATTCTAACGACCAAACTCTGTGCGGTGCTTGTGAATTCAGTAGTTGTAACTAGATTGAAACGAGGAGTATTCCCGTGCCTTACATCAAGAGCCGAGCGAGCTCAGTAAGTGACTCGGAGACCGCAGACCTGCGGATGTCCTCCCGGGTTCCCGACAGTTGCAGCCTTTTTGTCGTCACATGATCCCCCACGGCGAAACCGAGGAATACGGTGCCCACGGCGTGTCCGTCGCTCGTGCCGGGGCCCGCGATCCCCGTCGTGGAGATTCCAATGTGTGCCGGCAGACCATCCACGGCGAGGGCGTCGCGCACCCCCGAGGCCATCTGCGCGGCAACATCCTGATGAACCGGCCCATGTGCGGCCAGGAGCGCCGCATGTACCCCGAGCAGCGTGTGCTTGAGTTGCGTGTTGTACGCGACGATCCCGCCATTGACGACAGCCGAGGCTCCCTCCACCGCGATAAGTTCAGCCACGAGGAGCCCACCGGTCAGCGACTCGGCCACGGCAATCGTCTCTCCTCGCTCCGTGAGCAGGGCGATGAGCCGCGCGGCCTCAGTCACGAGGGGTGGCATCGCCGGGCCGGCTCCGCCAGGCGCTCACGAGATACTCGATTCCCGAGTAGACGGTCAGGGCGAACGCTACGCCCATCAGGATCCAACTGAGCATGTGAACCCAGTCGCCCACGAGAAGCCAGAGCGGCACGAGGAAGAGCGACACGGCTATCGCTTGGGCGAGGGTCTTGAGCTTTCCCGCGGGAGAGGCGGAGATCACTCGGTCTCTCAAGGCGACAAAACGGTAAATCGTGATGCCGAACTCACGTGCCAGGATGACGATTGTCACCCACCACCAAAGCTCACCGAGAATCGACAGCGCCACGAGCGCACCACCGATGAGAATCTTGTCAGCGATCGGGTCCAGCAGGATCCCCACGTTTGTCACGAGGTTCTGCCTGCGAGCAAGGTAACCATCAAGACCATCAGTTGTTATCGCGATGATGAACAGCACGGCCGCGACCCAGCGCAATACACCCAGCTTGCCGTCATCAGCCAACAACAACCAGAAGAAGACCGGTGCCATCAGGATGCGCGCCACAGTGATGATGTTGGCGATGTTCCCATGACTCGCGGGCGTATCCCCGGCACTCGCGACCCGGCCCGCCAAGGGATTCGCGCGCTTCTGGGGGCTCGGCCTCTCTGCAGGTTCAGCAGCCACGAGTTACTCCCGGTCGGTCAGGTTCCAGGCATCCTCATCTGAAGAACCTTGCGCCTCATCGTATCTGTTCAGCGATTCTGCGCCGCTCAGTGATTCTGCGACTTCGTCGCGAGGCACGTGGCCCGGCACTTCGCCACCGCGCAGCTGCGCAAGCACGCTCGGCAACTGCTCGGCGGTGACGAGCACATCACGTGCCTTCGACCCTTCTGAGGGGCCCACGATCTGACGCGACTCCATGAGATCCATGAGGCGGCCCGCCTTCGCGAATCCCACGCGCAACTTGCGCTGCAGCATCGAGGTCGAACCGAACTGGGTACCCACCACGAGTTCTGCCGCCGCGAGGAGCAGCTCAAGGTCATCGCCGATGTCTGCATCGATCGCTCTGTGTTCGACTGCGGCCGCGACATCCGCGCGGTATTCGGGGCGAGCCTGCGCGATGACGTGCTGCACGACCTGCGCGATCTCGCTCTCCGTGACCCATGCCCCCTGCACGCGGATCGCCTTGGATGCTCCCATCGGCAGGAACAACGCGTCACCCTGGCCGATCAGCTTGTCTGCACCCGGCTGATCGAGGATTACGCGGCTGTCGGTCATGCTCGACACCGCGAACGCGAGCCGCGAGGGCACGTTGGCCTTGATGAGGCCGGTCACGACGTCGACCGATGGGCGCTGCGTCGCGAGCACGAGATGGATGCCGGACGCCCGCGCCAGCTGGGTGATGCGCACGATCGAGTCCTCAACATCCCGCGGCGCGACCATCATGAGGTCGGCAAGCTCGTCGACAACGACGAGCAGGTATGGGTAAGGACTGAGCTTGCGCTCGCTACCCGGTGGCAGGATGATCTCGCCTGCCACCACCGCACGGTTGAAGTCATCAATGTGCCGGAAGCCGAACGACGCGAGGTCGTCGTAGCGCATGTCCATCTCTTTGACGACCCACGCGAGAGCTTCTGCCGCCTTCTTCGGGCTCGTGATGATGGGCGTGATGAGGTGCGGAACTCCGGCGTAGATCGAGAGCTCTACCCGTTTGGGGTCGATCAGCACCATGCGCACCTCGGCAGGTGTCGCGCGCATGAGCACCGAGGTGATCATGGAGTTCACGAAGCTCGACTTGCCGGACCCGGTGCTCCCGGCGACGAGAAGGTGGGGCATCTTCGCGAGATTTGCGACAACGAAACCACCCTCGACGTCTTTACCGAGACCAATGGTCATGGGGTGCACAGACTTCGTTGCAGCGCCCGACCGCAGCACGTCGCCGAGGGAGACGATCTCGCGATCCTTATTCGGAATCTCGACACCGATCGCACTCTTGCCCGGGATCGGCGAGAGGATGTTGACCTCGTTGCTCGCAACCGCGTAGCTGATATTGCGCGCAAGGGCTGTCACCCGCTCGACTTTGACGCCCGGCCCCAGTTCAAGTTCGTAGCGGGTCACCGATGGGCCGCGGCTGAAGCCGGTGACCCTCGCGTCAACCTGGAACTGCTCAAGCACTTCCGTGATGGATGCCACGATCTCATCGTTCGCTGTACTGCGCGCCTTCGGCGGGGTACCGGGCGTCAGGAGAGCTGGCGCTGGCAACCGATAGACGGTGCTCACCGGGCGCGGTTTGGCAGCGGGAGGGGTGTTGAACTCGCCGGCAATACCCTTCTGGCTGGCTTTGGTGTTGAAGCCGGGAAGAAGCCCAGGGCCATCTTCGCGGAGCCCCGTCGCGCCGGTCTCGACCTCGCCGGTGAAACGCTTGACGGCATCCTCGGCCTTGAGAAGCTCCTCGAGCAGTTCAATACCGAACTCGTGTTCGCCGGTGGCCACGCTGTTTGACGGCGAATCTCGCGAAATTACTTCCGTGCGATCGATCGCGCCGGTCGGCTGATCCCGCGAGACAACCGGGCTATCGAACGCCGCTGGCTCCAGTGGCTGCTGGCTCTTATTACGACGCCACCACGGCATGCTCGCGGGGTCTTCGTTGATGCCCAGGTCATCCAGGCTTCCGAACTGGAGAGCCTGGGTTTTCTGCGCTTTTACCGCAGCACGCTCGTCATCGCTCGCAACCTGGGCGCCGAAGAGGTACCCATACAGCTGGCGCAGGCGCGAGCCGATGCGGTTGGGCGGAGTCTTCGTGATGATGAAGAGCGAGAGCACCAGCACGACGATGATCACCGGCATCGCGAGCGCCGTTGTGCCGACATAGATCAATGGTCCGGCGAACACCCACCCGACAAGCCCGCCTGCGTGGGCGAGTGCCTTTGCGCCATCCGTAGGACTGGGCTGACCGCCCAACAGGTGCGAAAGCCCCGAGATGGCGACGATGAGCAGCGTAGCCCCGATGCCGATGCGGGTGTTGTCGTGCACGCTCGACGGATGCCGGAACAGCCAGATCGCGAAGAGCAGCATGATCACCGGGAGGGCAAACGCCACCCTGCCAAAGAGGCCGCCGAAAGTGTAGGCATCTAGAGCGGTCGCAACCGGGTCATTCGGGAAGAACCATTGGACTACCGCACCGATCACGGCGAGCACGAAAATCAGGAATGGGATGCCGTCGCGCCGCTCGCTCTTGGCGAGCGTCTCCTTACCAAGCACCCTGAATGCGCCGCCGCACGCATGGGCGAAGCCCATCCATGCCTTGGTGAAGAGACCATCTTCTTCGATGACCACTTGCTTCGCCCTCGGCATGCGCTTGGTGCTCTGGTTAGAGCGCGTGGGCGAGTTGCGCGTGCGCGCGCTCGACCGTGTGCTCGTAGCCATGCGCTCCACGGTACCCGTGAGCTCCGTCACAACTGAGCTGGCTGGATGGTGTGTCAGCGTTCGCGGTTCTCGCGCAGGGTGATGACGGACCTGCGGACGGCGTCTTCACCCTCAACACTGCCTAACCAGAGGCCGATGGCCTCGCCAGCAAAGGCAGTGCCAGCCCAAACGGTGCCGGATTCGAGAGGGCCATTGCCGTCAGGATATCCATCACCGTGCTGTGGTTGCC
Organism: Salinibacterium sp.; assembly: GCA_043721995.1. GTDB lineage: Bacteria > Actinomycetota > Actinomycetes > Actinomycetales > Microbacteriaceae > Rhodoglobus. The sequence goes on along the minus strand of JAYSPT010000162.1, from coordinate 11,905 downwards.
CTCGCGTGCTGGCAGTTTGTCCCAGAAGCCCAGGACTAGGCCTCGATTACTACCGGAATGATCATCGGGCGACGACGGTGCTGCGTGTTCACCCAGCGGCCGACGGTGCGACGGATGACCTGCGCGAAGGCATGGGTGTCGCGTGTGCCGTTTTCGGCGGCATCCTTGAGTGCCTTCAGGATCTGCGGAATTACCGCGTCGAAGACCTTCTCGTCTTCGGCGAAGCCACGCGCCTGGATCTCAGGCCCAACGATCACCCTGCCGGTCTGTGGGTCGACCGCAACGAAGATCGAGATGAACCCTTCCTCCGCGAGAGTGCGGCGATCTTTCAGGTCGGCATCGGTTATCTCGCCAACGCTGGAGCCGTCGACATAGACATAGCCAAGATCCAGCTGGCCGACGACCTTCGCAACGCCATCGCGAAGATCGATGACGGTGCCATCCTCGGCGATGATCGTGTTCTCCTCGGGCACACCCGTTGCGATCGCGAGGTTGGCGTTCGCGACGAGGTGGCGCTGCTCGCCGTGAACCGGAATTACGTACTTCGGCTTGAGGATGTTGTAGCAGTACAGCAGTTCTCCGGCAGCGGCGTGACCGGACACGTGTACCTTCGCGTTGCCCTTGTGGACCACAGTGGCGCCGAGCTTCATCAGGCCATTGATCACCCGGTACACGGCGTTCTCATTGCCCGGGATCAGGCTCGAAGCCAGGATGACCGTATCGCCCCTGCCCACCTCAATCTGGTGTTCCATATTGGCCATCCGGGCGAGCACAGCCATCGGCTCGCCCTGGCTGCCGGTGGACATGTACACGAGCCGGTTGTCGGGCATATCGGCGGCCTTTTTCGCGTCCAGGAGCACGCCATCCGGCACCTTCAGGAATCCGAGGTCCGCGGCGATGCCCATATTGCGCACCATCGAGCGACCCATGAGTACAACCTTGCGGTCATTGGCGACCGCGGCGTCCAGCACCTGCTGCACTCGATGCACGTGGCTCGAGAAACTGGCAACGATCACCCGGCGGGGGGCCTTGGCTATGACCGCCTCGATCACCGGTCCAATGTCGCGCTCGCTGGGGGTGAAGCCCGGAACATCGGCGTTTGTCGAGTCGGGCAGGAACAGGTCGACCCCGGCCTCCCCGAGTCGAGCGAAGGCTCGCAGGTCGGTGATGCGATCATCCAGCGGCAACTGATCCATCTTGAAGTCGCCGGTGTGCAGAACGACGCCCGCTGCGGTGGTGATGGCGACCGCAAGCGCGTCGGGAATCGAGTGATTCACCGCGATGAACTCAAGTCCGAACGGGCCCAGCTGCTCGTGCTGGCCCTCTTTGACGGTCAACGTGTATGGAGTGATCCGATGCTCCTTGAGCTTCGCCTCGATGAGGGCGAGCGTCAGGGTCGAGCCGATCAGCGGGATGTCCTGTTTCAGCTTCAGCAGGTACGGCACCGCGCCGATGTGGTCTTCGTGACCATGAGTGAGCACTATGCCGAGCACATCGTCGAGGCGATCCCGGATGGACGAGAAGTCGGGGAGGATCAGGTCGACACCCGGCTGTGTCTCCTCGGGAAAGAGCACCCCGCAATCGAGGACGAGAATCTTGCCGTCGATCTCGTACGTGGTCATATTGCGACCGATTTCGCCGAGACCACCGATCGGGGTGACCCGGAGGGTTCCGGCGGGCAGTGCGGGCGGAGGGAAAACTGAGACTGGCATCTGTACCTAGCGTGAAAATTGGCGGGGCCATGAGCCCCCGGTCTAAGCCTTAGCGGGTAGTACCGGCGACTTGGGGCAGCGCACCACCCGCGGCAGCGTTGCGGTCGGGTCGGAAGTTGTCAAACGTGACTCCGGCGATGTCCTGCACCAGGTCGATCTCATCCTCGATCTGAGCGGCTTCCCACTCTTCCGGGCCGACGAGTGGCAAGCGTACACGGGGGCTCGAGATGCGCCCAAGCCCGTGCAGGATGTATTTCGCTGCGACCGTGCCGGGCACGTGTGTCATGGTGGCACGCACCAGCGGCTCAAGGGCCTTGTGGGCGGCCGTCGCGGCCGTGAGGTCCCCAGCATTGACCGCATCAACAATGTGCCGGTATGGGGTCGCGGTGATATTCGCGGTGACACCGATTAGCCCGGTGGCACCGATCGCGAGACTCGGCAGCACATAAGCGTCGTCGCCGCAGAAGTAGTAAAGATCGGTCTGGTTGAGCACCCGGCTGACTTCGGCAAGGTCGATCTTCGCGTCTTTGATCGCGATGATGTTGGGGTGTTTCGAGGCACGCAGGATCGTTTCGTACTTTATCGGAACGCCGGTGCGCGCAGGAATGTCGTAGAGGATCACCGGCAGGTCGGTCGCATCCGCGATCATGCGGAAGTGGGTGAGGATTCCGGCCTGCGTGGGCTTGTTGTAGTAGGGCGTGACGATCATGTTGCCGTCGGCGCCGGCCTTCGCGCTCTTCTTCGCGAGTTCGATGGCGTGGGCGGTCTCATTGGACCCGCCACCGGTGACAACCTTCGCGCGGTCCCCCGCCACAGCCTTTGCGACTTCGACGAGCTTGATCTTCTCCGGGTCGGTCAAAGTGGATGTTTCGCCGGTCGTACCGGTGACGACGATGCCGTCTGCTCCCCCGGTAATGACGTAGTCGATGTGCTTCTCGACGTCGGCCCAGTTCACTTCGCCGTCAGAGTTGAACGGCGTAACGAGTGCAACCAGCACTTGGCCAAAGGGGTTGGGAGGCGTAGACACGCATTACAGGTTACCGGGTGGCCGGGAGTGCGTGCAGGCACGGGCCGATGAGCTACGGCGCGACGCGACCGTTTTCGTTGAAGGCACCGTAGGTGAGGGGCATGAGGTCGGCCCAGAGCACCTCCATCTGCTCAGCGGCCATCTCGATCTCCCGCTGGGGGTACGACGGGAAGTGGCTGCCCTCGCGCGTCGTTCGAAGCGAGAGGAAGTTCATCAACGAGCGGGCGTTCATGGTCACGTACATCGAAGAATAGATGCTCAGTGGGAGCACGATGCGCGCAACTTCGCGGGCGATGCCGGCAGCGAGCATCCGCTGGTACGACTCATAGGCCTGGGTGGCGACGCGCTTCGCCTCTGAGACCGCGAGCAAGGTCTGCTCGGGAGACCCCGGCAGAAAGTCGTACGCGCCAGCCTTGCCAACCTGCACGAGCTTTCGGTCCGGGCCGGGCACGTAGAAGACCGGATTGAGCTCCCGGTAGCGCCCGCTCTCCTCGTTGTAGGAAGCGATGCGGTGCCGCTGGAACTCGCGGAACACGAAGATCGGGGCCTGCACATAGAAGGTCATCGAGTTGTGCTCGAACGGCGAGCCGTGCCGGTCGCGCATCAGGTAATTGATGAGGCCGCGACTGCGGGATGCGTCGAGCCCGGCATCTTGTGCGCCCTCAAGCGTCTGCTCCCCCTGTGTCGATACCCGCGCAGCGAAGAGTACATCGGAGTCGTGCGCGCTGGAGCGAACCAACTCGACGGTGACGTCGGAGCGGAAGGTTATGGATACAGGAGTCTCATCAGGCACGGGCCTCACGATAGCTTGGAGTGACCGACGAAAGGTGTACACCATGCCCGTTACCAGTGAAGCAACCACGCTGTGGTTCGGAGATTTGAAGAGCGGTTCCGGCACAACATCGCTCGACTCATCCGATGCGGCAGAATTTCCAGTCAGCTGGGCGGCCAGATCAGAGGGTGAAACCGGGAAGACGAACCCGGAGGAATTGCTCGGTGCGGCGCACTCCGCGTGCTACTCGATGGCGCTGTCCAGCGCCCTCGCGGGTAATGGCACTCCGCCCGAGAGCCTGCAGGTGACCGCCGCCGTCACGTTCGACCCGGCGCAGGGCATCACCGGGAGTCACCTGCTCGTGAGTGCGAAGGTTGCCGGTATCGGAGACGCCGACTTCCAGCGCATCGCAGACGCAGCCAAGAGCGAATGCCCGGTATCGCGAGCACTTGTGGGCATCCCCATCACGCTCGAAGCAAGCCTCGCCTAACGCCATGCGAGACGCTCCCATGAGAGTGCTGGTCTCCGGCGCATCCGGATTCATCGGCACCGAACTCTCCCGTCAGCTCGCCGCGGCGGGGCACACAGTCGTCACCCTCTCGCGCAGTGCGCCAAGCGGGCCGAACCAGTACCGCTGGAACCCGGTGGAGGGCACCATGGATCGCGGCGCACTCGACGACGTCGACGCCGTAATCAACCTGGCGGGCGCATCCACCGGGCACATCCCCTGGACTAAGGCCTACAAGCGCGAGATCCTTTACTCGCGTGTCAACAGCACGCGGGTGCTCACCGAGGGAATGTCCGCGGCGAAGGATGCACCGAAGATCCTGCTCAACTCCTCTGCAGTCGGCTACTACGGGGACCAACCCGGCATCGAACTCACCGAAAGTGCTGCGAAGGGCGAGGGGTTTCTGAGCGACGTCGTGGAGGCGTGGGAGACCGCCGCGCATCTCGCCCCCGACGGCACTCGCGTAGTGACATTTCGAACCGGTGTTGTGGTCGGGCGAGGCGGCGCATTCACGCCCCTGATCGCTGCGACCCAACTCGGCCTCGGGGTGCGGTTCGGCTCGGGTACGCAGAACTGGCCGTGGGTGGCCCTGCGTGATGAAGCTGCGGCGATTGTGCACCTGCTTGGCTCAGGCTTGGACGGTGTTGTGAACATCGCTGGGCCGACACCGGCGACCTCAGCCGAGGTCACCCACGCTCTCGCGCTGGCGATGCACCGATGGGACCCCTGGATCGTGCCGACGTTTGCGCTGAAAGCGCTTGGCGAGGCGGGCCATGATCTGTTGTTGACGAGCGAGAATGTCGTGCCCGCGCGACTGCTCGCGGACGGCTTCACATTTCGCTACGACACAGTCGAAAAAGCAATTGGGGTGATGTTCGCGGACTAGCTGCGCTCAGACGGGGGCGCGCTCCAAGGCGATCGCTTTGCGTGCCGCCCAGCGCGCCCGTCGGCGATCACCGCTCGCGTCATATGCGAGCGAGAGCCGCAGCCATGCACGCCACGATTCGGGCGCCGACTCTACCTCGGCCTGGTACCGCGGAAATTCGGCATCGGCGGCCTCATGCTCGGGTCGCCCGCTCGGACGTTTCGGGAGATTGTCGACCGGCAGGCCACCCTCGTCTCCCAGTTTTTTGAGCAGGGCATCCCCTCGCACAACGAATACCAGATCGCTCACCAGCACAAACGCTCCAATGAGCGGTAACACGATGAGGGCGAAGCCGAGAGCTTTTGCGATCGGTTCCGAGGCCATGATGAGCAGGATCGCATATTGCGTAACGAAAACCAGATAGATCGTGAGCAGCACGGCCATCGTGATGGCTGCTGCCCGAGAAGACGCCCGAGAACTCATCGCAGATTGCCGCTCACGGAAGTTCGATGAGCTTGTCAAGCCCGACGGTCACGCCCTGTGCCGTGCCCACTGCTCGAAGGGCGAGGAGAATGCCGGTCTCATAGGAGCTGGGAGCGAGGGTCTCGTGGCTTACCGTGAGCACCTCGCCATTGCCACCGAAGATCACGTCTTGTCGGGCGACGACACCCTGCATCCGCAGGCTGTGAATCGGGATGCTCGACACCTGCTGTCCCCGCGCACGCTGGTCTGAGTGCGGTGCGATCACCGGACCAAGCTCACGACGCGCGATGGTCATAAGTTCGGCGGTTCGCGTCGCCGTGCCCGAAGGGGAGTCGACCTTTGATGCATGGTGAGCTTCAACAATCTCGATCGAGTCGAAGAAGCGGGCCGCCATGACAGAAAAGGATGTCGCAAGAACGGAGCCGATTGAGAAGTTGGGCACGATGATCACGCCAACGGCAGGGCTGTCGGCGATCATCCGCTCGAGCGCTGTGATGCGATCACTGGACCACCCCGATGTTCCGATCAGAACGTTGATGCCGTGCGAAATGGCGTACTCGACAACCGATTGCGAGGCCGCAGGCACCGTGACATCCACCGCGATATCGGCACCGAGCATGCCGCTCAACTGATCCTTAGAGCCGATTTGGGCCACGAGGTCGAAGTCGTCAGAGGCATCGATGATCTGCGACACCAACAGCCCCATCTTGCCGGTGGCGCCGATGACGGCGACCTTCGTAGTCATCCTGCAAATCTAGCGGAGGCACGGGGCTACCCTGATTCCATGGCGAAATTCCGCGAAAGGCCGGTGACGGATGCCGCGGCGCACCAACTGCTGACCGAGTACTTCGGGTACCGCGCGCAGGGTTTTCCCGGCGGTCCTTTCGCGTACCTGCGCTCGTACCCGCGCCCGGAACAGTTCGTGCCCCCGTTGGGAGTGTTCCTCATCGTCGAGCATGCCGGAGCTGACGTCGGGTGCGGCGGCATCAGGCGCATCGACTCCGAGCATCCCGACGCGGTCCGCTACGAGGTGAAGCACCTGTGGGTGAAGCCGCCGCTACGCGGGCACGGGCTCGGTCGTGCCCTGCTCACGGAGTTGGAGCGACGCGCCCGCGAATACGGCGGAACCGAACTCCTGCTCGACACGAATGCGAGCCTCGAGGCCGCAGCGGGCCTCTACAACTCACGCGGTTTCGTCGACATTGAGCCCTACAACGACAACCCGAATGCGACGAATTGGTACTCGAAAGCGCTGATTTCTTAACGGTGCCCATGTTGATTACTTCGGGGCGCCCAGGATGGTTACTTCGGGGCGCCCACGCGGACTTCTTCGCGGTGGCCGTGCTGACTACTAAGGAGCACTCAGTAGGGCTGCTCCGCCGGTAGGCCCGTGTGCAGCTCTGCCGGCAGATGTCCGAGGTCATTGTGCACGAGCAGCACCGGCGGCTTGGCCGAGCGCACGCGGATGATCGTGAGGCCGCAATTGGCTTGGTTCAACCCCAGCCAGCGCCAGCGCGGCGCGTCGAACACCTCGCGCACGAACCAGGCGATCACGAAGTTGTGCGTGATGAGCAGGTCGTGGCGGTCCTCGCGGTCGGGAGCCAGGAACTCTGCAACAGCATCCGCCATCTGAGCCTCCCCCGCCTCAATTTCTTCGGCGGTAATCGAGCCAAAAAACGGTTCGAATGCTTTTGGCATGTCGGGCGTCGGCCCGGACGGAATGCAGTCCATCAGGAGCGAACTCGGCATCGAGCTCAGTGCGGGCATACGTTCGGTCATGATGGTCGCGGTCTCCGCGGCACGTTCGAGCGGCGAGTGCCACGCCCGGGTGAACGGAACACCGCTCAATCGTTCCGCGAGAGCCCGCGCCTGCCGCTTTCCTTTTTCCGACAGAGGACCGTCGGGAAGGCCGTGTTCGGCATCTTGCTGTTCGCCGTGGCGCACCAAATAGAGGTAATGAGCCACGAGCTATCCGACCGCGGCCGGCGCAGGTGCGCTGTTTCCGAATTCGAGGGTGTCGAACTCTGAGCCATCAACGGTCCCCACGGCCGCGATGGAGATGGGTCGTGAGGCGAGTTCGGCAGCGAGCTCACGCACACCCTCGGCTGTGACACGAGCGAGGCGCACGAGCGTCTCGTCGAGGTCCACGAACTCGCCGAGAGTGAGTTCGCTACGGCCCAGGCGTGACATGCGGGTGTCGGAGTCTTCGAGAGCGAGAGCGGATGCTCCGCTCAGTTGCCCAACCGCACGGCTGAGTTCTTCGGCAGTGACACCACCATCAGCGAGTCGGGCGAACTCGCCGAGCATGAGCTCAGCGACTGTGGACACTTTCGCCGGGGTGCAGCCCGCGTAGATGCCAAAGAGTCCGGCGTCCGAATAGCTTGGAGCGAACGAATACACCGAGTAGGCGAGCCCGCGTTTCTCACGGATCTCCTGGAACAACCGGCTCGACATGCCACCGCCGAGAATAGAATTGAGAACACCGACGGTCATGCGTCGGTTATCGGTGGCTGCGATTCCAGGCACGCCGACGATGATATTCGCCTGCTCGATCGGTCGCTTCACCACGACAAGCGGGCTTCCGCGCTGGATGATGCCCAGCCTCTCGTCACGTCGGGCGACCGGTGCCGCGACTGCCGAGAGATCCCAGTTAGCGCGCTCAAGAGCCGCCGTAACAGCCGCGACCAGCACGTCGTGATCCACTGCTCCCGCGACCGTGATGACAAGATCCTGCGGGCGATAGTTTGAGCGGTAGTGGCCGACCACAGCTTCACGTGAAACGGCTTCGATGGTCTCGGGACTGCCCCCGATTGGTCGACCGAGTGGATGTTCACCGAGAACCGCTTCAAAAAAACGCTCGCTCGTGACGTCCGCCGGATCATCATCTGCCATCGCAAGTTCTTCGAGGATGACGCCACGCTCAGTCTCAAACTCCCCGGGGTCGATGAGCGAGGAGGTGAACATGTCGGCGAGCACGTCGACTGCCATGGCCAAGTCACGATCCTGGACCTTGGCGTAATAGCAGGTGTACTCCTTGGCCGTGACGGCGTTGTGTTCACCACCGACAGAATCAAAGGCCACCGCGATATCGAGGGCGCTCCGGGTCGTCGTGCCCTTGAAGAGGAGGTGCTCGAGAAAGTGGGTCGAACCGTACGTTTCTGGCTGCTCGTCCCGCGAGCCGACCGCTACCCAGTAGCCGATCGTCGAGCTGCGAGAACCGGGCACGCTCTCGCTCAGGATGCGTACGCCGCTGGGGAGTACGGAACGCCTGACGAGTGCGTTTCCAGATGCGGTGAAAGACAGCTCCGCAGTATCCAACGGAAGTGCGACGGCGCGGGAGATCATCGAGTCGAGCCTACGTCATGGTGAGATGTGCGATTCGGGCCGGCGCCGCGAAAGCAGAAACTGAGCAGCGACCCACGGCCCGACACCCAACTCTCGGCGAACACTAAGCTGAGGCAAACCGAAAGGGTCAACCATGCTTCTTTCATGGCTTCTTATCATCACAATTCTCGCGGCCGCGCTCTCGATATTTGACGGCGTGCGACGCCTTCGCGGACGCCACAGCAATTCAATTCTTGCGATTCTCGAGCTCATCTTCGCCGTGCTCATGCTCGTATCGATCTTCATCGCCTTCCCACCCCCGCTCGGAACATTTATCTTCGCCCTCGGACTGGAGGTCGTGCTCGTTCTGATCCTGCTCTTCCGGGGCAAGAGCCGCGCTGGCGGGTACACCACCGTGACACTCGTAGCGCTCATCCTGAACTCGATCGTCGTGCTCATCGCGGCCGGATGGCTGCACATTCCCGGCCTCGGCTAGAACTGGCGGGCTCAGGAGTCAGGAACTGACGCGGTCCAGTTCCGCGACCTGGTGCCGCGAGAGTTGAAGGCTTGGGCCTGCGGTGAGGTCGAGCACTTGATCGGGGCGGCTGGCTGAGACCACGGGGGCGACAATTCGCGGCTGGGTAAGCAGCCAGGCGATAGCCACAGAGGCGACGCTGGTGTCGTGTAGCGCCGCGATCGAATCGAGGGATGCCAAAACGCGCAGACCGCGCTTGTTCAGGTACCTTCCTGCATCCACGCCACGTTCGGTCGCGGGGATATCCGACTTGGAGCGGTACTTGCCGCTGAGGAAGCCACTAGCCAATGCAAAGCGCGGCATGACGCCGAGACCCTGGTGTTGGGCAACGCGGGCAAGATCTCCCTCGTATCCGTTGCGATCCAAGAGGTTGTAGCGCTGCTGCAGCGCCACCATGGGTGCGACACCCAGTTGGGCGCTTGCGATGCGCGCCTCGATGAGCCGATTGCCCGAGTGATCGGATGCTCCGAAATAGCGCACCGTACCAGCCCTGATCAGCTCGTCAACAGCGAGCAACGTCTCATCGAAGTCGACACTCTCGTCATCAATGTGCAGGTAAAGCAAATCGATGTGGTCAGTGCCAAGACGCTGCAGCGATGCGTGCACGGCACGCGTGAGCACGCGCGCCCGAAGGCCGGGATTCTCCGAACTCTTGCCGACTTTCGTCGCAACGACGATGTCGGAACGATTGCGGCGCGCGCGCATCCAGTTGCCGATCATGATCTCGCTACGGCCGCCCGCATATGAGTCGGCCGTGTCGAGGAAGTCGCCGCCCTGTGCGGCGTAGGTGTCGAGGATTTCGTTCGCCGCTGCATCGTCGGTCTTCCACCCGAAGACGTTGCCACTGAGCGCGAGAGGGAACACGATCAGGTCTGACTGGCCGATTTGGCGCTTGCGCGGTGGGATGCTGCCGACAATTGCGGCGGTCTCGCGCGTGGTCGGAACCTGGGGCTCCGCAGGGGCGGTTCGCAAGGACAGGTTGGGGTTGGATCGTGCCATGTTTCCTACCTCCCCATGCGTGTTGAATCACACTAAGGCCGCATCCTCTCGGACAAGACGCATGAGGGGGGTATTTCTTGAATTGTTATCGTTTTGTTCATTCAGTGCCGACGATACTGCGGGATGTGCGCGCGCGACTTCGCCACAGCGCGCCCCACCGCCACGGCGACGATCAGCGCGAGAATGCAGAGTCCGACAGCAATCCAGACAATCCACATACTCGACATCCAGGTCACCATTACCGATATGAAATGGTCTAACGGGGTTGCGACAGTCATTGGCACCGGCCCAGCCTAGGGCTGCAAACGCTTGCAGTGCGCCCCCAGAAGGAGGCAAGCGCAGTGAGAAATGCAATCAGGCCCACCCGCATGACACGGATGGGCCTGACCCTCTTACACGGCACCTGGCGAGAGGCCCATGCAGAACTGTGCGGGGCTAGTCTTCTGACGCCTCGGCACCGTGGGATGCCGCCGTCGAGCTCTCCGTGTCAGCAGCATCGGCAACGGCCCCATCCGAGTCCTCGGTGACGGGAGCCAGTGACAGCTTTCCGCGGTCGTCAATCTTGGTGATCTCGACCTGGATCTTCTGCCCGACCGAGAGCACGTCTTCGACGTTCTCAACCCGCTTGCCGCCGGCAAGCTTGCGAACCTCGCTGATGTGCAGCAGGCCATCCTTGCCGGGGGTGAGCGAGACGAAGGCACCGAAGGTCGCGAGCTTGACGACCGTTCCGAGGAACCGCTCGCCCACTTCGGGGTTCAGCGGGTTCGCGATCGCGTTTACCGCAGCACGGGCAGCTTCGGCAGACGGGCCATCGACAGCTCCGATGTAGACGGTGCCGTCATCCTCAATCGAGATGTCGGCTCCGGTGTCATCCTGAATCTGATTGATCGTCTTGCCCTTCGGGCCGATCAGCTCACCGATCTTGTCGATCGGAATCTGCACGCTGATGACGCGGGGCGCGGTCGGCGCCATCTCGTCCGGGGCGTCGATTGCGGCATTGATCACGGCAAGGATCGCGGTGCGAGCCTCCTTCGCTTGCTTCAGCGCACCATCCAGAACCGAGGAGGGCAGGCCAGCGAGCTTAGTGTCGAGCTGGATGGCTGTGACGAACTCGGAGGTACCGGCAACCTTGAAGTCCATGTCGCCGAGGGCATCCTCGGCACCAAGGATGTCGGTGAGGGCCGCGTAGCGAACCTGTCCGTCGATTTCATCCGAGATCAGACCCATCGCGATACCCGCGACCGGCGCGCGCAGCGGCACACCGGCGTTCAGCAGGGACAGGGTTGACGCGCAGACGGATCCCATCGACGTGGAGCCGTTGGAGCCGAGAGCCTCAGACACCTGGCGGATCGCGTACGGGAACTCCTCGCGCGGCGGGAGCACGGGAACGAGCGCGCGCTCAGCAAGGAAGCCGTGCCCGATCTCGCGACGCTTCGGCGAACCGACGCGACCCGTCTCACCCGTCGAATACGGCGGGAAGTTGTAGTGGTGCAGGTACCGCTTCTTCTTGACGGGCGCCAGCGAGTCGATCTGCTGCTCCATTTTGAGCATGTTGAGCGTCGTGACGCCCAGGATCTGGGTCTCACCGCGCTGGAAGATTGCGGAACCGTGAACGCGGGGGATGACCTGCACCTCGGCGTCGAGCGCACGGATGTCGGTCAGGCCACGGCCGTCGATACG
>JAYSPT010000161.1:0-12979 GCA_043721995.1 Salinibacterium sp. | reverse complement strand
GAATCGCACGAGAATGTTCGATCCTGGGTGGTATGCCGTGGGGGCTGCTGGTCTTTCACAGACCGGCAAACCCAGCTTGTGTGGCTGAAGTCGAGCCTGAACGACGCCCGGAAAGAAAGGGCATAGATCAAGCGCACGACAAAGCGCACACCTACTAGATACTAGTCGCCGCGAGGGGTACCGGTCAAATGACCGTGGATGCCTCGGGGCGCCCGACAGTACGGTCGAGCGAGGTCACTCGCGGCGATCGCGGTCGTCGCGGTTCTCCCACCACCACCGGGGCGTGCGGGCCGCTCCCCCGCTGTCACGATAGGAGAGCAGAAGTAGGAAGGCGAGCGCCACGACGAAGGCGATCACCAACACCGCACTGGCAAAGGGGCCGATCGCATTCGACCCGAAGAACAACAGCCCGAGCAGCGGTTGGCCCCTGCCGAGCGAATAGAGCGTCGCCCCACTCAGAAGGAAGAAAAAATAGCAGACGATCGCAACCACCACAGCGTTCACGAAGATGGATCCGGGCCGCAGGCCAAAGGTGACCAGCTGCGTATAGAGTGCGGCCGTCGCCACGACGAACATAATGGGCGCGATGAGGGGCCCGGCGTCACGCTCGGTCAGTACCTCGCGATCGGCGTAGAGGCTAATGATGCCGCTTGCGGCAATAGCGAGCGCCAGAAACAGCACAACCGCGAAAATTGCGATGGTGGTGGCGTAGCGGCGGCGCGCGTTCATCCGGTGTCGCTAGAGGCGGGGGCTGCCGCTAAACGGTGGCGTCGCGGCTGCCGTGGCGCGAGTTCTCGAACTCCGTAGTGCGATCGGCTGATTCACGATCGAACGCATCACGCGCCTCGACGTTGCGCACCTTCACACGTCGGCCGCGCGCGCTGATCGCGGCTCCCATCCACATCGACACCTCTCGGGCGAGCAGGGCCGCCGCGATGATGAACGGGCTGGTGAGGGCGGTGGAGAGCAGTCGTGCGGCTCCCGAGGGAGTCTCAGCCACGACATTGTTGACCAGAAGTCCGGTGCCGACGGTTCCGAAGTAGACGAACAGCGCGACGAAGATGCTACCGAGCACATAACCCCACCAGGAGGCGCGGTTGGCCAGAAGCACCACGATCACGAAACCGACAAAGAAGAAGATCGCCGGGGTATAAAAGGCTAGCGAGCCGAAGAAGTCGAATTGGAACACGCCCACCTCCACCGCGCGGATCGTCGCGATCGCAAGGGCATAGATTCCGCCGAAAATGACGGTCGAGAGCAGCGCGATGATGACGCCGAATCCGCGGTTGCCCTTCTTGCGCGGCGGCACCGGGGCGGGAACGTAAATGGTCTGCATCGAAGCGGCGGATGTCGCGGCGCGCGGCGGCGGCTCCTGCTCCTGCTCCTGCTCCGCATGAACCGGCTGCGCTACCTCCGCGACAGCAGGGTCGGGCTTGCTGGCCACAGGCTCGGCGGCGGACGGCGCGGCCGGCACCACCTCGACGAGGTCGTACACCGGTCCTGGCTCAGTCGACTCCGCAAACCGCTCGTGCGGCGGCACGACCTCGTCGTCGCCACGTGGTCCATCGGCCGTCGTCGGCGGGCGGCTTGCAGCGGTTTCGGGCGTGTTGTCGCTCATCTGTGCCACTCCTTACGGGCCGGTCAGGCGATCCCGGCGGTTCTCGTCACTCTAGCAATGACCGGCAATCACCGGGAGCGAAGGACGAGACTTGTTTACGGTGCTCGCGCACCGGGGAACGGACCTTATCGGGTAATTATTTGCATAATGCTGACCATCATGTGGGTGCTGGGTGTGTTCCTGGCCTGAGAGGCAGTCATTGTCGATAGGCGCACGTCGACAGATCACGAAGAAGCGCGCGGCAGATTTTCGACAAGCCGCGACCAAGACCAAGAGTGGATCAGCTGGGGATCACGCCGGTTTGGTCGAGGGAGTATGCGAGGCACCAGTTGGCAGTGACTGTGAAGCCGAGGTTTCGGTCATAGCGGTGAGGCGAATACCGCATGGTTGGACGTGTGGCTGTGACACGCTACAACCGCTCATTCAGCTCTAGCATTTCACCGGCTGGCCGTCGGAGAAGCATTTGCCGCGACAATGACAATCTACCTCCCGGACCTGAAGAAACTTTAAGATCTTGACGCGACCCGGGCCACGGCGTGCGTAACTAGATCCAGGTCCGCAAGGCGGGCGACGAGCACGAGTAGGCTCCCGTGTTCGTTGAAGCGGATCGAGTGCTCCACCGCGCACCCACGCTGGAGCGCGAGTTTGTCACTCGCTGACCCTGACCGGCGGGTGATCGAGGCGATGCCTACGATCGAGGCCCGGCTGGCTTTCCCACTCGTTGATCTGGGTACCGGCAACTTGGGCGGATTCATCAACCCTGCCTTGACCGAGTGGGCCGGGGATCAGGCCTGTTCTTCACCTGATTTGCAGCCGCTCAACTGTCGATAACGCCCATTTGCAGGAGGACAGCAGCGACCTGGTGGGTGCGTCGCCCTGTGTTCCACCTCCGCAACGAGGCGGCGCTCGAGTTACAGCTCCTGAAAGGCTTTTGCTCGCTCGTGCGGCTGGGGTTCAACATGTTCAAGGCGACGTTGAGAGCCACCGACTGGCCCCGAGCAAGCATAGGAAGAAGGCACGGATCTGCGACGCATCGCGCACCCCACTACCAGCGAGTCCTCGACTCCGGCGTAGTGACCGCAGAGAATTCCGCCTCGTCGCCCTCGCAACCGAAAAACCGTGGCGATCATCGCAGGAGTCTCGCGAGCGAAAACAGATGAGGCTCCGGAACGGATTCCGCGAAGAGGTTGACCAGAGGCACTGAGGATAGGGCTGCCCACTCGGGACATTACGGCTTGGCGCTCGGGCTGCCGGTAGGCGTAGCGGAGGGCGAGGGCCTTGGCGAAGAAGAAGGAGATGGCGACGGCGACGGGGCGGGTGTTACCGCTATCGACCCGGGAGACGAGGCTACAGATACTCCTTCCGCAGGGAGAGCGAAGATATTCCCTTCCAATTTTCCGCTGAATGATAAGTCGGTCGTCGACCCGTTTAGTGTGACCGCTGTCACCCTGAACAGCCGTGCACCGCCTTGCAAAGCGCCCGAGAAAGACATCACCTGTGAGTAGCTCCCCGTCACGAGAACGGTGATTGGAACGACCACCAGGCGCGAACTGGGTCCCGCCGGTGCAACCGGAATGCCCGTTGCCGTTGTCGAACTCGATGCGGAAGGACTCGGCGATGGAGATGCGGTCGCGTCCGTCGGTGCCGTTGGCTCTGCGGCCACCGGTGCGATAGGCGCGACGTAGGTAGCTGCGGTGCCGACCGTGAGGTTTGTGAGGCTCACTCCCGTCGCAGAAGACAGGGAGCTAATCTCTGTAAGGAAACTCTGGATATCCGCGCCCATAGGAACTGATAATTGCAGCGTGGATAGCTTCCCCTGGAGGACAGCCATGTTGGCGAACAGCTTTTTCAATACCGCTAGTCTTGCCGCACTTGCAGTGTTGGTGGTCGCAAGGGCCGCTTGCTGGGCATGCGCTGCTGAAATCTGGTCGACCACTGGGGAAATACCCATCACCCAACCGGCAGCCGCCGCGAGAACTATCGCGCCGATGATTCCGGTCGCTATGAGCCGATTGCGATTCATCTTTACTAGTTTCCTTTCGCGAATCGATGAGCAACGATGTCGCTGTTGAGGAGAAGATCGACATCCGCGGTGTAATCGCCTGATGGGTCGCGAGAAATCGTGCCCGGACTCACATTAGCCACGCCTTTGAGCGCCAAAAGGTTGCCCAGCCACGCCGAAATAGACAATTGGGATCCCCGGGCAGTGACCGAAAGCGTGGCGACGTGGGCGTTAAGGAGGGGATTGGCTGCGCCTCTGGCCGAAGTAGCGCTGGCTGGATCGAGCTTAGCTATGAGATCGCTAATCGTGGTGCCGGCTGGGAGGGTGGCTTGGAGAGAGCCAATGAATGGAGTCCACAGGATCTCTCCATCGGTTGCGACCGGCTGGACTTTCTTTATGTCATCCAGGGCATTTTGGGTGCTGGTGATACTGACATATTTGTTGAGCTCCGCAGCCAGCGCAACCGATCTGGCCTTCTCGATGGCCTGACCAGAATTCGCAGAACCAAGGCCCAACGACGCAATCGCCACACCGACGACTACGAGGGAAACGACGCCCGCGAGCGCTGTGAGGAGAAGTCTACGAACCGAACGCGCCTTCCGCTGTTCCTCTACTTCCTTCGGGAGAAGGTGCACTCGAGGTGCACCGCCGAGTGTCAGGACATCGGCCGGTTTCGTGGCCAGTGTCGAAAACGTCTGCAGTATTGGCAATTTCATGCTGCGCTCCCCAGTGCGAGACCCAGTGCGACGGCGTAGGAAGCGCCAACGCCATCGGACAGGGAATTTTGATTGTCTTTTCCGCCGATCGACACCGATTCGAGCGGATCGCTAACTGCAACGGGAAGACGGGTGTATTCCGAAAGAGCCCGGTCGAACCCAGGAAGCATCGAGCCGCCTCCGGTCAGCGCTATCCGATCGATGACGGTCGCATCACCTATGCCAGCGAAGTAGGTCAGGGTGGTTCGAAGACTGTTGATCAGTTCGGAAGAAAGTTCGAGCATGACGCCGGCGACCTGCTGGTCTTCCGGTCTCAAGGATGTCGCGGAGAGTCCAATTCCCCGTTTCATCGCTTCGGCCTGCTCGGGTGAAACGCCAAGCCGCCGCGCGAGAAGTGAGGTGAGGTCGTCTCCACCTGTCGGGATAATTCGAACGAACTGCGCTACGCCCTCCGACGAGACGATGACGGTCGTCGTATTCGCGCCAACGTCGATAATGGCGGTCGTCCCCGCCTTCTTCGCACCTCGAAGCAAGATTCGACTGAGTGCGAAGGGCACCAGGTTGACGTCGACAGGATTCAACCCGGCAAGTCGGACGGCATTCACATTGCGCAGAATCGCGTCTCTTGCTGCGGCCACGAGGAGGCCGTTCACGACCGGACCGTTCTCGCCGTCGCTTTCGCTGATCGGATAGAAGTCCAACACTGCATCCTCGGTGGGGAACGGGATCATCTCCTGCACTCGGTACGGCAAGGATTCGCGAATCATTTTGATGGGCATTTTCGGCACGGTGAGATTTCGCGCGAAAACCCGGGAGTTTCCGACCCCCAGAACGACGTCCTTGGCCTTGAAGCCGCCCCCGGCCCACAGCTGTTTGAGTGCGGTCGCAACGGTGCTCGGCTCGATGACCTCGCCGCGACTCACCGCGCCGACGGGAAGAGCGACCGAATGGTGGCGAACGAGGGCAAGCTTGCCCCGCGAAGCACTGCCCAATTCAACCGCGCGCAGCCCGTTCGAACTGATATCAACACCAACGATGCGTTTAGCCATTTTCTCCCCCGTAACTATGAACTTTTAGGCGGCCGAGAGGCCGAAGATTGAAAGGTATGCCGCAGATATGGAGGTTCCCGCACCTATACCGACCCACGCCCCGGCAAGCATCCACGGGCCAAATGGCACGCCGGATTTTCGCGTGGCCTTCTTTGCCGAGATCAGCAGAAGCGCGAAGGTGCCGCCGAGCACGAATGCGGCGAAAGCGCCGACTGCAAGCGCGCCCCATCCGATCCACCCGAGGTAGATGCCGATAACCCCGGCGAGCTTCACATCGCCGAGCCCCATACCTCCCGGATAAATGAATGCCATGAGGAAATAGGCGATAGCCAAGATACACATGGCAATTCCTGCACGCACCAGACCGGTGTAGTCATCCGACAGTACGCTCGCCAGCGCCAACAGTATGAGAGCGATCGCATACGAGGGCAGCACGATCACATTCGGGAGCTTGCGCACGTCGATGTCGATCAGAGTCAGCGCAACGCTGATAGCCGCCAAGTAAAGGAACCCAGTGAGCACCAGAGCGGTCGAAAGTAGCAGTCTGCCATTCTCGGCGTGCACAATAGGTCCTGAGAATGCCAGGGCTACAGCGAAGAAGAACATCCCGGTAGTGAGTTCCACGAGCGGGTAACGCAACGAGATCCGGGCCCCGCACCTGCGACATTTTCCCCGGAGAACAAGCCAAGACACCAGGGGAATGTTGTCGTAAGGTTTGATTTTGCTGCCGCAGTCAGTACAGGTGCTGGGAGGAGACACGATTGATTTTCCTGCCGGTACGCGATAAATTACCACGTTTAGGAAAGACCCAATAAGGAGACCAAAGAGGCCGACGATGGAGGCGAAGAACATCATCCGATCTCCCTGTACCCGCCGACTGTCGACAGTGAGTGGGTGGCGGGCGCGTTCCACTTCTGCGCATCTGATCCGTTGCACGTGGTCACGTCCAGCTCTGAAAGATTGCCGTTGAACGTCGTTACGGGGCTTGAATCAACCTGGAGACACCTCCCGTAGACGTCCGTCATCCAGTAGCTCGTTGCGTAGACACCGGTGTCATTAACGCGGACCCACTTCTGAGGGGCGGTCCCGTCGCAGAGGCTGAACGTTGGAAGAAACGGAGCGGAGCCGGACGATGAAGGCGTGGTGAGGCAGTATTGCGGACTGTTCACGTTGTTCTGGTTGACATAAATCTGTTGCGGGGCGCTTGACGTCGCCCCAGCAGACGGTTCCGAATAATACCACTTGTGATTCCACTTGAGGTAGGTGCCAGTCCCCGTCGGGTCCTGCTTGCACGGATAAGAGATCATGAAGGTGCTCGATATCTGCTCGTTCGTGACATCCGCGCAGCGCCCAAATTCTTTATAGTTCACCAGCTGATTCGTGCTGTAGCCTGCAGCGCCAGCACCCACCGCGGAGGAGGGGTTGAACGTTCCGTTTGCACCGTTGGAGATCAGCAAGAACATTCCCGCGATATTTGTGCCCGACGGGTAACCAGTGGCCAGGTAATAGTTCGACGGCCCGGAAGCAATTGATTGATTTTGACCCTCCCAGGAATAGCTCCCCGTCCAGCTCCATAGTTGATTCCAACGGTTGGGGTCGGGAGGGATTAGGCATGGCTGCAGCGTCGCGTTCTGCGTGGCTCCGGTAGCCGTGACCGGCCCTGTGATGCACAATCCGGCGGCACTGTTTGTGGTCGTGCTCGCGAGTTTGAGCTCATAGTCTTTCGCGTAAATCCAGAGTTCTTGAGAATCGTTTGTGCACTGATTTGCCGGCAGGAATTGCACATTGGAACCCACCGACGACGTCACTGCGTCGAGGCAGTATTGGTTGTTGGCATCGAAGATTCTGCCACCGGAGACGTTCACATTTGAAATTGTGAACTGGTAGACAGCGGCGACCGTACGATTTCCGAGAGTTGCAGTGGAAACACCGACGGCAGTTGATCCGAGCCCAGTGGATGTTATGTAGGCGAAGCTCGGGCTGGTACTCGTGCCGTTCACCGTCACGCCCGGAGGCGAAACGTTTGAGGGGTTGCACGTCATGTGGTTACTACTGCTGCTGCGCCAGCTGGCCGACTGCCCGGTCGGGTCACTTTGGAAATATTGAATCGTTACTCGGTAAGTGACGCCGTCATTTTGGGCATCGACATTTCCGGTGAGCGAACAGGGAAGCTGGCTCGGGGCGCCGTAGACGGTTCCCGAGTAGTCGGGCGCCGCCGCCGACGAGCGAAGAAGGTCGAGCGACGTTTGCAGGCCGGCCTGCGCCGCATAGATGGTCAGGGTTCTTTTCTGCGCTAGCGCAGTAGGAAATATCTGGTTGAGCACAGCACTCACCAGCACGATCGAAAGGCCGGTCACGAGAACCATGAAGAGAATCGCGCTGAGAAGAGCGACACCAGACTCATTTTCGTCTTTGGCAAATCGCTTCAGGACGCGGTCCCGAAACTCAAGAAGCGTGGAGTTTGTTCTCATGGCTGAGCCGCCGCCCCGAGATCAGCAATGCAGATTGGCGTGTCGCTCGCGCCAGCGACAATCGACTGCGCGTTGCTCGGCGAGGAAATTGAACTGTTCCGAGCGACAAAAGACGTCGAGACAGAAGCGCCCCTGATAGGCGAGACGCCACCATCAAGGTTTAGGGTGAGTTGCTGCATTTGGGATCCGCCGGAACTCGCGGGCATCATTTTGAACGGATAGGTTGCCCCGCCATCATTGGCGACATTCGACAGCCCGTTAATCCAAGCAGGTGCTGACGTTCCCGCTATGTCTGGCCATTGACGCAGCTGAAGACTGAGTGTTGATGGCACGTATCGATACTGAGTGCACGTCGTCACTCCGCTGGATGCACTACTGGCCGGTGTTCTGAACTCGACATAGCTGTTTCCGCTTGAGGCCATCGTCGGGAAATTGATTGCGTCGGCATAGCGAATCTGTCGATCCATCGTCTGAAACACGGACAGGATGCCGTTCGAGGTCTGAGCGATCACAGATACTCGGGTTGCAGCTCGCGTAATGCCGACGATCGACGAAATTAAAATCGTGAGAAAGATTGAGAAGACAAGCATTGACACGAGCAATTCCGTGAGACTAAATCCATTTTCATGTGTCATTTGCGAGTGAAGCCGGCGCAGATCAACCATGGGACACCCACAGCAAATCGCTGTGCGAATCGACAAGACTTGTGACCACTGCTTTGCAACCGCTCGTCCCGCAACCAATTCCCGGAGTCCATCGAACGATGACCATAACGCGCATCAACGGCGTATATCCGGTGGGCGTCGTGTTCGGTGCGGTTGCCTGACCAGAAAGGGTCGAGCAATCCCAGTTTCCGCTCGAAGGGGCGGTAGTCGGCTGGTAGCAGGTGCCGATGAGGACCGTCACTGAATAGTTTGTTCCGCTTCGAACAAGTGGCGAAGCTGAAGTGTAAGGGCTAATAGGCACTACCGGACTCGATGCTGGCGTGGCGGTCGGGTCTGAGGCTTCATAGGTCTGGCCGACGCCTACGACGCCCGAATTCGCTTGCCAGGCGGTGTGAACGGTCGCCCGATATCTGCCGGTATAGAGAGCGCTCACGTTTGTGGAGCCGCTCACAGTAGCCGCCATCGAGTTGATGCTTTCCATCGTTCCACTGGCGATGGTGACCGCGATTTGCCTTCGCTGCTGGGTGGACGCCGCATTGATCCCGGCGATTGCCAGCGATCCGGCGGAGATTGCTACCACCGCAATGATCGCGATCGCGACCATCACCTCAACGAGCGAAAAGCCGGCGTCTCGGTCACGATTTGAACGAATGCAAGCTATCGGTGAGAACATGAGACCCCCTTTTGGACGACGTGTGTTGCTATGGAGGCGAATACGGGGCGTCGCTCTCGCGACGCCCCGTATTCGCGGATTCAGATCCGGAGTTAAGCCGGTCCGGTGATGGTGCCGCTCGTGGAGGTGAAGAGATGCCCCCCACCCGTAGCCATTCCACCCGCGGTGTTGAACGCGGTCATGGTGTAACCGGTACCAGGTGTTCCCGTTATCAGGATCGTGACACCAGTGCTCGGGTTGAGGCCATAGAGGCCGATGAGGCCGGTTCCGGCGGTACCGCCGCCGCCGGTCGTTGCTGCCGCTCCCATTGTCATACTGCCGTAAGAGCCGTTGTTAGCCTGCGCGTATGACGCTGCCGCGATCGCCGCGTTCGCCAGGTCGGACTTCGCGGTAGCGTCCCATGCACTCTGGCGCTGGTTGAGGAACGCCGGGATAGCGATTGCGGCGAGGATACCGATGATGATGATGACGACCATGAGCTCGATTAGGGTGAATCCCTTTTCGTTCTCACCGTCCTCCACTGCGTTGCGACGTTTTGACATCGCGTTGTTGATCGTTGTGATCATGTGATTGTGTTCCTGTCTTTATCGAGTGTTATTGGACAGGTGGTCCCCCTGTGTTTGACCCCCTGACGTAAGCATGGAGTCTGGGGTCTGGTCTGAGAATCCCGTGAACGGGGGGTTTTGGGCTAGGACACACCCCCAGTAAAGGGGCAGAACACCGGCTAATTGCTACCCTCGGCGCAACAAAAAAGACATCAGAATTGCATATGACGGTAAGCCCAACCGTGATCTTTTCTAGCGGCTTCCTAGTTCGTGGGCCCCGTAAGCATGCCGGTTGTCAACGTGTAAACATGGCCAACGGCGCTCAGCGCATGATTTCCCGTGATCACATAGCCAGTACCGGCCCCGGTTACCGAACTCAAAGTTACTATCACGTTCGTCGACGTAGTAAGGCCGTAAATGGTCATGAGGTTGCCGGGCGACGCACTCGTACCGATAGTCATTCCGGTAAAATTTCCGTTATGCGCCGTGGCATATGATGCCGCTGCGATCGCAGCACCGTTGAGGTCGGATTTTACTGTGGCGTCAAAGGTACTCTGGCGGTAACTTGTAAACGCCGGAATCGAGATCGCAGCCAGGATGGCGATGATCGTAATGACGACCATAAGTTCAATGAGGGTAAAGCCGTTGTCATCATCGACTGCGACCCGCATCGATCGCAGTCGAAGCGGCGAGACGCTGCTCGTAGTCACGTGGGTCGCTTCCCTACTTGATATGGCTGTAGATATCGAAGATAGGCATGTAGAGGGCGACGATCATTCCCCCGACGAGTACCCCGATGAACGCGATCATTAGGGGTTCAATGAGGGCAGTGAGTTGGTCGGTCATTGCTTCGACCTCTTGGTCATAGAAATCGCTGACTTTGTGTAGCATCACTTCTAGCGCTCCGGCATCCTCTCCGACCGCGATCATCTGCGTGACCATGTTGGGAAAGACGGACTCCTCGACCAAGGGTTCAGCCAGCGATTTGCCCTGCCGAACCGACTCGGAGACTCGTATCAGCGCCTGCTCGATAACCCAGTTGCCCGAAGTGGACCCGACTATCTGGAGCGATTTGAGAATAGGGACACCGGCTCCCATCATCGTCGCGAGGTTACGTGTCAGTCGGGCTACGGCAACCTTCTTCATCAGCTCACCGAAGACAGGAACTTTCAACCGAATCGGGTCGACGATCTTTCGCACACTGTCGAGGTTTTTACTGTTTCTCCACCAGAGATTGAAAGCGACGATCGAGACCACCAGGATCGGACCGATGTAGACCATACCGTGCGAGAGCACCACGAGGAACTCGGTTGGCAGGGGTAATTGGGCGTTCAACTGCTTGAACATGTTGTCGAAAACAGGCACGATGAAGATCAACATCGCCGCGACGGCCACAAGGGCGATGATCAGCACGATGACCGGGTAGGTCATCGCCGACTTGATCTTCCCCGATAGCTTGACCTCGGCTTCATAGTTCTCGGCTATCGAAAGAAGCGACTGTTCGAGAAATCCGCCGGTCTCACCGGCACGAATCAGGTTCAACATCAACGGCGGGAACTCCGTCGGATGTTTCACCATCGCATCCGAAAGCGCGACGCCCTTCTCAACGTCCCCCCTCACGTCGCCGAAGACTCGGGCGAGCTCCTTGTTCTCCGTTTGTTCCGTGATGATGGTGAGGGTGCGGAGAAGGGTCAGCCCGGAAGAGACCATCGTCGCCATCTGACGGGTGACGACGGCGATGTCCTTGGTCTTCACGCGCTTCTTCAGGAACCCGATGTTGAGTTCCATGTTGAGGCCGGTGGCCTGCGCAGATTCATCGATCGAAATCGGGGCCACACCCATGGTTCGAAGCCGCGATGCGACAGCGGCTTCTGTTGCCGCCTCGACCTTCCCCTTCACCATCTTTCCAGAAGCGTTTCGACCTTTGTAGGCGTATGTCAGTGTGGAGGCCATCAGAATGCAGCCTCTCCGGTGGAGTACGCATCACCGTAATTGACCCCGAACGATGCAGCGCTGCTGCCCTCCATCGGATCAGCCCGATGGATTAGTCGCTCGAGCCCCTCGATGTCGTGGGCTTTCTCTCGCGCTGCATGATGAGTGATCGTTCCATCATTGACCAGGTCAGCGAGATGCTGGTCCATCGTGTGCATGCCCAGATCGCGCCCGGCCTGCATTGCGGATGGGATCTGGAACGTCTTGCCCTCGCGGATGAGGTTGGCAACGGCGGGAGTCGTGACGAGGATTTCGGTAACTACCGCACGGCCCTTTCCTTCGGCGCGCTTCACCAGTGTTTGACAGACGACGCCCTGCAGCGTTGCCGCGAGCTGGGCGCGGACCTGGCCCTGCTGGTGCGAAGGAAATACGTCGATGACACGGTCGATGGTCTGGGGCGCGTCCTGGGTGTGCAGGGTCGCGAACACAAGGTGTCCGGTCTCGGCCGCGGTGAGTGCCACCGAGATGGTCTCGAGGTCTCGGAGCTCGCCGATGAGAATCACGTCGGGGTCCTGCCGCAGCACGTGCTTGAGCGCACTCGCGAAGCTGTGCGTGTCCGGCCCGACCTCGCGCTGGTTCACGAGTGATTTGTGGTTCTTGTGTATGAACTCGATCGGGTCTTCGACCGTGACGATGTGGTCCGCACGCGTGCGGTTCACCAGGTCGACGAGCGCGGCGAGGGTAGTGGACTTGCCAGAGCCTGTAGGCCCGGTCACGAGAACAAGACCACGCGCGAGCTTCGCGAAGCGGCCGATGGTCTCGGGGACGCCGAGGTCTTTCAACTGCTTGATCTCGGTGGGGATGAGACGGAACGCCGCCCCAATAGAGTTGCGCTGCTGGTAGATGTTGACACGGAATCGCGCGTTGGCCGAAAGCGTGTAGGCGAGGTCGAGCTCGAGCTCCTTGTCAAACGCGATGCGCTGCTCTGGAGTGAGGATGCTGAGGAGGGCCGAGGTGACCTTCGCCCGGTTCCAGACCGAGGTGCCTTCAATCTGGCGGAGCGCGCCGTCCACGCGGATGGTCGGTGGCGCGTTGACGGTGACATGGAGGTCGGATGCCCCGGAGTAGAGCACGTCGGTGAGAGCCGCGATCAGGTCGGCGTCCACGTTGAGGCGCGGGGATGAGTTGCCCTCCCCGGAGGTGGGCTCTTCGAAGAAGGGCGTGTCGTCGAGATCATTGGTGTCGTCAAGGTCGTAGCTCGAGGGGGAGCCCGAGGTGATGTCGGCGAGCGCCTGTTCGAGAAGCGTG
>JAYSPT010000160.1:0-15107 GCA_043721995.1 Salinibacterium sp. | reverse complement strand
TCTGACAAGGCATCCGCACTCGGACTCACCCTGGCGGGGGCGAGTGCTAACGAGGTTCCTGTAGCCGGCGTACTCGGGCGACGGAGGACGCTCTTCTTCGTCGACGCGGACGCGGCAGCGGAGGTACCCGATATCCTGATCGATCCTGGCCAGTTCTGGACCGGCGAGGATGACACGGGAAATTAGCTTGCGGTGCCCCGGCGGGACCTCAGCTGGAGCAGCGCCTCTTCGAGCAGGGTCGCAGCCTCATCTTCGGAGCGGCGCTCCTTCACGTACGCGAGGTGTGTCTTGTACGGCTCGAGCTTCGTGACCGACGGAGGGTTGTTCTTATCGCGGCCGGCGGGCAGGCCGGTCGGCGGGGAGTCAATGATGTCGGGGATCTCGTCTGCAGGCAGGG
This sequence comes from Salinibacterium sp., assembly GCA_043721995.1. Lineage (GTDB taxonomy): Bacteria > Actinomycetota > Actinomycetes > Actinomycetales > Microbacteriaceae > Rhodoglobus. Next base: position 14,710 of record JAYSPT010000160.1, on the reverse strand, counting down.
CAGCAGCGAAATTGCGCACTGTCTCGTTACCCATCTCGTCCCAGTAGGAGACCTGGATGCGCTCGGCATGATAGCCGCGATCCTGCTCCCCCATCGGACCTGCACCTACGCGTGAACCCCTAATCGCGCTGCCACCGGATGCCATGATGCCCCTCTACCTCTATTTGGCCCGCAATACCGGGCAATGATACGTGCTCTAAATCGCGACGTTGCGACTCAGCTGAACTTCGTGATCAGGTTCAGCACGACGATGCATGCGAGCCAGATCAGCGCGAGGATGACCGTGATCCTGTTGAGGTTTCGTTCGGCCACACCAGACGCGCCGAGATTGGATGTGACGCCTCCGCCGAACATATCGGAGAGACCGCCACCGCGACCCTTGTGAAGAAGGATGAGCAACGTCAGCAGCAGACTGGTGACTGCCACGATGATCTGGAGCACGACCTGAAGAATAAGCACAGATTAAAACCTTTCGGAAGCCTCGCTCAGTGTAACCGAACCTTCAGGTTCCAACGTGTTTCTGGAAGCGTGCAATGCTCGAAAATTCCGCGACATCGAGACTCGCACCCCCGACCAGGGCGCCGTCAACGTTGGCCTCGCGCATGAATCCCGCGATGTTACCGGACTTCACGGAACCACCGTAGAGGATGCGCGAGGCCTCGGCAACGCCCTCCCCGACTACCTCACCGAGCGTCTCGCGCAGTCGCGCCGCGACCTGCTCCGCCTGTTCTGCGGTTGCTGCTTGGCCCGACCCGATCGCCCACACGGGTTCGTACGCCACGACTATGCTCGGCTCTTTGGCGCCGGTCTGAGCAGCGAGGCCCTCGAGCGCTGCCCTCAGTTGGGCAACAGGCACAGCGCTGGGGCCGTGCTTATCCAGATCTTCAGCGGTCTCCCCCACACAAATGATCGGAATCAGCTCATTCTTGAGTGCGGCAGTCACTTTCCGACCAACCTGCTCGTCGGTCTCACCATGCAGTGTGCGTCGCTCGGAGTGCCCGATGATCACGTAGCGGCATTTCAGTGCCTTCAGGAACGCACCAGAGATCTCGCCGGTGTAAGCCCCTGAATCATGCTCGGAAAGATCCTGTGCACCGTAAACGAGGTCAAGCTTGTCCGCCGCGATCAGTGTCTGCACGGAGCGTAAGTCCGTGAACGGCGGGAAGACCGCGACTTCGGCCCCCTTCGCGCCGAAGTCGTGGCGAGCATCCTGAAGAGTCCAGGCGAGCTTCTGCACGAACGCGATCGACTGCAGGTGGTCGAGGTTCATCTTCCAGTTGCCCGCGATCAGCGGAACACGCGTCACTCCTGCCATCCGAGTACCTCCAGTCCAGGCAGGCGCTTTCCCTCAAGAAACTCGAGGCTCGCCCCACCACCCGTCGAAATGTGACCAAACTGGTCGTCAGAGAACCCAAACGCACGAACCGCAGCGGCGGAATCGCCGCCGCCAACGACCGCGAAACCATCAACCTTGGTGAGTGCATCCGCGACTGCACGCGTGCCGGCGGCGAAAGGCGCGAGTTCGGAGACGCCCATAGGCCCGTTCCAAAAGATAGTCCTCGACGCTTCGATAAGTTCGGCGAAGTGTCGCGCCGATTCCGGACCGATGTCGAGCCCGAGACCGGATGCGCCGAAAGGTGTGTCCTCGATCGCATTCGCAGCGGTCACGACCACCTCGGCGTCGGCAGCGAACTTCGAGGCGACCACGATGTCGGTCGGCAGCACAATCTGAACGCCCAACTGTCTAGCCTGCTCCAGGTAGCCCTTGACGGCCTCGACCTGATCCGTCTCGAGGAGGCTTGCGCCGACCGTGTGCCCCTGCGCGACAAGGAAAGTGAACAGCATGCCGCCACCAATCATCATCGTGTCGACTTTGGGCAGAATCGCGCCGATAACGTCAAGCTTGTCAGACACCTTGGACCCGCCGAGAACGACGGCGTAGGGCTTGACCGGGTTGGTCGTGAGTCGCTCAAGAACGCCGAGCTCTTCCTCGATAAGCAGGCCAGCCGCGCTGGGCAGCAGTTTCGCGAGTTCATACACGCTCGCCTGCTTGCGGTGCACGACACCGAATCCGTCAGAGACGAACGCGTCACCGAATTTTGCCAACTCGCGCGCGAAATCCTCGCGCTCGGTCTCGTTCTTCGAGGTCTCGTGTGGCTGGAATCGCAAGTTCTCCAGAACCACGATATCGCCGTCGCCGAGCGCTGCGACTGCTGCCGCAGCGCCATCACCAACGGTTTCGTGGACGAACGCAACGGGCTTGCCGAGCAGTTCGCCTAGCCGTTTCGCAACCGGCTCGAGACTATATTCCGGGTCCGGTACGCCATCGGGGCGGCCGAGATGCGATATCACGACCAGTCGCGCACCGGATGAAATCAACCGGTCCAGCGTCGGAACGGATGCACGCACCCGCCCGTCATCGGTGATCGCGCCATTCTTCAGCGGGACGTTGAGGTCACAGCGAACGATCACACTCTTGCCACGAAGGTCACCGAGCGAATCGAGGGTGCGGAGCGCCACTTCTCTCCCGTGCCGACCGTTGCAGTTCTGCCGGCGCTACAGGCGGTCCGCGACGTACTCGGTGATGTCCACGAGTCGGTTCGAGTAACCCCACTCGTTGTCGTACCACGATGCCACCTTGACCTGGTCGCCGATCACCTTGGTGAGGCCCGCGTCGAAGATTGAGGAGTGCGGGTCACCCTGGATGTCGCTGGACACGATCTCGTCCTCGGTGTAGCTGAGGATTCCCTTCAGGGGGCCTTCCGCGGCTGCCTTGTAGGCGGCATTCACCTCTGCGACGGTCACGGGACGGCTAGCCGTCACGGTGAGGTCAGTGATGGATCCCGTGATCACGGGCACGCGAAGTGCATAGCCGTCCAGCTTGCCGACGAGCTCCGGGATTACGAGGCCGAGAGCCTTCGCCGCGCCTGTCGAAGTGGGGATGATGTTTGCCGCAGCAGCGCGCGCGCGACGCAGGTCGTGGTGGGGGCCATCCTGCAGGTTCTGGTCAGCCGTGTATGCATGCACAGTGGTCATGAGGCCGCGCTCGATGCCGAAGTTGTCCATGAAGACCTTGGCGAGCGGGGCGAGGCAATTGGTTGTGCACGACGCATTCGAGATGATGTCGTGGATGCTCGGGTCATACGTTCCCTCGTTGACGCCGAGTACGAGAGTCGCGACATCCGCTCCTGAGGCTGGGGCCGAGACGATGACCTTCTTCGCGCCGGCGGTGATGTGCTTGCGTGCATCGTCCGACTTCGTGAAGTGGCCCGTCGATTCGATGACCACGTCGACGCCAAGGGCACCCCACGGCAATTTCCCCGGGTCGCGTTCTGCGAGCACCTTGATCGGCTTGCCGTTGACGATGATGCTGTCGCCTTCGACAGTTACCGTAGCGTCCAGGCGACCCGACACCGTGTCGTACTTGAGGAGGTGCGCGAGAGCGGCGGGGTCGGTGAGGTCGTTGACTGCGACGATCTCGAGATCGCTGCCTTTAGCCAGGGCCGCGCGGAGGAAGTTGCGGCCGATTCGACCAAACCCGTTGATACCGATCTTGACGCTCACGTGTGCTCCAGATGTTGGTTGAAATTGTGCTTGCTTGGCGAAACTGCGCTGAACGGGTGGAGCAAAAGCTGTGGCCGGGGCGCTGAGCCCCGGCCACGATGCCGCTATGACAGTACCAGCAGGCCGTCCGTCTTTTCGCGCGCGACGGCGAAGCGCTGGGCAACATTCGCCCAATTCGCGATGTTCCAGAATGCCTTCACGTAGTCAGCACGCACGTTCTTGTAGTCGAGGTAGTAGGCGTGCTCCCAGACGTCGAGCAGCAGAAGGGGCACGGTGCCCGCAGCGAAGTTGGACTGCTGGTCGAAGAATTGGTTGATGAGCAGCTTTTTGCCGATCGAATCCCAGGTGAGAGCGGCCCATCCGGAACCCTGCACTCCCATCGCTGCGGCTGTGAAGTGCGCCGCGAATTTATCGAAGGAACCGAAGTTGTCTCCCAGCGCGCTCTCCAACTCGCCCGTGGGTTTGTCACCGCCGTCCGGGGACATGTTGGTCCAGAAAATTGAGTGATTCACGTGGCCGCCGAGATTGAAGGCAAGATCCTTCTCAAGCTTGTTAACGTTGCCGAGGTCGCCCTTGTCGCGAGCATCGGCGAGGGCAGCCACCGCGGCATTCGCACCAGTCACATATGCCTGGTGGTGCTTGCTGTGGTGAAGCTCCATGATCTGGCCGCTGATGCTCGGCGCAAGGGCCGAGTAGTCATACGGCAGTTCGGGAAGCGAGTAGTCGGCCATCGAATAGCTCCTAGTGAATAGGCCCAACGCACACCGAAGATGGTCGGTTGGGGTGACATTTTCAGTCTACTCACCACAACCCGTTGCCCTCCCGGATGCTTCCTATTCGTCCAGATCCGGAGGTAGATTGGCGTCCGTTCCGGGGATTCCTAAATCAGCTGCGCGCTTGTCAGCCATGGCGAGCAGGCGGCGCACACGGCCAGCTACTGCATCCTTCGTCATGGGAGGGTCGGCGTGATGACCTAGTTCATCGAGGCTCGAATCGCGGAAATTCAGGCGCAACTCGCCCGCATAACGCAGGTGTTCGGGCACGTCGCCGTCGAGTATCTCGAGGGCGCGCTCCACGCGAGCACACGCTGCCACTGCGGCCTGCGCCGACCGCCGCAGGTTGGCGTCATCGAAGTTGACAAGTCGGTTTGCGGTGGCACGAACTTCACGCCGCTGGCGCAGTTCGTTCCAGTTCTCGACGCTCTTCTCGGCGCCCATGAGCACGAGAATCGCCCCGATTGCCTCGCCATCGCGCACAACGACCCGGTGTACGCCCCGCACTTCCCTCGCCTTTGCCGGGATGCGCAGACGCCCCGCTGCGCCCACGAGAGCCATTGCGGCCTCGTTGCCGGGACAGACTACTTCGAGCGCTGCGGAGCGCCCGGGATCTGTAAGAGTGCCGGCGGCGAGGAATGCTCCGCGCCACACTGCAGCGAGTTCCTCGCGGCTGCCGGTGGTCAGGCGGTTTGGGAGTCCACGGATGGGTCGGCGCCGGGCATCCAGCAACCCGGTCTGACGCGCGAGAGTCTCGCCACCGTCGAGCACACGCACGAGGTAGTGACTGACCCTCCTGGTACCGGATGCGGAGACCACACTGATGTCGGCCCTGACACCGTAAAGCTCGGCGATGTCTTTGCGGACACGTTTGGCCAATTGCTCGGTTTCGAGTTCCGACTCAACCGCGATCCGCCCCGAGATCAGGTGCAGGCCGCCCGACAGACGCAGGATCGTTGCCAGTTCGGCGGCACGCACAGTCGTCTTACCCGTCGTGATCGCCGCGAGTTCCTCTTTTACCTCAGCTGTTAGAGCCATCGGCGTTTCTCTTTCTTGCTCACGGCTCGCACTATTCGCTACTCACGGCCCAGGTCACGGTGCTTCACGCTTACCGCCACGTCCGGAGTCTCGCTCATCAGTTTCGCGAGCTCCTCCGCAATCGCGACCGAGCGGTGCTTGCCACCAGTGCATCCAATTGCGATCGTAGCGTGTCGCTTGTTCTCGCGTTTGTACCCCGCGAAGACCGGGCCGAGCGCGAGCGCGTAGTCGCGAATGAATTCACCGGCCCCCGGCTGCCCCAAAACGTAGTCGCGAATAGGCGCATCGCGGCCGGTGAGGAACTTCAACTCGGGAATCCAGAACGGGTTAGGCAGGAACCGTGCATCTGCGACCATATCGGCGTCGGTCGGCAGTCCGTACTTGAATCCGAAGCTCAGCACCGTCACCGTCAGGTTTGCCGATTCGGCCTCAGCGAATTTCTCCGTGATGCTGGTCGCGAGCTGGTGGATGTTGAGTTCAGAGGTGTCGATGATGATGTCGCTGGACTCGCGGATCTCCTCCATGCGGTCACGTTCTGCGGCGATGCCGTCAAGGAGCGTTCCGCCGACCTGCAAGGGATGTGGGCGGCGTACCTGCTCGAAGCGGCGCACGAGGGCGTCGTTTGTCGCATCCAGGAAGAGCACTCGCAGATCCGTACTCGCGCGCAGGGTGTCGATGGCCTCCTTGACGTCGGAGAACAGCCTGCCTCCACGCACGTCGACGACAGCGGCGATTCGGGGCAGAGAGTCGCCGGCGCGCTGCGCGAGCTCCACGAGCGGGCGCAACATCTGCGGTGGCAGGTTGTCGACGACGTACCAGCCGAGGTCTTCGAGTGCATTACCGACCGTTGAGCGACCTGCGCCAGACATCCCCGTCACGATGAGCAGTTCCTGCTCTTTGGGGGTCAGGTGCATTTCGGGTTCCATGGACATGGTTGGTCAAGACTACCCGCGTGAGCGCCTGTCAGTCTTGGCATGGAACACCTCTATTCCCTGAGCCGCTCCACGATCGTGGCTGCCAGGGCAGGACCAATCCCCCGCACCTGGGAGATCGCATCGACGTCGGCATTCTTGAGCCGGCTGACCGAGCCGAAGTGCTTGAGCAGTTCCTTCACCCGGGACGGCCCGAGGCCCGGGACCTCCACGAGCACACTCTGGATGTCGTTGCGACGCTTCTGCCGCTGGTAGCTGATGGCAAAGCGATGCGCCTCATCCCGGATGCGCTGGATCAGGAACAGGGCGTCACTGTTGCGGGGAAGGATTACGGGAAAGTCGGAATCCGGCAGCCAGATCTCCTCAAGGCGCTTGGCAATGCCGGCCAGCTGGATGCCCGTGACACCTGCCTCATCGAGTGCACGCTTCGCAGCCGCGACCTGCGGCTGTCCGCCATCGACGATGAGAAGTTGTGGCGGGTAGGAAAATCTGCGTCGGCGGCCCTCGGCCGCCTCTTCCGCCTGCTCGATGGGTTCGCTCAGGTAGGCCAGCCGCCGAGTCAGCACCTGGTAGATCGACTCGGTGTCGTCAGTGGAATTTGGGATGGAGAAACGTCGGTACTGATCTTTTCGTTGCAGGCCGTCCTCGAAGACCACCATCGACGCCACTATGTTCGTGCCGCTCAGGTGCGACACGTCGTAGCACTCCATCCGCAGCGGCGCCTGCTCCATCCCAAGCGCCTCTTGAATATCTGCCAGCGCCTGCGATCGGGCGACAAAGTCGGCACTGCGGCGCGTCTTGTAAAGAATCAGGGCATTCGTGGCGTTGTGCGCAACGGTTTGCGCCAAAGCGGCTTTGTCTCCGCGCCGTGCCACCCGCACCTCGACACGCGAGCCCGGGCCGCGAATTTCACCCAGCCACCGCTCAAGGGCTGCCGCATCATCCGGCAGCGCAGGTACGAAAATATCGCGCGGCGGTTCTGAATCTTCATAGGCATTCTGAAGAACAGACTCAACGAGTTCGGGTAGTTCAAGATCGAGCTCCTTGTCTACCACCCACCCGCGCACACCGCGAATTCGTCCGCCTCGGACGATGAACTGCTGCACCGCGGCGGCCAGCTCATCATGAGCAATTCCGAACAGGTCCGCATCGACCCCATCGTCCAACACCACGGCATTTTTTGCGAGAGCAGTCTCCATCGCCGCGATCTGGTCGCGATAGCGGGCCGCGGCTTCGTAGTCCAGTGCTGCCGACGCGCCACGCATCCTCTTGCCGATGGCAGTCAGGTACCGCGAGTCGTTTCCGCCCATAAAGCTAGCGAAGTCGAGCGCGATTGACTTGTGCTGCTCCAGCGTGACCCGGCCCACACAGGGCGCCGCACATTTGCCGATGTCACCCAGCAGGCACGGTCGTCCGCTCTGCTGTGCGCGCTTGTACGTGGAATCCGAGCAACTGCGCATCGGAAACGCCTTGAGCATGATGTCAACCGTTTCACGAATCGCCCAGGCTCGGCTGTAGGGACCGAAGTACCGTGCGTTCGGGATGCCCTTGTTTCGTGTGACGAGGACGCGTGGCACCGAATCGCCGAGGGTGATCGCGAGATACGGGTATGACTTGTCATCTTTGTATTGCACGTTGAAGGGAGGATCAAACTCCTTGATCCAGGTGAATTCGAGCTGAAGCGCCTCGAAGTCACTGCCGACCACGGTCCACTCCACGGATGCCGCGGTCTGCACCATCCGGCGCGTGCGGTCGTGCAGCGTGTGCAGCGGCGCAAAATAGTTGCTGAGGCGCGAGCGGAGATTCTTGGCCTTGCCAACGTAGAGCACGCGGGATGTCTCATCCCGAAACCGGTAGACGCCGGGCTGCTGCGGAATTTCGCCGGCTTTCGGACGCCAGGCGACCGTGTCAGTTCTCGCCATCGGTGTCCCAGGGTGACTCGCTACGCGCGAGCCCCCTCCAGCGTCTCCTTGAGAAACACTCCGGTGGCGCTGCCTTCCACTTTCGCAATCTGCTCGGGTGTGCCCGTGGACAGCACTTCCCCTCCCCCGGCACCCCCTTCTGGCCCGAGGTCAATGAGCCAGTCGGCGGACTTGATGACGTCGAGGTTGTGCTCGATCACGATCACCGTGTTGCCCTTATCGACCAGCCCATTCAGCACCAGCAACAGCTTGCGGACATCTTCGAAGTGGAGCCCTGTCGTGGGCTCATCGAGAACGTAGACGCTCCGACCCATTGAGCGCCGCTGGAGTTCGGTCGCGAGCTTAACTCGCTGTGCCTCACCGCCCGACAGCGTCGTTGCGCTCTGTCCGAGGCGCACGTATCCCAGACCGACGTCTTCGAGGGTCTTCAGGAACCGGTGGATAGCGGAAATCGCCTCGAAGAACTCGGCGGCTTCGCTGATGGGCATGTCGAGTACCTCGGCAATGTTCTTGCCCTTGTACTTGACCGCGAGGGTTTCGCGGTTGTACCGGGCTCCACCGCATACCTCGCATGCGACATACACATCCGGCAGGAAGTTCATTTCGATCTTGATCGTGCCGTCGCCGGAGCAGTTCTCACAGCGGCCACCCTTGACGTTGAAGCTGAATCGACCCGGCTGGTACCCGCGTGCCTTCGCATCCGCCGTTTCAGAGAACAGGGTGCGAATCTTGTCGAACACACCGGTGTAGGTCGCAGGGTTCGAGCGGGGAGTGCGACCGATCGGGTTCTGGTCGACGTGCACGACTTTGTCGAGGTCGCCAAGCCCGGTGACGCGCGTGTGCTTGCCAGGAATTTGGCGTGCACCGTTCAGTTCGTTGGCGAGAACCTTGTACAGGATGTCGTTGATGAGGCTCGACTTGCCGGAGCCGCTCACGCCAGTGACTGCGGTTAGCGTACCGAGCGGAAACTTCACGGTGACGTTCTTGAGGTTGTTAGCGCGAGCTCCCTCGACGGTGATCTGGCGCTTCGGGTCGACGGGTCGGCGCTTTTTCGGCGTTGCGATACTCCTTCGGCCCGCCAGATAATCGCCCGTGATGGAGTCCCGGTTTTGCAAGAGGGCCTCGTACGAACCGGAGTGCACAACATTGCCCCCGTGCTCGCCAGCACCAGGCCCGATGTCGACAATCCAATCTGCCGTGCGGATTGTGTCTTCGTCGTGCTCGACGACGATGAGTGTGTTCCCGAGGTTTTTCAGCTTGACGAGCGTCTCAATCAGGCGCCGGTTGTCGCGCTGGTGCAGGCCGATGCTGGGCTCGTCAAGCACGTAAAGCACGCCCGTGAGGCCAGAACCGATCTGCGTGGCGAGCCGAATGCGCTGGGCTTCGCCGCCGCTCAGGGTCGCGGCGGCGCGCATCAGGTTCAGATAGCTGAGGCCCACCTCGATGAGAAACTCGAGCCGGAGGCGAATCTCACGCAACACCTGGGCGGCGATGTGGGCATCCCGACTGGAGAGCGTGAGTTTGTCCATGAACGCGTAGGACTCGTTGAGGCTCAAGTCACAGACATCCGAAATGCTCCAGCCATCAACGGTGACAGCGAGAACTTCGGGCTTGAGCCGTTTACCATCGCAGACCGGGCAGGGAATTTCTCGAAGATAGCTTGCGAACCGCTGACGCTGTACATCCGTCTCGGCCTCCATGTACTTTCGCTCGATGTAGGGCATGACACCCTCGAACCCGGTGGAGTACTTCATCTCCCGGCCGAAGCGGTTCTTCCACTTCACGGTCACCTGGAAATTATTGCCCCGCAGGATCGCATCCTTCACCTCAGGACTGAGTTCGCCCCAGGGCGTCTCGAGGGAGAAATCGAGATCGTTAGAGAGGCCATCCAGTAGCTTCTCGAAATAATTGAAGAGGCCCTTACCGGAATTAGTCCACGGCAGGATCGCGCCGTCAGCAAGGCTAACGGTGTCGTCAGCAATCAACAGTTCGGAATCGACCGACATCCGCGTTCCCAGGCCAGAGCACTCGGGGCAGGCACCGAATGGCGCGTTGAACGAGAACGTACGGGGTTCGATTTCTGTCAACTGAAGCGGATGACCGTTGGGGCACGACAGCTTCTCTGAGAACGTGCGCCATGCGCTGTCGCCCGTTTCGTCAACAAAGTTGATCGCGACCAGCCCATCCGTGAGTCTGAGGGCCGTCTCGAGCGAGTCGGTAAGTCTGGTCAGTAGCTCATCGCTGGCAACGAGCCGGTCGACAACAACGGAAATATCGTGCTTGACCTGCTTCTTCAGCGTGGGCGGCTCGCTGAGTTGGACTTGCTCGCCATCGACGATCGCGCGTGAGTAGCCGCTCGAGGCGAGCTCCGCAAAGAGGTCGACGAATTCGCCTTTCTTCTGCAAGATGACCGGGCTCACGACTTGATAACGGGTACCCGCCGGCAGCGCCATGAGTTGATCAGCGATCTGCTGGACGGTCTGCCGCTGGATGCGCTCACCGCACTGGGGGCAGTGCGGGATGCCAATTCGCGCCCACAGCAGGCGCATGTAGTCGTAGATCTCGGTGATCGTACCGACAGTGGATCGGGGGTTACGGTTCGTCGACTTCTGGTCGATAGATACGGCGGGGCTGAGTCCTTCAATGAAGTCCACATCCGGGCGATCGACCTGTCCAAGGAACTGCCTCGCGTAGGCGGATAACGATTCAACATAGCGGCGCTGGCCCTCAGCGAAGATCGTGTCGAAGGCGAGACTTGACTTGCCTGAGCCCGAGAGTCCCGTAAATACAACCAGCGAATCCCGCGGAAGTTCAACATCTATGTTTCGAAGGTTGTGCACACGGGCACCGCGCACGCTCAGCTTTGAGTGGCTTGCCGGCACCGCAGCAATGGCCGCAAGCATGGTGCTCTCATCGAGCTCGTCACTGGGTCTAAACGCTGAAATCGACACTCTCACTAGTGTACGTAAGGCCTCCGACATCACTCGGCCCTGCGACCCCTGGCTGCGCGCGACTCAACGCAAAACTCAACTCGACGAGGCGGCGGCTAGCGCAGGTGGCCCGCTTGCTCCATCTGGCGCACTTCCTTCTTCAGATCGGCCACCTCGTCCCGAAGTCGGCCGGCGAGCTCGAACTTCAGTTCGGACGCGGCGGCGAGCATCTGCGCATTCAGATCAGCGATGATGCCCGCAAGGTCGTTGCCGCCCTGCGCCGCGAGCCCTTCGCGCTTCAGGTTGGGGGTGGGCGCGCGCTTCCGGCTGGCGTCTGACTTGCCGCCCAACATTTCCGCGGTGTCGTTCGACTCGCGCATGATCTGGTCGGTGATGTCCGCAATCCGCTTTCGCAGCGGCTGCGGATCGATTCCGCGCTCCAGGTTGTACGCAACCTGCTTCTCTCGTCGACGGTCAGTCTCCTCGATTGCTCTTCGCATCGAATCCGTCATCACGTCGGCATACATGTGCACCTCGCCGGAGACATTCCGTGCGGCGCGACCGATGGTCTGGATGAGCGAGGTACCCGACCTCAGGAACCCCTCTTTGTCAGCGTCGAGGATCGCGACAAGTGAAACTTCGGGCAGATCAAGACCCTCGCGCAGCAAATTGATACCCACGAGAACGTCGTAGACGCCCTGGCGCAGTTCGGTGAGCAGCTCTACTCGACGCAGGGTATCGACGTCCGAATGCAGGTATCGCACTCGCACACCGTGCTCTCCGAGGAAGTCGGTGAGCTCCTCTGCCATTTTCTTGGTGAGCGTTGTCACCAGTACCCGCTCGTTTTTCTCGACCCGGATGCGAATCTGCTCAAGCAGGTCATCGATCTGCCCCTTCGAGGGCTTCACCACGATCTGCGGGTCGACCAGACCGGTGGGCCGGATGACCTGCTCGACGACCGAGTCCGTGATCCCACGCTCGTACCGCCCCGGGGTAGCCGACATGTAGATCTTCTGCCCGACCCGGTCCAGGAACTCTTCCCACTTCAGCGGACGGTTGTCGAGCGCGCTCGGCAACCGGAAGCCGTGTTCTACCAGCGTGCGCTTGCGGGATGCGTCACCCTCGTACATGGCACCGATCTGCGGCACGGTCACGTGGGACTCGTCGATGATCACCAGAAAATCTTCCGGGAAGTAGTCCAGGAGACAATGCGGTGCTTCTCCAGGTGCCCGACCATCCATGTGTCGCGAATAGTTTTCGATGCCGTTGCAGAAACCGATCTGCTCCATCATCTCGATGTCGAACGTCGTGCGCATGCGAAGGCGCTGGGCTTCCAGGAGCTTGCCCTGGCGCTCAAACTCCTGAAGTCGTTCTGCCAGTTCTTCCTGGATCGCGCCGATGGCGCGCTGGATCGCTATTGGGCTAGCCGCATAGTGCGTACCAGGGAATACCGATACCGAATCAAGCGTCCTGACGACCTCGCCGGTGAGGGGGTGCAGCGCGTACATCGCCTCAATCTCGTCACCGAACATCTCGATGCGGATAGCGAGCTCCTCGTACATCGGGATTATCTCGATGGTGTCGCCGCGAACGCGGAAGGTACCTCTGGAGAAGTCATAGTCGTTTCGCTGGTATTGCATTGAGATGAAGCGGCGGATGAGCGTCTCACGATCAATCTTCATACCGATCTGCAGCGCAATCATCGCGTCAAGATACGACTCTGCCGCGCCGAGGCCATAGATGCACGAAACCGTGGACACGACGACGACGTCCCGACGACTCAACAGCGAGTTGGTTGTCGAGTGCCTCAGCCGTTCGACCTCTGCATTGACCGACGAGTCCTTCTCGATGAAGGTGTCAGTCTGGGGAACGTATGCCTCGGGCTGGTAGTAGTCGTAGTACGAGACGAAGTACTCGATTGCGTTCTCGGGCATGAGATCCCGGAACTCATTCGCGAGCTGGGCCGCCAGGGTCTTGTTATGGGACAGAACAAGTGTCGGGCGCTGTACCTGCTCGATCAGCCATGCGGCGGTTGCAGATTTGCCGGTTCCCGTTGCACCCAGCAACACCACGTCTGTTTCTCCCGCATTGATGCGCTGGGCAAGCTCCGCAATCGCCTGGGGCTGGTCGCCGCTGGGAATATATTCGCTGATTACCTTGAATGGTCTCACCGAACGCGTGGGCTGCATACTTCCAGCTTAGGTTCGGCCACCGACATACTCGGCCGTTAAGTGCCGTGTTTGCTTACGGCGCAAGCCAGCGCTCTGGACCATAGTTCGTCGGTCTGCTCCAGCGTGGATTCAAGCGTGCCGTCGCTGTCAATCACCAGGTCCGCGATCGCGAGGCGTTCGGCATCGGTCGCCTGTGAGTTGAGCCTGTGCAGAGCCTCGTCGCGTGACATCCCCCGAAGGTTCACCAGCCGCTCTACCCGGGTCTCGACGCTCGCCTGGACAACCACGACCAGATCGAATGGGGCGCGGCGCTCCTCGGCCGCTTCAGCGAGAAGCGGCACGTCGTTCACCACCACCGCGTGCTCATCGCCCTTGCGAGCCTCCTCGAAGAGCTCCTGCGTTCGTCGCCAGACCGCGGGGTGCGTGATGGCTTCGAGAGCCCTGCGCCGCACGGGATTGGGAAAGATGATCGCGCCGAGAGCGGAGCGATCGAGCGCACCATCCGGAGCAATGACCGAACTGCCAAACTCCTCCGCGATTGCCCGCAGCGCGGGCGTACCAGGCTCGACCACCTCCCGCGCAATCACGTCCGCATCGACGATGATGGCGCCGCGGGCCGCGAGTCGACCGGCGACCACAGATTTTCCGGACGCGATGCCTCCGGTGAGTCCGATCAGGTACATCCCGCAATGCTAACCTCGCAGATCCTCACGGGTGCGGGCCTCGCAATCGCTGCCGGCCCGAACGCCTACATGCTCGTGCTCGTGCTCGTGCTCGTGCTCGTGCTGGGGCTGGCTGGTCGATTCCTTCCGTTCGTGGTGCTGCCAGACAACTGGAGCTGTTTCTCCAACCCCTGGGTTCTGGGGATTCTTGGCGTGCTACTCCTGATCGAGATCATCGCTGGCAAGATTCCTTTCGTCGACTCGCTTAACGACATCCTCCGAACGGTCGTGCGGCCGGTCGCGGGCGGCATCGCGTTCGGCACCGGGGCTGGCTCGGCTATGCCGGTCGTGAAGGATCCGGCATCCTTCTTCACCTCAGGTTCCTGGGTACCGGTCGCAGTCGGCGTGCTCATCGCACTCACGACGCATCTGACAAAGTCGGCGGCGCGACCGGTGATCAACGTGGCGACAATTGGCACGGCGACTGCGGCAGTGAGCACTGCCGCAGTCGCGAGCACTGCCGAGGATGTCAGCAGCGTCGCCTTGAGCCTCATCTCTCTGCTGATCCTGATCCGGGTGGGCGTGGTCATCCTGGGAGTGATGGTCGGGATCGTCATCGTCACGCGTCGGTGCCTCCAGCTGAGGCGTGAACTCCGGGCGGAACCGGGACCGACCGCAACTCCTTCGGGCGCTTAACCCTGAAGTGGCTGGCCCCCGA
>JAYSPT010000159.1:0-4168 GCA_043721995.1 Salinibacterium sp. | reverse complement strand
TGACTTGACCGCGTCGACGACCCGGAAGTAGGCGACTGCGGAGATATTGACGCTGACGTTGTCCTTCGTGATGATGCCCTGCGACTGGATCGGCATAGTGATGATCCGCATCGTGACCTTAATCAGGCGATCTGCGAATGGAATGATGACCGCAAGCCCCGGTTTCTTCGTTCCGATAAACCGGCCGAACCGCAACTGCACACCCATCTCGTACTGGGTCACGATACGTAAAGCCAGCGGCGCCACGATGAGGGCGACCACCACCACCACTATGACGATGACGAGGAGCGCACTCATGATTCCCGGGCCGCCTCAGGGACGCCCGGAACGGTACCGAGCCCGCTGATATCGATCGGCTGGGTGACCGGCAGGTCGCCAGATGCGATCGCCTCTACGGTCCGGGCGGTCGGAGCTCCATGGCTTGAGCGTATGGTGGCGGATTTCATCGGTACTCCTGGGTGGTTTGGGAATAGACCGCTGCCAGGGGCTGGAGCAACACGTAAAGCTAAGCGACTACGCGCAGGTGTCCCAGGGTCTTTGGTCCTATTGGGGCCGTATCGGAACTCCTTACCGGTGGGCACGTGTGCCCTCCGAATCGTACGCCGCGCACGGGTGGCCGCACTCAACTGCGCAATCGATCGGGAGCGCTGACGCTTTGGTTGACCCATTGATGTGACGATCACCGGACGCGATTTCGTGCCCTCGCGAAAGCACTCCCAAGAACACTTTTCAACCGATTCGACCGGCCCGTAAGCGGAACGGCTAGAGCGACGAGCTGGCGCGCAATGGCCAATCTTCGGGGTATCGGAGTGGACGCCGCTTACGCGCTTGTTCGAATCATGCTGCGCCGAGCGCGCGGTCTAAGTCGCCAATGAGATCGTCTACCCGTTCGATACCCACTGAGAGGCGAAGGAGATCCCGCGGAGCCGGTGTTCCGGCACCTTCAGCGCTAGCGCGGTGCTCGATGAGACTCTCGACTCCCCCGAGAGAAGTGGCACGCTTCCACAACTTGGTGTTCGCCGCGACCGCAATAGCCGCTTGCTCCCCACCCGAAACACGGATTGACAGCATCCCACCGAACCCACCAAGCATCTGACGTACAGCGACCTCGTGACCTTGGCTGTCGGGGAGTCCCGGATAAAGAACTTCGGCCACTCGCGGGTCGTGATGGAAATGCTCGGCTATTCGCAAAGCCGACTCACTTGCGGTGCGCACCCGCAAATAAAGGGTGCGCATGCCGCGCAACAAGAGCCACGATTCCATCGACCCGAGAGTTGCTCCCATCTGGGCGCGCACTGCCCGCAGACGCTTCCAGTGTTCATTGTCCATTCGCGTGGTGATTGATCCGGCGCTGAGGTCCGAATGCCCGTTGAGATACTTTGTCGCCGAGTGCATCACAAGGTCGGCACCGAGAAGCAGAGGCTGCGTGAGCACGGGGGTCGCAGAGGTCGAATCAACAGCAAGTAACGCGCCCGCTGAGTGAGCTATTTCGGCGGTCGCGCGGATGTCAGTGATTGTCCACGGCGGGTTTGCCGGCGTCTCGACCCAGACCAGTTTTGTCACTCCTGGCCGGATTGCGGCTTGTACAGCCGCGACGTCAGTCATGTCGATCAATTCGACATTCAGGCCCCACGAAACCGCGAAACCCGTCAGCCAGTTGCGCAGGCTCCAGTACATGACCTTCGGTGCGAGGACGTGATCGCCTGGACGCAGCGCCTGAAACACAGCCGTGGCTGCCGCCATTCCGCTCGCGAACAAGAGTGTCTGCTGGCCGTGCTCGAGCTCAGTAATGAGCATCTCTGCCTGATCGAAGGCCGGATTTTGGTCTCGAATGTACACTCGGCCCGAGCTGTACCCGTTATCTGCATCGCGCAGGTAGGTGCTCGACATATGGATCGGCGGGCTGATGGCCCGAGTCGACTCGTCCACCCAACCCAGAGCTTGCGCGGTGAGGCTTTCGGGATGGAAATTGTTGTCCGCCATGCGCCAATGCTAGGGCGCGAACGAGATGGGGCATCGCCAATGCGTCACACCCGACCCCTACAGGACCGGATACACAGGACAATGGACCCGCTAACCGCTCAATGATCGTCATCGGCGCGCGCCTCTGGGGACTCCTCCATATGCCCTCGCACATAAACCGAGATTGTGGATCAGATCCGGGTTTGTCATCACGGAGCCCGCCGAGCAGGGCCCGGTTGTATTCGTTTGGACTCATCGTGCTATCTCCGTAACGGTCTGCTGCCGTAATAGGTGACGGTTGCTAGTCAAGCAACCAGTGCGGCTGGCGTGTTCATGATGGCCTCGAACTCGACCAGCGCAATCAATGATGGTCATCGAAGTCAGCCACCTCTGACGCCCGCAAGACGGACGGCCACCGGGCAGGATGTCGTGCGCTCAGGAGAGTGCGCTGGAGGGCACTTTTTGGCGAGAAGGGCGGCCCGGAAGCGGAACGTCTTATGAAACAGTTTCCACGTAAGCGAAGTCGATCCTCGGTTCACTCCCAAACAGCTGGTGAATCGGCGCGTTAAGAGGCTAAGGTCGGCGCCTTTTGCGTCGCGTCTTCTTCGTCGGGACTTTTCTCTTGGAGAAGAGCGGATCTGAAGGCGTGGTCTCCGACCTTGGTAGTACTACCGGTGGAAGCGCCGACGACGAGCCCCCGCCACCAGAGCCCGATTTGACTACGTCGGCGAAGACAAGAGCCACCGTGATGACCACCTGACCAATGGATCGAAGCACGCTTGTGGTGCTTCTCAGCACCCTGCGGCCGTCGATTCTCGTTCCCATCTGAAGCCCCCTTTTTGTGTGGAGCGCATCGACGTCGCGCCATCACTCGTGCACTGCGCCGAAAATTTGAAGCTGAGACTCATGTCGGTTCCAGAGCAACGCCGAGTGTATCTCTCCCTCCCTCAGTTGAACCCTGCGCCGAGATAGCAGAGACAGCGCCCCGAGACCGAAACCAATGTCGAAAGTGCTGACTGTTTCTACCAGCGACGAAAGCGAGCAAACTCGCCCTCAAGAGGAACCCTCAGCGCCGCTACTTCTCGGTACTGATTCGCCACCAGGCTCGGGGCCCCACCCTGAGGACCGACCCGGGTTCCAGAAAGACGTTGCCGTCCGCTTCGCTTACGGCGTTGCCGTTCACGCGAACCGCTCGCTGGCCAAGCAGCCGACGGAGCGCATTGTTGCTGAGGTCCGGACGAGCTAGACGCAGCAGGTCGAGGGGCAGCACCGAGCGCCCTGGAACGGTGATCGCCGGCATGTCATCGGGTTCGTTGCGGTCCGAGAAAGTCGACAGGAACGCTGCCCGGCTTCGGATTGCCGACTCGCTTCCGTGGTACCGGCAGACGATCGCTTCAGCGAGTTCTAACTTCGCATCGCGTGCGTTGGCGCCACGCATCGCCACCGCTGCTGCAAGACGCTCTATGTTGGCCTCAGTCATCTCCGTGTACGCCGTAGCCCACTCCTCGACAAGGGCGTCGGGAAGGCTCATCAGTTTGCCGAACTTCTCCGACGGATCGTCAAGGAGCGCCACGTAGTTGCCCAAGGACTTCGACTGCTTCGGGCCGCCGTCCAGGCCGGGCGTGATCCGGGTAGTGATCAGGGTCTGAGGGATTGCGCCCAAACGGTGCTGGTAGTGGCGGCCCATCATCTCGTTGAACAGCTGGTCGGATCCGACGATCGTCAGATCACTTTCCATCGCGAAGCTGTCGTATCCCTGCAACACCGGGTAGGTCAGCTCGTGAAGCGCGATCTCTCGTCCCACGGCTATCCGCTCACGGAACATATCGCGGCTCATCAGTTGGGCGTGGGTGGTCATGCTGAACAGTGACAACAGTTCCGTCACCGACATGGCATCAAACCATTCGGAGTTGCGACGAACTTCGAACAACTCCGGTTCAGTGTGCAGCACCAGGCTCACTTGATCGATGAATGCTTGCGCATTTCTGTCGATCTCTTTCCGTGACAGAAGCGGCCGAGTCTCGCTCTTCCCGGTGGGGTCACCGATCTGAGTCGTCGTGTCTCCCAGCAGGAAAACCACCCGGTGACCGCGCTCTTGCAGATGTCGCATCATCCACAGATTAACGGCGTGCCCCAGGTGCAGGTCAGGCGCAGTGCAATCGACGCCGTACTTGATCCGCAGGGACCTTCCACTCGCCAGTTGGGC
>JAYSPT010000158.1:0-33316 GCA_043721995.1 Salinibacterium sp. | reverse complement strand
CAGCTCTTTTCTCGGCGGCCCTCTTGTCGGCGGCCCGGTGATCGGCCCCAATATGACCGCCGTCGGTCATGTGCTTCAGATAGGCCGTCAGGATAGCCTGCTCGATTATCTGCACAAGTTCGTCGAAGGGGATCTCACGCTCGCGCTCCATTTGGCGCAGCACGCTCAGGTCGATGTCCACTGAGGGCCTTTCGATATTGGGTCTGTGTGGTGCAACATCGACGATCGGCCGATGCGCTTCACCTACGGTACCCGATCTATCGCGAACCCGACGGGCGGGTGCGGGCTAGGCACGCAGGGCTGCGGCCACTTCCGCGACCGGGAGGGCATGGCGTTCGCCGCTGACCCGGTCCCAGAACTCGACCCTTCCCTCGGCGGCATCGCGACCCACAATGACGATGAGAGGCACGCCCAGAAGCTCAGCATCGCCGAACTTCACGCCGGGTGAGACCTTCGCCCGGTCATCCAACAGCACATCGAAGCCGTCGGCCTCAAGAGACACTGCGAGAGCTTCTGCGACTTCACTGACCACGTCTTCACGGCCAGCCGCGATCACGTGGACGTCGAACGGGGCGACGGTCTTCGGCCAGATGAGGCCCATCTCATCGTTGTTCGACTCGGCGATCACAGCCATGATGCGAGTCACGCCGATCCCGTAGGACCCCATCGTGACCGTGACCAGTTTGCCGTTCTCGTCGAGCACCTTGAGCCCCAGCGCCTCCGCGTACTTACGACCCAACTGAAAGACATGCCCGATCTCCATGCCGCGCGCGAGCTCGACCGGTCCGGAGCCATCGGGAGCGGGGTCACCCGCGAGTACCCCGCCGACCTCGACCACGCCGTCACCGACGAAGTCGCGGCCTGCGACAAGTCCGAAGACGTGCTTCCCTTGCTCATTTGCGCCGGTAATCCAGCCTGAGCCCCCGGATACTCTGGGGTCCAGCAAGAACGGGATGCCGGTGGCCGACTTCTCACCGAGCACTGCGCCGGCGGCGGCCCATGGACCGATGTAACCCTTCACGAGGCCCGGATTCGCTGCGAAGTCTGCTTCGTTCGCGGCCTCCACGTCCGCCGGAGCGAATATGACCTCGGCGCGCTTCATGTCAACATCCCGGTCCCCCGGCAGTCCGACAGCGACGAGATGCCTCGTGCCGTCGAGGTCGGTGAGGGCGAGCACGATGTTCTTGAGAGTGTCCGCTGCAGCCCAGGCACGGCCATCCGGTCGCGGATGCTTCTCGTTCGCCACCGCAACCAGGGTCGCGATAGTCGGGGTGTCCGGGGTGTCGAACACTTCGGCCGGCGTGAGCTTTTCGAACGAGCGAGCGGGGGGTGCTTCGGTGCGAAACGCCTCCACATTCGCGGCGTATCCCCCGGCGGAGCGCACGAAGGTGTCTTCGCCAATGGGGGTCGGGTGCAGAAACTCTTCGCTCTTGGAGCCACCCATCGCGCCGGCATCCGCCTTGACGATCACGTATTTCAGCCCGAGCCGCGTGAAGATGCGTTCGTAGGCGTCGCGGTGTTGCTGGTACGAAAGATCCAAACCCGCGTCGGTGTAATCGAACGAGTAGCTGTCTTTCATCGAGAACTCACGTCCACGCAGCAGTCCCGCTCGGGGCCGCGCCTCGTCGCGGTACTTGTCCTGAATTTGGTACAGGCTCAACGGCAGGTCTTTGTAGCTGGAGTACAGGTCTTTCACGAGCAGCGTGAAGACCTCTTCGTGCGTCGGGGCGAGGAGATAGTCCGCACCCTTACGGTCCTTGAGGCGAAAGATACCGTCGCCGTACTCGGTCCAGCGACCGGTCACCTCGTAGGGTTCGCGGGGCA
Organism: Salinibacterium sp.; assembly: GCA_043721995.1. Classification (GTDB taxonomy): domain Bacteria; phylum Actinomycetota; class Actinomycetes; order Actinomycetales; family Microbacteriaceae; genus Rhodoglobus. The sequence continues at coordinate 31,492 of JAYSPT010000158.1, read as the reverse complement.
GCAGCGCCGGGAAGTGCACTTCCTGCGCACCGAAAGCTTCGAGCTCTTCACGGATGACCCGCTCGATCTTTCGACGAACCTTGAGTCCCAGTGGCAGCCATGCGAACACGCCGGGGGCCTGACGCCGGATGTATCCGGCGCGAACCAGAAGCCGGTGGCTCGTGACCTCGGCATCCACCGGGTCTTCACGAAGAGTGCGGACAAAGAGCTGGGACAGGCGTGTGGGCACTTCCCTAACGTTACTTGACCGCCTCCGTCCGCGCCTCCGTCCCGCCCCGCCCTGCCGCGTCCATCCCGCCCCGCCGTCCCGCACCGCCGTCACTGTTCCGCGAGATGACTCAAAGTGCAGGTATCAGCCGCTTGAAACCAGCACTTTGAGTCGTCTCACGAGCGGGTGTGGATGATCCTGACGTCAATGGCCCGAAATTAGGACAGTAGACGGATGCGACGACCCTCACGATTACCCGACGCCCTGGCGATGGTGCCGTTTTCAGTAGTCGATGCGCTGGAGTTGGGAATCCCGAAGGGGCGCCTGCGCGCCATGGATCTCGAGATGCCGTTCCGCGGTGTCCGCGCGAATCTGCCAGCGCTCACGATTCACGATCGCGCACGCGCCTACGCGGTGAAATTGGAACCGGATCAATACTTCAGTCATACGACCGCCGCCCAACTGCTGGGCTTGCGGATGCCCGCCAACTTCTCGGAGACACAGCTGCATGTGACGTCTATCGCCGCGATGCGGGCGCCGCGGGGTGAAGGCGTGATCGGCCATCAAGCTCGCGAGACATCACGCGTGCTGCTATTGCCGGGTGGCCTTCGCGCCAGTGCGCCGGTCGACACTTGGTGCGACCTACGGGCGACGTTGCCATTCCGCGACCTCATAGTTTTGGGCGATGGACTCGTGGGCCGCAAGAACCCGCTGACCACACTCGACCAGCTCATGGTGTTCGTCGACGCGGTGAGGGGAACTCGCGGCGCCCGCATACTTCGCGATGCCGCAACGCACATCCGGCGTAATACAGACTCTGGTCCCGAGACCGAGTTACGACTTGTTGCCGAAGACGCGGGGTTGCCGGAGCCCGAGGTTAATGGCAAGATCGTGAACCGCTTCGGCGCCCAGATTGCCCACGGGGACCTTGTGTACCGACGATACAAAACCGTTCTCGAGTACGACGGAGGTCACCATCGCACCAACGACCGACAGTTTCACATCGATGTCAGTCGGCTCGACGACCTGATGGAGGAACAGTGGAGAGTCATCCGGGTCGACAAATTCTTACTTGCTCGGCGCGCAACCCTTGTCGGCAAGATCCAGCGGGCGCTACGCGATGGTGGGTGGCGCCCCTGATCCGCCACGAGTTGACTTGAAGTGCTTGTTTCAGCGCGGCAAACCCGCACTTCGAGTCATCTCGCGGGCTGGAGCTAGTGCGTGTCTCCCAATAGGGTTGCCCAGGTGAGGCAGGCGTGGAGGACTGCGCCGGCACGGTAGGTGATGGCGAGTTTGTCGTAGCGGGTCGCGATCCCGCGCCATTGTTTGACCAGTGCGAATGATCGTTCGACGACGTTGCGGTCTTTGTAGGCGTCGGAGTTGAACGCGGGTGGCCTGCCGCCGGTGCTGCCTTTGCGCTTGCGGGAGGCGATCTGGTCGCTCTTCTCGGGAATCACGGCGGTGATCGCGCGGGCCCGGAGCATGCGCCGGTTCACGCCGCTGGCGTACGCCTTGTCAGCGGCAACCTGGTCTGGGCGGGTGCGTGGCCGGCCGCCGCCGATACGCGCTACCCGGATGTCGTCCAGAACCTGCTCGAGCATCGCACCATCGTTGCGCTGCCCACCGGTGACGACGATCGCCAACGGAAGACCGTTCCCATCGACGGCATGATGGATCTTCGTGGTCAATCCACCGCGGGACCGGCCGACCCCGTGACCGGGCGGTTCGACCTCACTCAGCCCCAGATTCTTGTGATTCGATCGTGCCCCCTGTGTCCTGATCGGGGCGAGTCGTGTTCGTTGCATGCTGATGTGCGCGAGCGATCGTCCCGTCTACCGACACGTGCCAATCGATCAGTCCCACCGCGTCCGCACGGGCCAGCAGTGCGTGCAGCACCCGGTCCCACGTGCCATCACCCGCGTAACGGCGGTGCCGTTTCCAGACCGTCTGCCACGGCCCGAACTCGCCCCGCGGCACATCCCGCCACGGCACCGAGGTGCGGAAGCGGTAGATGATCCCGTCAACGATCTGACGGTCATCGCCGAACGGGTGACCCCGCCTGCCCTCGTTCGAGGGCAACAAAGGCCTGATCAGATCCCACTGCGAATCACTGAGCACACGAAACCGAGACACCGAAACAGACGACACGACTAACAGTTTCACGCATCAACACCCTCCCTATTGGGAGACACGCCCTAGGAGGTCGTGACCAGCGGGGAGCCGATCGCGCCGGGCGGCATCTCAGCCGCGAGCCGGTTGGCTTCTTCGATGAGAGTCGCCACGATGTCGGCCTCGGCGACGGTCTTGATGACCTCGCCCCTCACGAAGATCTGGCCGCGGCCATTGCCGCTCGCAACACCAAGGTCGGCCTCGCGGGCTTCGCCGGGCCCATTCACAACACATCCCATTACCGCGACGCGGAGAGGAACCGTCAGCTTCTCGAGGCCTGCCGTGACGTCATTGGCCAGCTGGTAGACATCCACCTGGGCTCGCCCGCAACTGGGGCATGACACGATCTCAAGCTTGCGCTCGCGCAGGTTGAGCGACTGAAGGATTTGCAGCCCGACCTTGACCTCCTGGACGGGCGGGGCCGACAGTGAGACCCGAATTGTGTCACCGATGCCCTCGGAAAGCAGGATGCCGAAAGCAGTCGCACTCTTAATGGTGCCCTGGAAGTCGGGGCCGGCCTCGGTCACGCCAAGGTGCAGCGGCCAATCGCCACGCTCGGCTAGCAAACGGTAGGCCTTGACCATGATGACCGGATCGTTATGTTTCACCGAGATCTTAAAGTCGTGGAAGTCATGTTCCTCGAACAGGCTCGCTTCCCAGACAGCACTCTCGACGAGCGCTTCCGCGGTCGCCTTGCCGTATTTCTGCATGATGCTCGGCTCAAGCGATCCCGCATTCACACCGATCCTGATGCTCACGCCAGCCGCTTTCGCGGCCTTCGCGATGGCGCCAACCTGGTCGTCGAACTTGCGGATGTTTCCCGGATTCACCCGAACTGCGCCGACCCCTGCATCAATCGCGGTGAACACGTACTTCGGCTGGAAGTGAATGTCTGCAATCACGGGAATCTGGCTCTTGGCCGCGATGATGTGCAGCACGTCGGCGTCATCCTGATGCGGAACGGCTACGCGAACGATGTCGCACCCGGTCGCTGTCAACTCGGCGATCTGCTGGAGCGTCGCGTTGATGTTCGTAGTCTGCGTGGTCGTCATTGACTGGACGCTGACCTGGAAGTCGCTCCCGACGCCCACTTTGCCCACGTGAATCTGGCGGGTCTTGCGGCGAGGGGCGAGGATGTCGGGGGCTTTGGGCATCCCCAGATTGATTGCTGGCACACCGCCAGTTTACCCGCGTGCGTCTACCGATCGCTGGGCAGTGGAAGGGGGGCGGCTTGTACGGCGCTTTCCCACGCTGCGCCACAAGGTCGGCGGCGCAGCCAGTCAACCAATGGAGATTGGCTTCACGATGTCTGCGTAGACCAGCAGCAGGCTCATGCCGCCGAGAAGCACGACGACCACGAGCGTCAGCGGGATGAACTTCGAGATGTCGAAAGGACCGGGGTCTTTGCGTTTGAAAAGCTTCGCAAAAGCTCGCCGGATGCCCTCCCACAGCGCACCCGCGACGTGACCACCGTCGAGAGGAAGCAGCGGAATCAGGTTGAAGACGAACAGTGCGACATTGAGGGATGCGACAAGTCCAATGAGGGCTGCAGCCCGGTCGGCGACCGGCACGGTGTTCAGGCTCGTGATCTCCCCCGCGAGACGGCCCACCCCGACCACGCTGACGGGGCCGTTGGGGTCACGCGGCGAGGAGCCGAAGGCCGCATTGACGATGTCGACCATGCGCTGGGGAAGGTGCAGGATGAGGTTGCCGACCCGCACGATGTTGTCGCCGACAGCGGGCAGGACCGCCGTGATCGGCTGCTGAACGTTCTCCGTCGCTGGCCCGATTCCCAGGAAGCCCACTTGCTGGGTCTCGGAGGCACCGTCAGCACCCTTGACGACGGCGCCCGTCGCGTCCGTCACGTAACGCTCCGTAAGCAGCGGGGTGGCGGTGAGGGTGAGCGTCTGGCCATTGCGAACTACTTTGACGGGGATCGCCATACCCGGGTTGTTACGAATGACGCTGGAGAGCTGGTCCCATGACGTGATGTTCGTGCCATCCATGCTCACGATCTTGTCGCCGGGCTGCATACCCGCTGCCAGGCCCGGTGCGACTGGATCACCGGCCTGACAAACCTGGCGGGTGCTCGTGGCTGACAGCACGCACTGAGACACGCTGCCCACCGTCGTGCTCGCCTGCGTCACGCCGAACCCGCAGAGCAGCACTGTAAACAGCACGACCGCAATGACAAGGTTCATGAACGGTCCGCCGAGCATGATGACAATGCGCTTGTGGATAGCCAGACGGTAGAAGGAGCGGGCATCGTCTTCGACAGCAGTGTCGGTATCAATCTCGGACGCCGTGAGGGTCGTGCCCAACGCCGGGTCGCCGGGACGGACTACCCGCGCTTCCTGAACGAGGGTTTCGAATACGCCAGTAGTGGCATTGCGACCGTTGTCTCCTGGTTTCTTGGGCGGGAACATTCCCTGCATCGAGATGTAGCCACCGAGCGGGATCGCTTTGAGGCCGTACTCGGTTTCACCGCGACGGCGGGCGAAGATCGTGGGCCCGAAGCCGATCATGTACTGGCTCACCCGGACGCCGAAAAGTTTGGCGGGAACGAGGTGACCGATTTCGTGAAGACCGATCGAGAGGGCGAGACCCACGACAATGATCAGGATGCCGAGCACATAGAGGAGCACGGTTTCAGGAGTCACGACTCAATGCTAACCGTGCTCTCATGCCGCCTGGCTGGGAGCGGACCGCGTGGTTACCGTGCGGCAAGCACCGTGTCGGCGTACTCGCGTGCCCAGCGCTCTGCCTCATGCACGCTCTCAAGGCTCAACGGCAGCGCTTCGTGCGCGTCCACGACCCGTTCGACAGTCTCGACGATGTCGAGGTATCCGATCAGCCCGGCGTGGAACGCGAGAACCGCCTGCTCGTTCGCCGCATTAAACACCGCAGGGTAGGTGCTTCCCGCGACTCCAACGCGCTTCGCCAACTCGACTGCCGGGAACACGGCTGCGTCCAGCGGCTCGAAGCTCCACTGGCTGGCCTTGCTCCAGTCGAGCGGAACCCCCACGCCAGCCACGCGGTCCGGCCAGTTCAAACCGAGCGAGATCGGCAAGCGCATATCCGGCGGGCTGGCCTGCGCAAGTGTCGATCCGTCGACAAACTCGACCATCGAGTGCACGATCGACTGTGGATGTACCGTGACCTCGATCTGGGCATACGGCACAGCGAACAGATGGTGGGCCTCAATCACCTCGAGGCCCTTATTGACGAGGGTCGCGGAGTTGGTCGTGACAACGAGTCCCATGTTCCAGGTGGGATGCGCGAGCGCCTCACGTGGTGTCACCGATCTGAGCGACTCCCTCGTTCTGCCCCTGAACGGGCCGCCCGATGCCGTCAGGATCAGACGCTGCAGTTCAGCGACGCTGCCCCCACGCAGGGCCTGCGCGATCGCAGAGTGCTCAGAGTCGACGGGAACTAGCTGGTCTGGCTTGGCACGGGCCGTCACGAGTTCACCTCCCGCGATCAGACTCTCCTTATTCGCGAGCGCGAGCATAGTCCCGGTCTCGAGGGTGGCGAGTGTGGGACCAAGCCCAACCGAGCCGGTGATTGAGTTGAGTACGACATCCGCTTCGACGGTACGCACCAATTGGCTCGCCTCGTCGGCGCCAAATGCGATGTGCTCGACAGCGAACTGTGCAGCCTGCTCGGCCACCAGCGTTCGATTGGATCCCGCCCCAAGCCCCACTACCTGGAAGAGGTGCGGGTTGGCCGCAATCACTTCGAGAGCCTGGGTACCGATCGAGCCGGTCGAACCGAGAAGAATGACCCTGCGCATGCCCACAAGCGTAGGCGTGTGCCGGGCCATCCCGATGCGTTCCGAAAGTGGGCCTACTTCGCGGCGATACCGAGGATGTCCACGACGAAAACGAGCGTGTCGGTTCCGCCGATGTTGGGCGGGCTGCCTGCGGCACCATAACCCTCCGCGGGCGGGATGATTGCAATCACCTGTGACCCGACGGCTTGGCCGACGAGCGCTTTGGTGAAGCCAGCGATCACCGCACCAGTATTGAACGTTGCGGTTTGACCGCGAGACCAACTCGAATCGAAAACTTTATTTGTATTCCAGTTAAGGCCTACGTAGTTCACGATGACGCTGTCACCATTTGCCACCACGGCACCGGTGCCCTTCTTCAGCAGCGCGATCTTGAGGTCTGCGGGCGGGGCAGCGGCGGGAATGGTGATTGTCGGAGTTCCGTCTGCGGCGAGCACGACAGTCGGGAAGCCCGGGGTTGGCGGCTGGTCCGCGCCGTCGGCCTTGCTCAGGGCTGCGGCAGCGTGCGGAGCGATTGACACCACATCAACGACGAACACGATGTCCTGGCCCGGCTTGACACCGAGCTGGTCAGAACCTGTGTCGCCGAACGAGTCTGCCGGTGGAATGACGCCGACCAAGCGGGACCCGACCGCGCTGCACTTGAGGGTCTTGACGAGACCCGGGAGGTACTGCTTGTCATCCAGCGGGAAGCTCGTCGTCGAGCCTTTGGCGTAGTCGGTCGCTGTGATTGCGGCGCCGGTCGTGCCGTTGTAGAGGGCGAAGTCGACGTTTACGGTATCGCCACCGACCGCGGTAGTACCGCTGCCTTTGATGGCGACGGTGCGCTGGGTTGCCGTGGCAGTTACGGGAAAGTTGATTGTGACCGTGGGCTTTGTGCCGAAGTCGCCCGAGACCTTGACCGCGTCGGAAACCGGCCCGGACGCGATCGGTGTGCAGTCGGCGGTCGCACTTTTCGCGGGTGCGCTGCAGCCCGCAAGAGCTGCGACAAGTCCAGCGACGAGGGTGATCGTCGTTGTTGTGCGCAGGATGGAAGATCGTTTGTGCACGGTGCACCTTTCAGGGGCAGAGGACTAGTGCCGCTATTCTTCCCTACGCTTCATGTGTGTACGGTGCAAGGGCCGACGAGCGGAGCGCGCAAGCGCGCTGTAGGCCGACCGCAGAGTCGGCTGTGGGCCGAAGGACGCGGCCCGCTCGCACGGCCGCCAAGCGCAGCGGCAACGAGTAAAACGCGCAGAATTGGGCCGGGAATGCGGGGCATTGCTTACTCCTCGCGGGCGGCTGCAACGTGCCGCAATTTCGCAACACACTTGTGCATTCGCAAGAGTTACACCGTGAAGGTTGAGCGGCGATCAGAGACGTGAGCAAGCCGCCACCCAACCGCTTTCTCCCCGTAAAACGTGCGACGATCATCGCCGTTGTGAGCCCGGCCTAGAACCGCTCGTCATCATCGAGGATGATCGTGGGCTCGTGCAAAACCGCAAAGTTGACCGATTGGGCGATGAAACACTTCGCACTCGCCTCGGCGTGCAGGCTGCGCGCCACGGCAGGGTCCCCGGCCGAGATGGTCACTACGGGATGCAGAGTCACCGACGTGAAGTGTCCCCCGCCGTCGTTGGTTTGACGCATTGCGCCGGTTGCGGCATCTGTGTAAGAAGTTACGACGATGCCATTGACGGCCGCCACGTGCAGGTAGCTGAGCATGTGGCACTGCGACAGTGCCGCAACAAGTAACTCCTCAGGATTCCAACGCTCGGGGGAACCGCGGAATGAGGGATCCGCCGAGCCCGCGATGGATGGTTTGCCCTCTGCGGCGAGAAGATTGTCGCGGCTGTAGGACCGGTAGTTTTCGGTGCCGACGCCGAGGTTACCCAGCCACTCAACGTGCACGAGATAGTTGTGATCGATGTTCATGGCGTGCTCCACCCGGCTCGACGATAAACTCTTGTCATTATGACTGACATTCTGACCACGAACTCTGATCTTTCATACGGCACCGACATCGAGCAAGCGCGCCGCGTCGTCACCGCGATCCCCGGCCCAAAGTCGCAGGCTATCCACGAGCGACGCCTCAAAGTCGTGCCCGTGGGTGTCGCGGCGACCCTCCCCGTCTACATCGCCAAGGCACACGGGGCGATAGTGGTCGACGTCGACGGCAACCAGTTCATCGACCTCGGGGCCGGCATCGGTGTGACCACGATCGGCCACACCGACCGTGGCGTAGTCGACGCCGCGATCGCGCAACTCGAGAAGCTTACCCACACGCTCTTCACCGTCACCCCCTACGAGAGCTACGTGCGTGTCGCGGAGTACCTCGCGATGCACACCCCCGGTGATTTCCCGAAGAAAACGGTGCTGGTCAACTCGGGTGCGGAAGCCGTCGAGAACGGTGTCAAGATCGCCCGGAAGTACACGGGTCGCAACGGTGTCGCGGTGCTCGAACACGCCTACCACGGTCGCACCAATCTCACGATGGCCATGAACTTCAAGGCTGCACCGTACGCGACCGGCTTCGGTCCGCTTGCTGGCGAGGTCTACCGAGCACCGAGTTCCTACCCTTATCACGACGGATTGAGCGGGGCGGATGCTGCGGCTCGCACCATCGCCTACCTCGAGAAGACCGTGGGAGCTGCAGACCTCGCGTGCCTGGTTGTCGAGCCCATCCAGGGTGAGGGCGGCTTCATGGTGCCTGCCGAGGGTTTCCTGCCTGCGCTGCAGGCATGGTGCACCGCAAAGGGCGTGGTGTTTATCGCCGATGAGATCCAGAGCGGTATGGCGCGCACCGGCAAGTATTTCGCGAGCGAGCACTTCGGCCTCGTGCCCGACATGGTGCTGAGTGCCAAGGGCATCGCGGGAGGCCTTCCTCTTGCCGGAGTCACGGGTCGTGCAGAAATTATGGACTCGGCGCACCCGGGTGGCCTTGGCGGAACCTTCGGCGGCAATCCGGTCTCCGCCGCGGCCGCCGTTGCGGTGTTTGAGCAGATCGACAGCAAAAACCTTCTCGCAGAAGCATCCCGCATCGAGGGTGTGCTCAAACCTGCACTGCAGCGCTTGCAGCGGAAGTACCCGGTAATCGGCGACGTACGAGGCATTGGGGCGATGATCGCAGTTGAGCTGGTGCAGCCCGGCACGATTGAGCCCAACGCCGGCGCGGTCACCGCCATTGCTGCGTACTGTGCGCAGCATGGCGTCCTTGTGCTCACCGCCGGCACCTACGACAACGTGCTTCGATTCCTGCCCAGCCTCGCGATCAGCAACGAACTGATTGAGGATGCGATGTCGGTAATCGACGACGCTTTCGCCGCCCTCTAGGCTCGGGCAGCCGCACACTTCACGAGAGGCGGTCAGGCGTGCTTTTGAATGCGCTGGAAATCGCTGTTGAAGGACTGGTCTTCGGTAGCCGTCAGGGTGCGGAAGATATGTGCCTTAGCCAGCGTCTCGGCTGTTGGGAAGATCAACTCGTTTTGCGCGAGCTCGGGGTAGGCCCCGAGCGCCACATCACGGGCGCCAGTGACCGGTGTAATGAAGTTGACCGATGCGGCAACCTCCGTAGCGACGTTGGGGTCGTAGTAATAGTTGATGAGCTGCTCGACGTTTGACTTGCGCGCTGACCCCATCGGAACCACGAAGGCGTCACCCCACAGCGTTGCCCCGGACAGTGGCAACGCGAATTTGAACTTCTCGTAGCCCGCCTTCTGGTTGAGCGCCGTGATGTCGCCGGAGAATGCGAACGCCGCGTGCGTAACGCCAGAAAAGAGGGCTCCGAGGTACTCGTTGCCCATGACTCCAATTACCTGGCCATTCTTGAGTTGCGTCTCGAGCACAGCGATGGCGGCGCTGAACTCTGCATTTCCCCAGCCATTTTTCGAGATGTCTACTCCCTGGCTCATCAAGATGAGGCCCATTGTGTCTCGCATCTCGCCGAGCACGCTGACCTTGCCCTTGAACTCCGGTTTCCACAGGTCCTCAATTCCCTGAACGCCCGCGGGCACCTGCTCGGTGTTCCAGGCGATTCCCGAGAAGCCGTTCTGCCACGGGATCGAGCGAAGTCGGCCGGGGTCATAGTCCGGGTTGAGGAGCGCAGGCGCGAGCCACTTCTTGTTCGGGATGTTCGCGGCATCCAGCTCCTGCAGGTAGCCGAACCGGATAAGGCGGGCGACCATCCAGTCGGTGAGGCAGAACGTATCGGCATCCACCGCCCTCCCCGCCGCGAGGCGGTCCTTGATGTGGGCGAAGTAGGCGTTGTTTTCTTCGATCTCGGGCTTGTAGAGCACGGTGATACCCGTACGCTGCGTGAAGTTTGCCAGGGTCGGGTGATTACCGGCGGCATCCTCGTCGATGTACGTCGGCCAGTTGGACCAGATGAGGTCTTTGTTGGTGGCCGACGTATCAATCGCGGGCTTGAGGGAATTGGAGCCGGTGGGAGCGCAGGCGGCAAGAGCGAGAGCGGTTGCACCGATTCCCGCACCCTGAAGCATGTGTCGGCGTGAGAGTTGCGACCGCTGGGCCATCTGCACCAGTTCACGGATCATCGGATCCCGGGGCAGTGGCTTATTCATCGGCGCGGCTCCTTACGGCGGTCGTTGCAGTCGATCCTGACACACCAGTGGCTACCACACACGGACATAGGGCAAAAGGCTTGCAAAACAGCCCAAATTTCACGAAATCAGTAGTGAACAAGCAATTTCACAACGAAATTCATGGCCCTCGACCGGGGTGAGAGGCCCGGTGAACCACTACGCTTGAGCTTCGTGAAGGTAGCTGTCCCTAAAGAAATCAAGAACAACGAATTCCGAGTTGCGATCACTCCGGCAGGGGTCCACGACCTCGTTGAGCATGGGCATGAAGTGCTCGTCGAGACTGGCGCTGGTGTTGGTTCCTCGATCTCGGATGACGCATACAGCTCCGCCGGCGCCACAATCGTGCCCGACGCCGGAACCATCTGGGCCGTGGCGGACTTGCTGCTGAAGGTGAAAGAACCTGTGGCGGCCGAGTTTGAGCACTTTCGGGATGACCTCCTGCTCTTCACCTACCTCCATCTGGCGGCCGAGCCCGAGTTGACCAAGGCACTTCTCGCGACGAAAGTCACCGCTATCGCATACGAGACCGTGCAACTTCCCTCACGCGGTTTGCCACTGCTGGCGCCGATGAGTGAGGTCGCGGGACGCCTGGCGCCCATCGTCGGGGCGAATGCGATGCTGAAGCCCAACGGTGGCCCGGGACTGCTTGTGCCCGGCGTGCCCGGCACCCATCCGGCACGAATTGTCGTGCTGGGTGGTGGGGTGGCAGGCACTAACGCGGTGTCGGTTGCCGTGGGACTGGGTGCACAAGTCACGGTGCTCGACACGAACATCCAGCGCCTGCGTGAACTCGATGCCCTCTATGCGGGTCGCGTGGAAACGATTGCCTCCAACGGTTTTGAGATCGAGCACGCGCTGCTGGCTGCCGACATGGTGATCGGTTCGGTGCTGGTCCCCGGAGCTAAGGCGCCCAAGCTCGTGAGCAATGACCTCGTGTCGCGGATGAAACACGGCAGCGTATTGGTGGATATCGCCGTCGACCAGGGCGGCTGTTTTGCCGACACGCACCCGACAACGCACGCCGACCCGACCTTCACCGTTCACGGCTCGCTCTTCTATTGCGTTGCGAACATGCCGGGCGCGGTACCGAGCACGTCGACCTATGCGCTCACCAACGCGACGATGCCGTACGTGCGCGCGATCGCGAACTCGGGATGGCGTGAAGCACTTCGCTCCGATGGTGCGCTCGCGCTCGGCCTGAACACTTACAACGGACAGGCAGTCAACGCGCCGGTTGCCGCGGCTCACGCACTCGAGCACATCCAACTGGCAACGGTACTTGCATAAGTCATGGTTCACGGCAGCCTAACTCTGCTCGATGTGCCATCAGGATTGAGCCGCCAATAGAGCGGTAATTCTCGACTCGCGGCGCCGAGCGGTGGCGGGAGCTCTCGTGACCTCGTGAGTACGCGGTAGTCGGTGAGCGAGCATCCATCGAAGAGGATATCGGCGACCTGCCGCAGTGCGGTGATGGCGCCCCAGCGGGCCTGCCAGTCATCGGTATCTCCGAGGATGACCGGTCCCGCACCTGATACAGAATTTCCCGCGAGTGCCAGCGCTTCCTTCAGGTCCGGACCCGCGGTGGCGAGATCGATTACAACGCGGGAGGCAAGGCGCGGCAGCACTGCGGCAACCCGGGTACTGACTATCGCCACAGGTCGCCCCGCCTCAACGATGTGAACTCCTACAGTCTCATCCGACGGACGACTCGGCGCCCCGATCCAGGCCTGAACGCGATGACTGCGCCAGATGCCGGCGCCGGGTGGAAGATTCGGAATGAAGTGGTTGCCCTCTGCGCCCGCCACCACGAAATCCTGCCGGGTCGCGTGGGCCAGCATGAGCCGCGCAGGAGCGAGCGGGGCCAGTTGTTGCAAGTCTGAGGTGATGCGCTGTGCCGACAAAGCTACGAAGATCTGCTGGCTCGGTCCATCGCGCAGGAGTGCGTATAGCCACTCGGTGAAGACCACCCGATGCTCAAGCGGGAGCTTGGAGAGCAGTGAGTCGAGATCATCGATGACCAGCGTGGTCGCGGGCGCGGCGGCGGGGTCTTGGTGAAGACGCTCCATGAGGTCCCACGCTGCTTCGGCCGAGCGCGGCATCCACAGCGGCCTCGTGCTCGCCGCAGCGATGGTTTCAAGGAAGGTGGTTTTACCGCTGCCGGAGACGCCGAGCGCGAGGAGGTGACCGTGCTCCCCTGGATTCCACTCGGCGATACCGATGCGCTGCTCCTCTGGCAGGTCTGAGGCGCCGAAGATCATCCGTCTCGGGTCGGGAGCGGTGCGCAGTGCGATCTCCATTCGGGCGGGGAGCGGCTCGCGCCATGGGCGGCGGATCGGATTCACGACCGGCCAGCGCGCTGCCACCTCACGGGCATCCGACTCGCCTGCGATCGCAAACTGCACGAGGCTGGGGCGAGAACCCGCCAGTGCAATGATCCCCCGTCCGCGCGCGGAAGCCGGGATCGCTGCAGCTACGTCTGTGGCCACCACGGCTGAACTATCGGCGCGATTGTTCACGCGGAGAGAAATGCGAAGGTCTGCATTGGCGAGCACCGAGTCACGCACCACGCCCGCCGGGCGTTGCGTGCACAGGATCAAATGCACTCCGAGTGATCGACCGCGCGCGGCGATGTCGGTGAAAAGCACGTGCAGATCTGGATGGTCGGCGAGCACCGCGGCGAACTCATCGATGACAATTACGAGGCGCGGAAGCGTTTGAAGGTCGTCGACGCTTCGAGCGCCGGCCGCAGCGATTTCGCGCTCGCGGTGATGCAGTTCAGCGCGCAGGCTCGAAAGCGCTCGGGCCGCCTGCTGTTCGTCGAGGTCGGTGATGATTCCCGCGGTGTGAGGCAGCGCTGCGAGCGTCTGGAAGGCGGACCCGCCCTTGAAGTCGATGAGCAGGAAATTGACGACCTCGGGAGGGTGCGCGGCCGCCATCGCAAGCACCCACGCGATGAGAAGTTCGCTCTTACCGCTGCCAGTCGTACCGCCGACCACGGCGTGCGGGCCGTCCTCAACGAGGTCGAGAAGCACCTGCGCGCCCATGCTGTCGATCGCGACCGCGCAGGCCAGACCGTGCGCATTTTCTGCCTGAACGAGGGCGCTGAAGGGCGCGACCGGTGGGAGGCCTTCGCCGTCGTCGGCCGCGAGATGCTCCCTGGCTGCCTCGAACTGTGCGACTTCGGCAGCTCCTGCCGCCTCATCGGCCGAGATCGCTTCCGCGCGAATGGTTCGGCGTTGAGATCGGTCGGGGTGTCGCAGAATGATCGTGCCGTCACCGCCCGTGCTGACCACGACTGCGCATCCGCCCGGCAGTTGCGATTCGTGAGCCGCGACAGCCACGAACGCGAAACGGGCAGCGCCGGAGCCGCCTAATGACGAGTCCAGGGTGGGCAACTCACCGACGCTCACGATCCAGCCGTCTGCTGGCAGTGCGGGCAGGGTCCCAACCGAGTGCGGGAGCAGCGAGATCCACGGCTCAACTGCCGGACCGAGCCAATGCGTCGCTGGCGACAGCCGCCATGCGAGTTGCAGAACACACGAGCGCGCGATTGCAGTCGCGAGCGGAAGCGGGCCGACAACCCCGATGCCCATTCGAGCATCTACCGCCACCGGTGCACGACCGAGCTCTGCTGCAGCGCTGTTGAGCTCGAAGAGCACGCTCGCACGCTCAGGTTGATCGGTCGAGTCGGGCTGTGCGTGAATTTTCAATGCACTGCGAATTACCCCGGAGCCCACGCGGACCATTACCGGCGCATGGCAGTTCGCGCTCCACCGATGGCTGTCAAAACCTGCACCCTGAAGGATCGATTCGACCGGCGGATGCTCCTCAACCAGCGCAGAGCGTTCGCTGTCGTGTGCCGCAACAATGCGCTCGTGAGCCCGCTCGACATCGGCGAGAAATCTCGCCGTCTCGCGCATCCCCGTGCGTCTCGCGCCGAGGCGTGCGTCTGCGTAGCTGGCAACGGCTGTTACGGGCCCGAGTGCGGCGAACACCAACGCGAATGGAGAACTCGTAATCAGCCAGATCGCCATAGCGGCGATCACGGGGGCGGTCATTGCGAGCAACGGAAAACGGAACGGCTCAGGTGGCTTCGGTAGCCGTGGGGAGGCAATGTGCTCCAAAATAGGCGTGACCATCCCCAAGATCAAAGCAGGCAAATGTCACTCGCTGGGGCCGCTGCAAAAATCGGTGCAGAGTGAACGAGTTAGCTCACAACGAAGAACTGCTCACCCATGTCCACGCGACTGCCGCGGACCAGCCGATATCGCTTGCCTGCGTCACCGCGGCGAAGGTCACGACCCGGTTCGCGCAGAATCGTTCCATTCGCAGAATGGCGGTCACTTACCCAGAATTGGCCAGCATCCTGGCCGAACTCGAGGTGCGTTTTCGAGACCGATTTTCCGGAGTCGAGAATGACGACAATCGTGTCGAAGTATTCACCCGGCTCAGCAGTCGGGTTGCGACCAATGATGCCGGTCCCGGTCACGGTGACACTCTCACCCGTGCTGAACTGGAGCACAAAAACCTCGCCTTGAGTGCTCCGGTCAATTATGCGGGTCCGTTCGGTCTCGGGATCGTCAGCGAATCCGACCGGTGGAATGGTCTGGAGCAGATCGAGCGAAGGCCCCTTTGGCCGAACGAATCCAGGAGTTGGTTCTGGCTCTGGTTCCGGCTCTGGTTCCGCGATTGCCGTTTGAAATGCATCGAGTTTTGCCGTGTCACGAGGGCGGCCGGTTCCGACCGGCTTTGCACTCGCCTTTGTCGCAACCGCACGTCCGCACTCGCCGCAGAACATCGCACCGTGGAGCAGTTCGGTTCCGCAGTATGCGCAGGCCACGGTGCTCCCCCAATCCTTCTTCCGGCTACCTCGTGAACAAGGTTCTGACACTATAGCTACCGAGCGAGCGCAAGGAGATTCTCGCTCGGATGCGCTGCCATCGCGACAGACCGTGATCGAGCGAGTCCTGCAGCTCGTCGACGGCACGCCACACGCGCTCTGCATCGACCGGTGCCGGCTCATCTGGCGAGAAAATCGCACGGTCCACGGCTGCTGCAAGCACCCGGGACTGAATTCCGCCCGCGATCGCCGCCACCTCGCTGCGAGTTGACGATGATCGAGGGCTGAGGCCGTGGTCGAGAATGGCGTCCTCAAACTCCTGCCAACCGCCACTGATCCGATCAATGGTTGTTGGAGCGCGCATCCGCAGTCGACGGCGTCGCACTTTTGCCGCGAGGATCACGAGGAATGGTGCCAGAAGGATGGCGATCCCCACGAGCACCCAAGCGCCGACGCGCACCACGGCGAGTATCGCCTGCAGTATCGGATCGACGCTGTTTGGTACCGGCCGCTCACTGTCTGGCGTCGGCTGCCGATCGGTGCTCTCAGACTCCTGCACGAGGGGTGGCACGATGGTCTGCGGCCGTGCCACCTGTGACTTGTCGTGTGGAATCTCCGCTGGAATATCCCGCACGGGTGGCACCGGATCAATGGTCACCCAGCCGTACTGGGCCGTGCTCACCTCGATCCAGGCAGTGACATCGCTGCCAGTCACCTGGTCAGCCTTTGGCGCAAAACCGAACACCACCCGTGCCGGAAAGCCCAACTCCTGGGCCATCAGGGCAGCTGTTACCGCGTACTGCTCCGCGTCACCGATCATGCGAGGCGCAGTGAGGAGTTCCGTAATGCGATCCGCGGCGTGACCGGAACGGCTCGCGGGTTCCGTCGATGAGATGCCATGGCTGATGTACCCCTGCGCCGCGAGGCCCGAAAGCATCGCCACGAGTTTGGGGCCTGCGCCCTGCGCGTTGCCAACGTATTCATTAAGTTTGGCGCCCACTGAATCGGGAACGTTTTTTGCGGCTGGCACGGTTGCCGACCCGGGTGTGAGGCCCGCGACAGCGCTCCCTGCGGGCCGCGGGGGCAAGATCGCGTGGATGGTGTACGCGTCGCCGGGCTGCAGGCCGCTAAGCACGGCGGCCGTACCCGAAACGTTGTTGTAGTAAAACGAGTCACGCAACGTACTCGCCCGGGGGCCATCGAAACTGATCGACTCAAACGCACCGACGGTGGGCACCCATACATCGGCGTAATCGCTCACGACGACGCTCAGCGTGATGGGAGCACCGATGAGTCCTGACTGGTCCACGAAGGAGGGAACCCGAGTGAATACGCCTGATTCGCTGGTAGTTGCGCCGCTGCCCACAGAAAATACGACGCCGTCGTAGGTATCCAGAGTGGCAATTCGGATGCGGCTGCCCATCGGCGCACCAGTGGCTTGGAAGAGCACCGAGCCGGCAATCGGAGCCTGCAGATAGCGCCGGAACCCGGAAAGCGGACTTAGGTAGTCCCGCGGGTCGAAGGGTTTCGCGATCGCAGTTCGCACGACCGTGCGGTCCGCCGTGGGCGGGAGTGCACCGGCAGTGAGAACCGCCCCGGTCGCCGCAATCGCGAGAATGAGACCAGCACTCACCACAGTGCGCAGGCCGGCGAATCCTGTTGCGCGCACTGTATCGACCACCGCGATCGGGCGGGCGGGTGAAGCCCCCGATACCGACGGCTTCGAAAGAATGCGCATTGCGGCGCGGCGGCGGTACCAGCGGAACCAGACCAGCCAGAACAGGACCACGCACAGCAGAGCCATGGGAACGACCAGCGGTCGAGTCGGATAGTTCGGTCCCAGTGCGGTTGCCACGAGGAAAAGCATGATCGGTGCGAACACTGCTGGCTCCCCGCGTTTTGCCCGCAGCGCGACTGACAGGCCAACGATCACGGTTCCAAGCACAAGGACGAAGGCCGGCACCATCAGGGCCTGGTAGATACCAACGGGAAGCGAGATCGTGACGAGTTGCTTCCAGCCGAGCGCGACCCCCGTCACAAGGTCCTGGAGTCCGCCAGCGGTGGGAAGAATGCCGTACTGCGCCTGCGTCGGCACCGCGATGGGCACGCCGAATGCCAAGAAAACAGCAACTCCGGCGAGCATGACCGCCCAGCCTGGCCAGCGCTGCACCGCGCCGATAACAGCCACCGCAGCCCCAAGAAGAATCCCGGCGGCGACAACCACGATGAGCCAGCCCGTGGAGTAGATCGGCCAGAGCGCTGTGCTGGCAACGGCAGTCGCGAGAGTTATCATCCCGGTGTTAATGAGGATGACGGTGGGGCTCGGGCGCCGTTTCACGCTGCCTTCGATCCCGAGAGGGCACGCTGGAGGTCTTCGAGAAATCCGATCGTCAGAACGCTCAGCCCCGCCACCTGACGTAGCCCGGGGGAACGGTCGGGATCGCACACCACCGCCGTCACCTCAACACCCAACGGGAACTTCGTCGACGCTGCGCGGAGTTCCTGTGGGGTGGCCCCGGAACCGCACACCAAAAACGCAACCGATACATCGCCCGCACGCTCACCCG
The DNA here is from genome assembly GCA_043721995.1 of Salinibacterium sp. Lineage (GTDB taxonomy): Bacteria > Actinomycetota > Actinomycetes > Actinomycetales > Microbacteriaceae > Rhodoglobus. The sequence continues at coordinate 13,338 of JAYSPT010000158.1, read as the reverse complement.
TGACGCGCGCGACGTCGACAATCGAGAGTGCCGACTCGGAGTGCTCAACGACGGAAAGATCGTCCAGGAGCCGCGACCGGGTGAGGGTGGACAACAGACGAACCGCGAACACCTTCCTCCGTGCGAACTGCGGTGTGTTCTGGCTCGCGACGACTGTAACTGTGCGTGCATCCCGGATCGCGCGCACGCCAAGAGAACCAGCAACGCTCACCGCCATTTCGAATTCCTCCTCGGTGGCGTAGTCGGTGCTTGCAAGACTCAACGCGATGACGAGATGGCTGCGGCGGGTCTCCTCGAACTGACGCACCATGTAACGCCCGGTTCTCGCCGTTGACTTCCAGTGTATGTAGCGGCGCTCATCCCCCGGCATGTACTCGCGCAGGGCGTGGAATGACACATCGCTGTTGGTGAGGTCCCGGGTGGGGTTACCCTCCAGGTCGCGCACGAAGCCAGTACTGAAACTCGGGATCGCGATGGTTCGCGGGTGCACGAACAGTTCCTGCACGCGCGTCCATTCGAGTTCCCGGCGCACGAGCCCGATGGGGTCGGCGCGCACAGTTCGAACTGGACCTACCGGAATGATGCCACGCCGCACGGTGGGAATCGCAAACTCGTGCCTGAACTGCCCACCCCGATGCATGCCGGGCAGTGCGACCTCGGCGAGGCTCGCACCCACCGGGATTTCCACGGCCGAGCCGAGCAATCGGCTGCGACCGGGGTTCTCAACCACGATCTCGCCGACGGCGGTCTCCCCGACCACGACGCGGCTGTGCGGGATACCGAGCGCGATTGAGATCGCGCTTCGTGGAAGAAGGTAAATGACAGCGATCATCACCAGCGCCGCGCAGGCATAGCCGGCCACCACGAGCTCGATCCAGCCGAATCCGTAGCCGAACGCAAGGAATAGTGGGATCAGGGCGAATATGACCCACCCCACCGGTGTCACGACAGCAGCGACCCTACCGAACGCTCTGCCGAGCACCCGTTGTGCTGCGATGAAAAATTGGACGATCGAGACGATTGCTTCGGCCAGAAAGCCCGTGCGGTCGCCCACGATGCGGCTACGCGCATTCGTGAGACCACCTGGGCGTGTCGAAACCTCCACTGCTACTGCACTGCCTGGCGTTCGCTCGGCGGCGGAGTCTCGATGAGAATCTGGCCCATGATGCTCGGTGCAGTGACTCCGTCGAACTCGGCCTCCGGGTCGATGAGCAGTCGATGCGCCAGCACGGGCTCGGCGAGCGCCTTCACGTCATCCGGGATCACATAGTGCCGACCACTCGCGGCCGCGAGGGTCTTCGCTGTGCGAATCAGGGCGAGTGCCCCACGCACACTGGCCCCGAGGCGAACCTCGCTGGCGGCACGCGTCGCCTCGACCAGTCGCCCCACGTAGTCATTGATCGTGGGATCCACGTGCACCGTGCGCGCAAGCTGACCCATCTCGAGCGCAACGTCAGCGGTGACGATCGGCGGCAGCACGACTTCGTGCGCCTTCGTGCCGGACCCCTCGAGAATTCGGATTGTCGAGGCGTGATCGGGGTATCCGATCGATGCCTTCATGATGAACCGGTCGAGTTGCGCTTCCGGAAGCCGGTAGGTTCCGGCCTGCTCGATCGGGTTCTGTGTGGCAATGACCATGAAGGGTGAACCCGCATCATGAGTAATGCCGTCGACGGTCACCGTCCCCTCCTCCATCACTTCCAGCAGTGCCGACTGAGTTTTCGGGCTCGCGCGATTGATTTCGTCTGCCAGCACGATGTTTGCGAAAATCGGACCCGGGTGGAACTCAAACTCTCCCTTGCCCTGATCGAAGATACTGACGCCAGTGATGTCTCCGGGGAGGAGGTCGGGAGTGAACTGGATGCGACTGCTTGTGCCCGCGACACTCTGCGCCATTGCGCGCGCAAATGAAGTCTTGCCGGTGCCGGGGAAATCTTCGAGCAGTAGGTGCCCGTCGCTGAGCAAAGCGGTGAAGCCAAGCCTGATCACAAAGGTCTTGCCCAGAAGCACCTGATCAACGTTCGCGACAAGACGATTGAAGATGCCAGCGAACCAGGTGGCCTGTTCCGGAGTCATTGTCATGCTGGCTTCCTTGCGATCGGTGGTCATGTTTCACTGGCTCGAATACGTGAAGTCGTAAGTCTGCCCGCTATTGGCGATCACGCGGACAGTAAGGTGTAGCGCCCCCTGCGGAACTGTTCCCGACGCATCACAGTGCCCCGGAGCGGTCGTCACGGCGTCGGTGAAATCTGCCTGGCCGTCGCATCTGTATTGGATGTTCTGATAGCTGCCCAACGGCCAACCCAGCCAGTCGAAGCTACCTGCAAGACCGGTCGGATCAAGTGCCGGGACGGCGGGCGTGAAGTTCAGGGTGCTTACGGTGTTGTCGACCGCTACCCGATTCGTCGCAATGGGACTGGAGAGTTGCGACTGGCACACCGGCGCAGAACCGTACGTTCTGCAGGCGCGTGCCTGCACAGTGAGTTGCTGGCCATACTGGCTCCCACTCGCGGTGAGCGGGCTGGACAGCGCGACCGGCCCGGATTCGCCCCCTTGCACGGTTCCACCGCTCAGCACATAAATGATCGTGAAGTCGTTCGTGAGTGCGTCGGCACCCATTGCACCACCGGTGACCGAAATGTCCCAGTGATGGGCACCGTTCGCATCCGGACCGCCGAAAACGAGCGCCGTAATCACGCCCGGGGCCGTGTGCGCGACCACAGCCGAACTCTGCGTACATCCCTGTCCGTTGTAAGCGAACACTATGAGCGAGTAGGTGCCGTTGGGTGAAAGACCCAAGAAGTCGGTGGATGTGCCGGTGAGCGGACCAGCGATCGTCGCGCCGTTACTCGCGATGGTTCCGTCTGCGGCACACGTTGGGGCAAGCCCGGTGTAGGCCGCGGCCGTGTAGCGCGTGATCGGTCGACCGTTGGCGCTGAATACACTTGCCCAGTCGAAATGCACGGTCGTGTCGCTCAACGCCGTGCCAAGAGGAGCCGCAAGCGCGATCGGTGCGCCCGCGGGAACGTCGGAGCGCGGATCACTGGAGTTCCACACGGAGAGCGAGGTGAGAGCAGCGTTGCGCGGGCTGATCGTGAAGCTTACAGCGGTGCCATTATCGAGACTCCAGCCGGCAGCGAGTGTGGAGATCTTGCAGGTGCCACCGCTACAGACGCTGGGTGCAAAGTCGCCGGAGAAACCGCCGACCGATACGTGGTAGCGGTCTACGGGAGATCCGCCGCTTGGTGCCGTCACGGCGTCCCAGCTGATGAGCAGGCCGTGATCGAGGGGCTGGGAGGTAACAGTTGCGGGAGCCGGGGGAATGGTGTCGGACCAGATCGGGTCAGAGAGCGTCACCGGGGCGGAGTCCCCGATCGCATTGGTCGCGACGACTGTCACGGTGACGGAGTTGGCCGGACCGTTGCCGCCGGTGGTAATCGTGCAGGTCGTGCCCGCGCAGTTCTCAGTGTCGACGATGGTACCGGCGTGGGTCGCGGTGACCCGGTAGTTGGTGATGGGCGAATTGTTGAATGATCCGGCGTTGTAGCGGAGGTTGACCTGACGGTCGCCAAACCCGGTCGGAGCAATGTTGGAGACCGGGTCGGGTCGGTCCTGCACCGAGATCGTTATCGTGCCCCAGACGTACCGGTCGGGGTCGTTAGTTGCATCTGCGACCTGATACTGGAGGGTGACGTTGCCCGGGGCGGCGGTCTGGGCAACCGTCGCCGTCACTGCACTCTTGTCAGCGCTAGGGGTCAGCACAACTCCGGGGGGCACGCTGGCACCGTCGAGTCCGCGGATTGCGACCACTGTGAGCGGCTGGCCCGGGAATGGATTTGTCGCCTGGTCGTTTGCGAGAACATCCACACTGACGCTGGTCCCTCGGGGGACGACCGCCGAATCGCTCGCGGGGCTCGCCAACGGGCGCGTTGAGGGTACGACTGTCAGGTCGATCCGGCCGGCCTGGCCAGTCGAACGATCATCTTTGACTCCCAATGACATCGCGGTGGTGCTGCCTTTCACGGCATTGCTGTCGGCTTTCAGCGTGAGAGTGCTCCCGTCGAGCGTCTGCGAGAAGCCTGCCGGCAGAGGATTGAGCGCCGAGTACACGAGTTGACCGAGGTCGTTTGGATACGGGTAGCTTGTGAGCTTCAGCAGGTCAATGACTTTTTGCTCGCCGGGCTCAAAGGAGATGACGGCGCCGACAAAAGTGGGGGGTTGGTTCACACGAGGTACGACGTTAATGGACAGAACAAGTACCGACGTGTTCCCGTTCGGATCTGTTGACGAAGTGCCGTCAGTCACCTCGAACGAGATAGAGGCCGGCCCGAAATACTTGTCGGCTGATGTAAAGACGAGGGTGCGATCATCCCGGACCAGATTTGTGTCGTCCGAGTGTGTCGCCTGGACGGTGCTGGGGTCTGTGAGTCGAATCTGCTTGCCGCTGACGGCGATCACATAGTCATTGAGCGCTATGACGAGCTGGTCGCCGCTGATGACCTTGAGTGCTGGCGCGCGAGTATCGAGTTGTGGCAGGCCATCATCCCTGCCGGGCACGCGGATGAACGCGAAGGCGAACACGGTTGGATCATCGGGATTGGCGACCTTGAAGGGAATTATCTGGCTTTTCGTGCCGACAGTCACCTCGACGTCCTTTGATTCCGTCACGGTCGCGACGTTCGCGTAGCCCGGATAGATCGAGAGCACAACCGAACGATCTTCGCCGTCCGCAAAGAACACGTGAGCGAGCACATTGACAGTGACTTTCTCACGGCCCTGGATGTCGGACAGGGTGAGCACAGTGTCGCTGGCCACTGGGCGCGAGCGCGGAGCATTGGGATCGACAGTGACCCGGATGAAGTTCTGGCTCGTGCCGCCCTTGTCGTTCTCGATCGTATAAATAACTCCGTAGTTGCCCGGCGCGGGCGGCGGAGTCACCACGACGACATCTCCGACGATCCTGGCAGTTGTCACACTGTCGGTTGGCACGGCGGCGGTCACCTTCAGTGGCCGACCCTCCGGGTCTGAATCGTTCGCCAGCACCTGGACGGAGACTGAGACGCCCGGTCGCGCGGTTACAGCGTCAATGACCGCGACCGGATTGCTTGCGGCATCCTGTGGCGGGCTGATTCCAATGCGCACGGTGCCGGTGGCCCGTGCGCCAAGGGAGTCAATCACTGCGTACGTGAAGGAGTCAGTGCCTGCAGAGTACTCGCCTGCCTTATAGACGAGCGTGTCGGATTCAACGCTGGTGACAGATCCCTTTTGTGGGTTCGACGACTGCCCGAGCAGCTTCACTGAATCGCCCTCGGGATCGATTCCGGTCAGCGGAATCGAAACGCGGACAGTCTCGCCAGCGATCACACGGGCGGTGACTGTAACGGGAACTGGTGGGTTGTTTGTCGCACTGTCTTCCTCACGCACCGCAATATGGACAAGGGCTGTTGCCGACTGGCCGTCGGGGCCGGTGATCCGGTATGCAGCGGTGAAGTTCCCGCTCTTGTTCGGTGCGAGATACCGGAGCACCCGACCCGAGGCGAAGAGTAGGCCTGAGTTCGGTGGAAGATCTTGAAACAGCACCGGCTGCAGCGTGAGGTCGAGCCCGTCGGGCTGCTCGTCGTTGGTGAGCACGGGTATGTCGATAGTCTGGCCAACCCGCACCGTCACGCTGTCGTCGTTTGCGACGGGGGGCTGCAGTCGCACGGGGGTAGGAATCTGGATGACCGTGATGACACCCTGCGCCTCAGACAACCCGTTCGTGATCCGGTAATTAAAGCTCACCGGACCTTTGTCAAGTGGCTTGTCAAGGCTCACCCTGACGATTTGCTGGTCGAGCACCTCAGCCCTCACGCCCGAGTTGGACGGGAGGTTCATAATGCCCGTCACGAGCAGTACACCGCCCGCCGGATCGACGTCGGTGCCCGCGACATCCACCCGTTCATTGCTCAGGGTCTGCACAAAGACCGTCTTGGGCACGGTGATCGGCTTGGTATTCGCGCCGGGCGGAGCCTCAACGTCGATACGCACGGTGCCGGTCACGGTCTGGCTGCCATCGGTGACCACGTAGTCGATATAGTGCGAGCGAAGAGCGCCACTGACGAAGCGGAAGGTGCCGCTCCCATAGCTCGGAGTGATCGTGACATCCGACTTCGCAGGGACGCCGTTGAGACGCAGCGGTCCGGAACCACCCCGAACGTGATCTAGCGGAGAGACAGTGATTTCCTCGCCTGCGTACGCGAGAAGCACGAATGGATCCACAATGATGGGCACATTGCCCGCCTGCTTCACCGAGACTAGAAGAGTGCCAGCTCCGGCCGCTTGGCCGTCAGAAACAACGAGCGAAATGAGCTTGGTATCGCTCCCCGAGCCTGAATCCGAGTAGACGACCGTGCCGTCGGGCTTGTAGGTAACGGCATCCGGTGCGCTGATCGATGCGCTGGTGAGGTAGAACGGGTCGCCCTCCGGGTCGACCCAGTCGCTCAGGACCTGTGTCGTGACGCGAGCGCCCGCCTGCACGACTGTCCTGGTTTGGCGAACCTGCACGGGGGGCGAGTTTTGGTCAGGGGTTTTGATCGTCACGACCACTGTGGCCGAGGCGGAGCCTCCCCTGCCGTCGGTGATCGTGTAGGTGAAGCGAACCTGGCCGGATGCGCCCGGCTCTAACGTCAACTGGATCTGCTGGCGCTGGTTGATGAGGTCGATGTGGCCCACGGACGCATCTATCGCCGATGTGCCACTGATTACCAGCACGTCGCCGTTGGGGTCGTAGTCGTTGAGCAGGACCGGAAGAACCGTTGAGCGACCCGGGCGGGCCCCGAACGCATCGTCGACCGCCACGGGAGGTTGCTGAACCGTGTCGACTTGGGGGATGACGTTGGGGTCGTTCTGCTGGTCCTGGGGATGGCTGTTCTGGGCGGTGATCAGGTCACTCCAGTTGTCTATGAGCTCGCCGGAACGTTGAACTGCCCATGTTGCGCCGGAACGCCGATCATTGAGCACCGTCCGGTCGCCATTGGACTGGAAGGTGAGTAGCGCCGTGCCAGCCATTCCACCGAGAGCAAGTACGACTCCGGATGGCTGATCGCCAGCACAGCGTCGCCAGTTCTGGCCGTCGGTCCAAGCCGCGTAGACACAGTCGGCCAGCAGGAAGGGCGCAGCGGCGTTTCCGGATTTTCCGGTAACAACCGCCCGGACCGCGCCACCGCCTACGGGCACGGAGAGTAGCCCCGCCGAATAGCCAATGAGCAGCTCATCGCCAGCGGCAGCAGCGGTCTGGAGCACGGGGCTTGAGCCCGTGCCCATGACGCTCTTGAGGTCGACTACGCCGTCACGGAGGTAGAGCTTGAGCGCGCCCGCATCGAGCAGGGCCCACCGGCCATTGACGGAGGTGATTGAGAGGTTGGTCGCGTCGGCAGGGACCCCAGAGTTCTCGGTGGACCCGACGGTCTCGGAGTGTGCGGCATCCATCTCGTAGACGAACCCCGTCGAGGGGGAGTACGCAACAAGCCAGCCGTTCGGATCAACACTTACGAGCGCATTGGCGCCGAGGTTAAGCGTTGTCGTGGACTGCGAGTCGAAACTTTTCAGCTCAGAACTCTGCACGACCCAGAGCTTGCCCGTGCCCCGTTCAACCACGACGACGTGGTCGCCCGCAAGGAAGACCGCGGGCTGGTTTGGGGGCAGCACGACGCTGTCGGCGATGGTTGAGGTCGCAGGATCGATGATGTCAAGCTTGGCTTCGGTGTGGTCGACCAGCATCACGGTCTTGCCGCGCTGCACCACATCCAGGTCACTGCCCGTGCTCTGAACAACCGAATTGAGCGCGAGCACTTGGGGATTCGCGCGGCCCAGAGCCTGACCAACGTTGTTCGTGACCCACACTGCGCCGTCGCCGAGAGCGAGGTGCTGGGCGGTGTAGCCGGTGGAGACAAGGGCAACCGTGGCGACGAGTGCAACGATCGCGGAACCGCTCGTCGCACTCACGACGAGGGAACGATGGGCTGCCAGCCATGCCCTGAACATCAGGGCCGGCCCGCCACGGGCAGGTGGCGGCTCACGCCGGCACGTCTACGCACTTCTGGTCGCTCGGATTGCCGGGTTTGCCGTCGTGCACCACCGTCACCGTGATGCACACGCGCGCACCAGGCTGTGCCCCGACGGAAAACCGCGCCTGTTGCTGAACTGCTAACTTGCCGTCACTTGCATCGACCTCATAGGTGTCGGCGGCGGCGATTCCGGGGTCGGCCCAGAAGAACTGCACGGTGCCGTTCGTGATCGTGGCCGAGATATCGCTGACTATCGGGATGCCGGAAGATGCACGAACGATTACGACAGTGGCGACTCCCCCCAGGATGACAACGAGCACCGCGGCGACGACAAGCATCCAAGACAGTGCGCGCACCCTGGTCCTCTGCTGTGCGGGAACGGTGCCGGTGCTTTTGGCAGCGTTGCGCGAGTCCTTGATGAGCGTGCCGACAGCGCTGTAGTCGCCTCCGGATTCAGACCGCCGCTTGCGTCGGCGCTGGGATACGGAGAGGACAACGCCGTCGCTGACCCGTACCCTGGTGCGATCCTCAAGGTCGGCAACAGTAGCCTGCGCCCAGTCATCGACCGCGACCTCTATCGGCGTCTGCGGTACCCCTAACTCGGTCTCGACGGCCTGCAGTTGATGCACGAGTTCAAGCACGCTGCCCTGTCGGTGCTCAGGTTTGCGCGACATCGCCCGCGAGAGCGCACGCTCAAGGTCAGCGGGCACGTCAGTGCGATCGATCGGTTGCGGCTTTGCTCGATTGATTCTCGAAATCAGGTCGGTCGACTTGTTTGAATCCCCGGGAATCTCGAATGGCGAGCGGCCGGCGAGGAGCGAGTAGACGGTAGCCGCGAATGCCCAGACCTCAGACGAAATAGTGCCTGCCGTCTCATCCATGAGCACCTCGGGAGCTGACCAAGGAATCGACATGCCCACCGCCTCGCGCTCTTCGGACTCACTCAGCGTCGCCGCGATGCCAAAGTCGGACAGTACCGGATGCCCGTAGGCGGTCAGCAGGATGTTGGATGGCTTGATGTCACGATGGAGCACCCCTGCGCGGTGTGCGGTCTCGATCGCGCTACCGATCTTCACAGCGATGCGCAGCACCTCGGATACGGGCAGACGCTCGATTCGATAGCGCTGGCTCAGCGATGCAGAACACAGCTCCATTACCAGGTACGGCCTGCCATCCGATGACACGCTCGCTTCATACACCGTGAGTATCGAGGGGTGGGCGCTCAACTGGGCCATGAGGTTTGCCTCGGCCTGGAACATCTGGCGCACTTGGTCATTCACAACTTCGCTGAGCATGACCTTGACCGCGACCTGACGCCGCGGCATGTTCTGGTCGTAGAGGAAGACGTCGGCAAACCCGCCGGAGCCGAGCGCACGAATGTGCGAGAACCCAGGCAGGGTCGGCGGTTGGGATGGCAGTCGGCGCGCCATGCAAACACCTCCTGGCCCTCTCCACGGATTCCCCAGTCTAAGCTCGCGAGCCAACGTGAGCGCAGATATGGCCCTCGAACGGGGGGTATACTGCGTACCCCCATTCCGCGCGCTGCCCAAACGTGATAGGACGGGGCTAGGAGCGCTTTCCACGCGGTTGAGTGTCCTCGATATCCCCGGTTTCCGGTACCTCAAGCACGTCGACTATGACGGCGGTCACATTGTCCCGGCCTCCGGATGCGAGCGCCGCGTCGATGAGGGCGCCAGACGTAGCCTCCGGGGTGAGACCCGCGGCAAGGTGCATCCGGATGCTCTCATCGCTCACCTCTTTCGTCAGGCCGTCGCTGCATACGAGGAAGCGCAAGCCCGCAGAGAGCTCGACCATCCAGACATCCGGAACCGGCGTCACGCTGAAACCCACCGCGCGCGTGATGACATTGCTATCGGGATGATGTTCAGCTTCGGCTTTCGTGATTGCACCGGCCTCAACAAGCTCCTGCACGACAGAATGGTCGACCGTGATTTGAAACAGCCCATTGTGATCGAGGCAGTACACCCGGCTGTCACCGATGTTGAACACCGCAAAATACGGCGTCGCATCCTGCAGGGTCAGTGCGATGCCAGTGACAGTGGTGCCCACGCCGAGCACACTGTCAGCAGAGATCTCGGTGATGTCGGCGGTCGCACGCTCGAGGGCCGTCGTGATGTGCTGTGGTGTGAGGAAGTCGCCCGTGAGAATCTCAGCGAGCCGCTCGACAACCGCTGCGCTTGCCAGGTCCCCCGCCGAGTGCCCTCCCATACCGTCAGCCACGGCGAAAAGTGGTGACCTGGCCACGTAACTGTCCTCATTTGCGGAGCGGCGCTTACCGACATCGGTTGATGCCGACCAAGCCAGACGCACGACGGCCCCCTCCCGTCCGGGCATGGAGATCGTGTAGTCGGGGTTGCCCGTGCCGATTTCTGTCATGAGCCAATGCCGAGGATTGTGATGAGGTTGCCATCGCCGATATCTATGAGCGTGCCGGGCGCCACGACGACCGAGTCGCCCTGCAGCAGCTTGCGCGGAACACTGCCCGGCGCAAGCACCACGGAGCCATTTGTCGACATCAGGTCGGTCGCAATCACCGATGGGCCCAGTTGCCGCAGCCCAAGATGGGTCGCCGACACCTCCTGTGCTGGAGACTCGACCCGAAGAAGGCGCGGGGATGTTCCCCATGAGATGCGAGGTTGACTCGGGCGGCGACCAATGAACCAGGGCACATCGAGACTGAACCGCTCGGGGTTAGAGCCGACACTGAAGCGGTAGTGGAACTCGATCGGCTCGGTGCTCTGGAGTTCCGGCGGAAGCGGTGCCTGTGTGTGAATGGCTTGGATGACCGCGTCGGTCAGGGGTTGCGCGAGTAGGGCCCCGACGACAACTGTGTCTTCGCTATCGGGCTCGTCGATCGGGTAGTCGGCAAATGACGTGCGCAGCGGACGGACGATGGTGTCGTCGAGGTCCTCGGTCACGCTGCAATTCTAGGAGCCGATGAAGGACATGACGTGCTTGATACGCGTATAGTCCTCAAAACCGTAACTGGAGAGGTCTTTTCCGTAGCCGGAGTGCTTGAAACCGCCATGCGGCATTTCAGCAACGACGGGGATGTGCGTGTTGATCCAGACACATCCGAAGTCGAGATGCTTCGCGAAACGCAGGGCACGAGCGTGGTCCTTGGTCCACACGCTGGAGGCGAGCCCGTACTGAACGCCGTTGGCCCACTGCAGCGCCTGCTTCTCGTCGGTGAAGGCCTGCACCGTGATCACGGGACCGAAGATCTCGTTCTGGATTGCATCGTCATGCTGGGTGAGGCCCGACACGATCGTCGCCTCGTAGAAGTAGCCCTTCTCGCCCTGTCGATGACCGCCGAGTTCCACCGTCGCGTGAGAGGGCAGCTCATTGATGATTCCCACAACCCGTTCGAGCTGGTTTGCATTGTTGACCGGTCCGAACAGGATTCCATCCGCATCCGGGGCACCGGTCTTCGCGTTGTGTTGGGCATAGGTGACCAGCGCGGCAACGAACGAGTCGTGGATGCTCGCATGCACGAGCACGCGCGTTGCCGCAGTGCAGTCCTGGCCCGCATTGAAGTAGCCGGCAAGTGTGATGCCCTCCACCGCAGATTCGATGTCCGCATCGTCGAAGACGATCACCGGCGCTTTCCCGCCAAGTTCAAGGTGCACCCGCTTGAGGTCATTGGCTGCAGCCTTCGCGACCTCCATTCCGGCGCGCACCGAGCCCGTGATCGACACCATCTGCGGAATGGGGCTATCGATCATCAAACCCCCGGTGGTGCGGTCGCCTACGACAACGTTGAGTACGCCGTCCGGAAGGAATTCGGCCGCGACCTCAGCGAGCAACAGGGTCGCGGACGGGGTCGTGTCGGAGGGTTTCAGCACGGTGGTGTTACCGGCTGCAATCGCCGGTGCGATCTTCCAGATTGCCATGTTGAGCGGGTAGTTCCATGGCGTCACCTGGCCGATGACGCCGATTGGCTCGCGGCGGATCGAGGACGTGTGGTCTTTCAGGTACTCGCCGGTGGCCATCCCGGAAAGGTGACGAGCCTCGCCCGCGAAAAAACGCACCTGGTCGACCGAGAGCATGATCTCGTCGGCTACGAGGGATGCCCTCGGTTTACCGGTGTCCTTCGACTCAAGGTCGGCAAACTCCTCGGCGCGCGACTCGATCGCGTCTGCAATGCGGAACAGAGCCAGTTGGCGCTGAGCCGGCGTGGTCTCACCCCACTCCTCGAAGGCCGCGGCCGCCGCCGAGAATGCGGCATCGACATCCGCTGCGCCCGACACGGGCGATGCCGCATAGGCGACACCGGTGGCAGGATCGATCACCTCGAAACTGCTGGTGGTCCTCGCGGCCACATACTTGCCATTGATAAAATTGCGGATCTCTGCGTTCATAGCACCAAACTACTTCGGAATCCGCCGAAGTTACCCCTGCAATCTGCGGAATCACTTGTGAGGACCGCTTTTCGCTGTCACAATCGAGCTATGGTCCAATTGGATGCCGTGTCCAAGGCAATCATCGAGCAACTGCAGGCAGACGGTCGACGCTCCTATGCCGAGATTGGCAAAGCTGTGGGCCTGAGTGAGGCCGCCGTGCGCCAGCGAGTGCAGAAGCTCACTGAATCCGGAGTCATGCAGGTCGTCGCAGTGACCGATCCGATGCAACTCGGTTTCTACCGCCAAGCGATGATCGGCATCCGGGCGACCGGAGACACGACCGTCGTGGCCGAACGGCTGGCGGCTCTTCCCGCGGTGGACTACGTGGTGCTCACCGCCGGTAGTTTCGACATTCTGGTCGAGGCTGTCTGCGAGAGCGACGAAGATCTGATCGAACTGCTCAACAAACAGATTCGCGGAATTGAAGGCGTCGTGGCCACCGAAACATACGTGTACCTCAAGCTGGTCAAGCAGCTCTACAACTGGGGAACCAGGTAAGGAAATCACATGACAACCACAGACCAGTTCGTTACGGGTACCACTTTCAACGAGGCCGAACTGCAGCAGAAGGCGAAGGACCATCTCTGGATGCACTTCTCACGCCAGTCGGTGATGGAAGACGGCCACGGCGTGCCCATCATCGTCAAGGGCGAAGGCCACCACATCTGGGACAGCAGGGGTAAGAAGTACATCGACGGCTTGAGCGGGCTGTTCGTTGTCAACGCCGGGCATGGTCGCCGACGCCTCGCTGAGGTCGCGGCGAAGCAGGCCGAGGAGCTCGCCTTCTTCCCGATCTGGTCGTATGCGCATCCCAATGCCATCGAACTCGCAGACCGGCTCGCCAGCTACGCCCCGGGCGACTTGAACCG
>JAYSPT010000157.1:0-1976 GCA_043721995.1 Salinibacterium sp. | reverse complement strand
TGCGCCGGTGCGAGCGGGAAACGCCGCGTTCACTCAGTACCAGGGCGACGTTTTCGGTGAGGTAATGGTGGCGCTACAGGCCGCGCGTCAGCTGGGCGTCGGAGCCACGGACTACTCCTGGCCGCTGCAGCGTGCCCTGATGAGCTACGTCGAAGACAACTGGAAGCGCCCCGACAACGGAATCTGGGAAATCCGTGGCGAGCAGCGCCACTTCACCCATTCGCGCGTGATGCTCTGGGCGGCCTTCGATTGCGCCGTCCGTGCCGTGCAGGAATTCGGGCTTGAGGGTCCGCTGGCACGCTGGGAGAGCATCCGAGACGAAATCCGTGGCGAGATCGAATCGCAGGGCTTCAACCGCGATCGCAATACGTACACCCAGTACTACGGCAGCACGGGTGTCGATGCTTCATTGCTGCAAATCGCCCAGGTGGGCTACCTGGCCGCCGACGATCCACGGATGGTCGGAACTGTTGCCGCAATCGAAGAAACGCTTCTCCAGGGCGGTCTCGTCATGCGATACCGTACCGAGGACGGGGTCGACGGGCTCGCGCCGGGGGAAAACCCGTTTCTGGCCTGCTCGTTCTGGCTCGTCGAGCAGTACGCTCGCTCGGGGCGACTGAAGGACGCGCGCATCCTCATGGACCGCCTCGTGGGATTCGCTAACGACGTTGGGCTGCTCAGCGAGGAGTACGACGTCGGTGCTGCCCGGCAGGCCGGGAACGTGCCGCAGGCTTTGACCCATCTCGCGCTGGTACGGGCTGCGGATGCGATTGCCGCAGCTGCGGCCGAGGCCGGGCCTACGCTGGCACAGTGAAATTCACCCTGCAGGCACCGGCACGGATACCGCTGCTGCAAGTGGCCAAGACTGCTGTCGCCACCATAATCGCGTGGCTCCTCGGGGTCTTTGTGCTGCACCAGCCGCTGCCGATCTTCGCCGCGATTGCGGCGCTCCTCGTCGTTCAGCCCAGTGTGAACCAGACCCTCTCCAAGGGGATTGAACGCAGCCTGGGCGTCATCGGTGGTGTCGTTATTGCCTCCCTAATCAACTACTTTCTTGGAAATGACAGCTGGTTAGTGCTCGTTGTTGTCGTGATCAGTCTGCTCATTGGATGGGTGCTGCGGCTCGCCCCAGGATCTGCGAACCAGATCCCGATCAGTGCGATGCTGGTGCTCGCACTCGGCGCGCTGACGCCGGGTTATGCGGTGAACCGCATCCTCGAAACGGTAATCGGCGCTGCCATCGGGCTCATCGTGAATGTGGCGATCGTGCCACCCGTGCGGCTGCGTCCCGCGCACCTTGCAGTCGCGCGGCTGCTCGGCGCCGTCGCGTCGAGCCTGGATGAGCTCGCGACCGCGCTCCGGGATCCGCAAACGCCCGAGCAACTCGACGCGCTACTGGAACGGGCCCGCATTATGCGCGACCTCAGGGACCACGCATCCGCTGAACTCGCACAGGGCTCGGAGAGCCTGACGCTCAACCCGAGGCGTGGCACGCTTCGCCGCGTGCTGGAGCGCGACTCGATGCTGTTCGGCAGACTGTCCGTGCTCGTGACGCGGGTGCTCGGGATGACGCGAGCCGTGCACGACCACTATGACGGGTCGCTCTCTGCCGAGCCGACGGTGAAGGCGATCACCGGGCAACTCGATCGTGCAGCCCACGATCTGCGCCTCATCGGGCGCAACATCGATGGTGCGGAACCGGATGCGGTGACGGCTGACCTACCCGCGCTCACGGCTCCGCTCCGTGTCGTCAAGCCCCACGAGGAGCACTGGGTGCTGATCGGATCACTGCTGGAAGACCTGCGCCGGGTGCGTGAGGAGATCGTCGGCTCGACCGATTCGTGATCTTCACTCTGTCGTGGACCGGTCTACCGCATCTGCGCCTGACACGTCTCGTTGCACCGCACATACGCCCCGATCTGACCCGAGAGCGCGCGCCGGAGTACCAGCAGGCGGTGCGCAGCGTCGTCGATCGT
>JAYSPT010000156.1:0-3367 GCA_043721995.1 Salinibacterium sp. | reverse complement strand
GTGCGCAGGTTCGTGCGAGAGCGGTCTACCCAGGAGAGCAGGTTCGCGGCCGTGAAGTGGGCGGGATCCTGTTCGGTCCGACGCCCGATTTTCGTCGCGACAAACACGTCCAGCTCCGGTCGCTCATGCAGGAACGAGCCGATGATTGATTCGCTGCGACCATCGCCGTACACGTCGGCGGTGTCGAAGAAGGTGACCCCCGAGTCGACGGATGCTTCGAGTACGGCCCGGGCATCCGCTTCGGTGACCTCGCCCCAGTCAGCCCCCAATTGCCAGGTTCCGAGGCCGATGACAGAGATTGGGTGGCCGAGGCGGGTCGCGTTTCGAGACTTCATTCCGTCAGCCTATCCGCGAGTGAAGCGGCCTTCGCGGCGTTCGCGACAGGAGAATGGGGGAAATTCTCTTACTGAAATGGAGTGCCAGATGGCTAATACGGCGACCGATACCTTCGACTACAAACAAAACGAGCGGGTGGCTGAACGTGCGAAGCGCGGGGCGCCCACCGTGAAGGACGCCGCGAAGAGCCTGCATCCAAAGGACAGACTCGTTAGCCGCTTTAACCGCAAAGTCGGTCTTGGCATCACCACGAGCGTGGGCACGATGTGGTGTGCGTACGTGTTTGCTGCCATCGCGCTGGTGAGTCTGCCGGCGGCGATTATTAGCGGCCAACCGATCATCATCGTGGGATGGATCGCGCAAACCTTCCTACAGCTCGTGCTTTTGCCCGTGATCATTGTGGGCCAGAACATCCAGGCGGCGGCCGCGGATGCTCGTTCTGCGGCGACCTACGAAGATGCCGGCGCGATTCTGGAAGAAGCAAAACAGATCCAGCTTCACCTTGCGTCGCAGGATGCCGCCATCGGAGCACTCCTCGACAAGATCCAGGCTATCGAAACGGGTGCCGAGAAGGGTGCCAAAGGCTAGCGCGCGTGGCCCGGCCGAGGTCGCATCATCATTCTTAACGATGTATCGTTGAGTATCGCTAAGTCGCTAACGACACTGCACGATCGTCCAGAAAGGACATGGCATGCGCACCCCATCCTCTTCCCCCAAGTTCGACCTGTGGGAGGCATTCGACGGCATCCGCGATTCCTTCACGCCCCGCCCGACCGGGCGGATGGGCCGCGGTGACATCCGCACGGCCATCCTGGTCGCCCTCGCTCAAGAGCCGATGCACGGCTACCAGATTATTCAGTCCATCGAGTCACGCACGCGTGGTGCCTGGAAGCCAAGCCCCGGCTCCATTTACCCCACCCTTCAGCTGCTCTCGGATGAGGGCCTTGTCAGTTCGGAGCAGGTCGGTGAGCGCAAGGTCTACTCGCTGACTGACACCGGTCGGGAGGCTGCAGCCCAGTTCTCGACTGGATCCGAGCCCTGGGAGCCCCGCCGGTCGTGGGACTC
Source organism: Salinibacterium sp. (assembly GCA_043721995.1). Classification (GTDB taxonomy): domain Bacteria; phylum Actinomycetota; class Actinomycetes; order Actinomycetales; family Microbacteriaceae; genus Rhodoglobus. The sequence goes on along the minus strand of JAYSPT010000156.1, from coordinate 1,966 downwards.
GCGCATGTCGTGGGGCAGCGAGCGCACCACGGCCCTGCCGAAGGCGGGCGCGAAACTCGCCCAAGCGATCGCGCAGGTTGCGACCGGGGGCGGCCAGGAGCAGGCCGAGCGTGCCGTTGCAGTAATTGACGAGGCACGCCGCAAGCTCTACGCGATCCTCGCCGAGGACTGAGGGGATGCCGCCAGCAAGCGGCATTAGCACGGCACCGCCCACCGGGCGAGCGTTCCGAGCGCGTTACCGCCGCATCATGCGGTTCGCGGCTTCAGCGTTGGCGCAGACTTGGTGGTACGAACTCGTGTTGCCACGCGTCGGCCTCGGCCGAATCACGGCCCGCACCCGAATCCCGCGCGTTCAGCGCCTTGCCCGCCGGTTCTACCTGCTCGCCGCCGACCTCGGCGGGCTCATGATCAAGGTCGGGCAGTTCATGTCGTCGCGCCTCGACATACTTCCGCCCGAGATCACGCGTGAGCTCGAAGGATTACAGGACGAGGTCGCGCCGGAGACCTTCGAGCGGATCCGCCAGCAAGCCGAGGCCGAACTCGGGATGCCACTTGAGCAGGCGTACGCGTCGTTCGACGCGGTACCCATTGCTGCGGCATCCCTCGGTCAGGCTCACCGCGCGCGCCTGTCTCCCAAGATTGCGGCAGACCTTGGGTTCGAGGATGTCGTCGTCAAGGTGCAGCGGCCGGGTATCGAAGAGATCGTAGCCGTCGACCTCGCCGCACTACGTCGCGTTGCGGGTTGGCTCTCGCGGGTGCGCATCGTGTCGACCCGCGCTGACGCTCCCGCACTCGTCGAGGAGTTCGCGGCGACGAGTCTCGAGGAGATCAACTACCTGCACGAAGGCGCAAATGCGGAGCGGTTCGCGAACGACTTCGCCGCCGACCCGAAGGTCGCTGCGCCGATAGTGGTGTGGGACCGCACGGCCCTGCGCGTGCTCACCCTGTCTGATGTGACCGCGATCAAAATCTCTGACCTTTCCGGCCTCGCCGCGGCGGGGATCGATCCGACCGCAGTCGCTCAGGAACTCGCGCGGGCCACCTTCCAGCAAATCTTCGTGTCCGGGTTCTTCCACGCGGACCCACATCCCGGCAACATCTTCGTGACCCCCGGCACGCCCGGTTCCGGTGTGGACTGGAGCCTGACCTTCATCGACTTCGGGATGATGGGTGAAATCTCGGACTCGCTGCGCAGTGGGTTGCGCGATTTCATCCTGGCCGCGGTCGCGCGCGACGGTCGAGCGCTGGTCGGAGCCCTCGAACGGCTCGGCGTGCTGCTGAAATCTGCGGACACTGACGAACTCGAACGCGCGATGAGCGCCCTCTTCGATCGATTCGGTGGCATGGGTGTCGCCGAATTGCAGACCGTCGATCCGCGCGAGCTGGAGGTGTTTGCTCGTCAATTTAGCGAGACGGTTCGCACTCTGCCCTTCCAGCTGCCGGAGAGTTTCCTGCTGCTGATCCGCACGATCTCGCTAATCTCGGGCGTAACGAGCGCCCTCAATCGCGAATTCAACATGTGGGATGCGGTCGACCCGTTCGCGCGGACCGTGCTGAACTCCGCGAGTAACGGTGTTCTCCGGGGCCTGGGCAAGCAGGCAGTCTCCTACGCGACGACCCTGGCTGGGCTCCCCCGACGCCTCGACGAACTCGCATCACGCCTCGACCGAGGGCAGATCGCCGTTCGTAGTCCGGAGCTCGAGCGCAGGACGCGATCGGTCGACCGCTCAGTGAACCGCATCGGCTCTGCGCTCGTGTTCGCGGCGTTACTCATCGCCGGCGTTCTGCTGCGGCCCACCGATGAGGTGCTCAGTTGGGTGCTCATGGGCGCGGCCGCTGTGCCGCTACTGCATGTGATCGTGACGTCGCGCATTCGGTGACGCGACTTCAGCGACCGGCGCTGTCGGCATCCAAAATGTTTATCGCCTCTGCTTCGACGTAGAAGCGCACCTCGCCGGTCGGATCC
>JAYSPT010000155.1:0-2486 GCA_043721995.1 Salinibacterium sp. | reverse complement strand
GCGTTGGAGCAATCGGGTTTGGATCATGGCCCGATCAGTGTTCACGACAAGATGCGCGCTCTTGGAATGGAGCCGGTCCCAGCGGTGTCGTCGTTGGCGCGCATCTTCCGCGACGCGGGCGTTGCCCGGCTGGAGCCGAAGAAGAAACCGCGGGCGTCATATCGTCGCTTTGTTTATCCGGCGCCGAACGCGTGTTGGCAGCTCGATGGAACCGAATACGTTCTGACCGGTGGTCGGAAGTGTGTGATCTTTCAACTCATCGACGATCACGCTCGCTTCGCGGTCGCCTCCCACGTGGCCTGGGGTGAAACGTCCGAGGGTGCGATCGCGGTCGTGAAGAAGGGCATCGCAGCCCATGGAGTGCCGCAGCGACTCCTCAGCGATAACGGGGCCGCGTTGAACCCGTCTCGGCGCGGAGTGCTCGGCCAGCTCGTCGCCTATGTCACCTCGCTCGGGGTTGCGCCGATCACGGGGAAACCCTACAAGCCGACCACGCAGGGCAAGAACGAACGCTTCCACCAGACCCTGTTCCGCTGGCTTGACAAACAACCCCTCGCGGCGTCGTTGGAGGAACTGCAGGAGCAAGTCGACCGGTTCGACCAGATCTATAACACCCAACGTCCGCACCAAGCGCTCCCGGGACGCATCACCCCGGCGCAGGCATGGGAGGCGACCCCGAAAGCCGAAGCGCCCCGCCCCGCAGCCCGGAATGCTTCGTTACTTCCCGACGGTGTCCGGCTGACCCGCATCCGCGACAACGGCACCGTATTCGCCAGAGGAACCCGCTTCCACGTCAACCGCACCCTCTTCGGCGACGTCGTCTCACTCGTCGAGAACCAGGCCTCACTTCAGGTCTTCGATGAATCAGGCACCCTCCTCATCGAGCACCCCTGGCCGAAACCCGGCACAAAGTACGTCGGCAGCGGCCGGCCAAGAGGACCCCGCCGACCACGCCCGGCCGGCGAAGTGTCACCGATGTCCTGAGACATAAAGTGTTACCGATGTCCTGAGGCAGAACTGTTACCGATGTCTTGAGACATCACAGCTGAGTGGGCTGAGGATAATCCGGCGTTTGCCCACGGTTTGCCCACACTTGTGGGCAAACGACCTAGATCGTATGCAGCCGTAGTCACCGAAAATCCCTGAGTTTCCGGGGTTTTCGGGCCACTTCGGCTAAACGATTGGGCCGTTTTTAGGGTTCGAGTCCCTCCAGGGGCACCATCGGGCCGTGACGTTCGGTCCTGTCGAGATTGCGTTAGGGCCCGAGCGATCGACGGCCAGCTCGCGCGGCAAAATCATCCAGGGCGTTCAGCACCGGCTGAGCGAGCCAGATCCGATTTCGGCGTTGTGAGTTTGCGGTCTTGAGTATGCCACGCTCGACCAGCGTGTCCAGAGCTCGAAATGCGGTTGGCGGCGCCACGCTGAGCTGGCGAGCGATAAGGTCGGAGTTGAGCACTGGGTGGGCAATGGCCAAAACGCTGACTCGGCGAGCGGCCGCGTCGGAGCGGAGGCCGCGCATCCTCTGCCCCCATTCGGCCTCGATGCTCCCAATGTCGCGCACCAGCTCACGTCCGTTGACGACCGCGTAGCCGGCTGCGCGCGTGAACGCCGAGATGATCGGCCGGAGTTCTCCGCGGCGATATGCCGTGAGGGCGGAGTAGTAGTCCTTCACGTCGTGGAGGAGACCAGCGGAAACGGGCACAGCGATGTTCGTAGTGACCTGGGCGTGGCGCAGCATCGCCTGAACGAGGGCGCGACCAGTCCTGCCGTTCCCATCGGGGAATGGATGGATGGTCTCGAACTGCGCGTGAGCGAGCGCGACTTGAGCCAGTGCAGGAATGTCGACCCGCCCGATGAAGGCGACCAGGTCCTTCATCCCGGCGGGTATGCGATCGTGGTGCGGAGGAATGAAGTCAGCTAGGTGGGGGCTGAGGGAGCTGCCGCCTATGCATACCTGCGCATCGCGCCAGCGTCCCGTGAGATTCGGAGCGAACGACCCGAGCAGCGCAGTCTGCATAGTGATGATGCTCTCGCCGTCTATTCGGTCGGCAAGGCTTAGCGCCGCTTCCATCGTACGAACGTTGCGTACGATCTGCGCGGCGTTGCCGGTGTCTCGTTCTCCTAGCTCCGCTTCGGCGATGGCCCGGGCACCACTGGTGAGGTTCTCGATTTCTGAGGACGAGGCTGACTCGGTTCGGAGGAGGATCGAGGCGAAAGGAAGTCCGCCCGGGCCGACCTCGGCGTCGAACCGAGTGAGGAGTTGGGTTGCCTCATCAACCTCCGCGGCGAGGTCGCTCGGGAGGTTGATGGAGAGTCCCGCGATCTGGGGGACGATCGCAGACGAGTATGGCTGGCGAACTCGGTCGCGTTGAGCGCGGGTGAGGTCGTCGATGTTGAACCGCGAAGCCCAGGTGTGTTGTTCGCTCTTGAGCGCGGGCCAATGGAGCGAGTCAGACTTACTCTTGGACATGTCGAGGCTCGCCTCC
>JAYSPT010000154.1:0-58188 GCA_043721995.1 Salinibacterium sp. | reverse complement strand
GGTGAGTCGGCAGGCGTGCGCCTCGCGGTCGAGCTGGGAGCGGCAAGCGTCGATCACTGCACGTACCTGTCCGCGGCGGACGTATCGGCGCTTGCCGGTGGACGGACTGTCGCGACTCTGCTCCCCGGTGTCGAATTTTCGACCCGACATCCGTACCCGGATGCCCGGCGCCTGATTGACGCGGGAGTTTCGGTGGCGATCTCGACCGACTGCAACCCGGGCTCGAGTTTCACGAGCTCAATGGCATTCTGTATCGCGCTCGCGGTGCGGGAGATGGGGATGACTCCGTTCGAGGCCCTGACCGCGGCCACAGTTGGCGGCGCTGCGGCCTTGCGCCGCACCGACGTCGGGCATCTGCGAGTCGGCGCTCGGGCCGACCTTGTAATTCTTGGTGCGCCGAGCTTCGTGCACCTCGCGTATCGCCCGGGAGTGCCCCTGGTCCAGCGGGTTCTGAGCGCTGAGTGAGCCGCAGCTGGCCCAGGATGACGGGTCCGGCCGAGGCGTCGGACGCGCCACGCGCCGAAGTACCGGACGCGCCCTGCGGACGCGCCCTGCGCCGAAGTACCGGACGCGCCCGGCGCGGGAGTTCCAACTCTTCGCAGGACAACCGTTCTCCCGCGAACGGTTCGAACCCCAGCGCGAACGGTTCGAACCCCGGCGTGAACGCGCGACGCCTCCTATTCCGGCTTGTGGGAGCGTCGCGTGTTATCCACGAACTACCTAAAACCAACCGGCCGTAACGTCGGTGGCACGCAACATGGGTGGATGACCGTCCCCGTATCGCCCGACCCAGCGCTCTACCTCACGCGAGATCTCGACGCTGTGATGCTTGCGTCTCCCGCAATACGTCGCGGACTCCGCGGGTCTGCCGTAGCCCGTATACGTCGCGGGGCTTACATCGACGCGTCCGAGTGGGCCACGCTGGACGCCGCGGGTCGCTACCGTGCCCTGATTCGCGCCACGGCACTCGAAGCCATCGACCCGCCCGTACTCTCTCACTATTCGGCGGCAGTCTTTTGGGGGCTACCTACGATCGGATCCTGGCCGTCGGATGTTCACATGCTCGTCAAGCGCGCGAGCGGAGGACGGTCCGACCCGGGCATACGACGTCATGCGCTCGGCATCGCCGATGAGGACGTGACGGCCATCGATGGATTGCGTGTCACAACGCTCGCGCGAACCGTGGTCGATCTCGCGGCAACAGCTCCGCTCTATTCCGCTGTTGCCGCCGTAGATGCCGCCCTCCACCAAGCGCGCCGCGGTGCTCCGGCTCGAGTAACGAGAGCTGAACTGATCGCGCAATGGGAGCGGATGACCCCTTTTCGAAGTTGGGTGCGAGCCCGAAAGATCATCGATTTCGCGGTCATGAACTCCGGTTCGACATCCGAATCGACAAGTCGGGCGAGCATTGCGCTCCTCGGGTTTCCCGCTCCAATTCTCCAGAAGGACTTCATCGTCGACGGAAAGCAATCATTCGTCGATTTCTACTGGGAGGAGTGTGACGGCATCGGTGAGTGCGACGGGTTCGCGAAGTACACCGACCCGATCATCCTCGCCGGGAGAACTACCGATCAAGCCGTCCTCGAGGAGAAGGATCGCGAAAATTCCCTCCGCCGTCTTGTCGCCGGGTTTCAGCGATGGAACTCGTCTGAGGCGATGCGCCCGGCTTGGCTGCGAGTAAAGCTCCTCGAGTTGGGCCTGCAGCAAGGGTCCGCCCGCTTACGCAAGATGTAGTCCTGCCTGACCTGCTCGGCCTGCGCCAGCCGCAGCGCTCGAATGCACGCGCGATGGTCATCGAGCTCAGGTCTTGAGTACTCGCATCCTTCGTCCCACGAACTCAAGTTCGGCAACGACCGCCGTACAGTTCTCGCAGGCGGCGAGGTGTGCATCCACCGCAAGGGAGTCCCGTGGCGGTAGCCGTGCGCGCAGGTATGTTCCGAGTCGGGCGCGATAGGTGCGACATTCTCCTGACGGGGTTGTCTTCGCGAGGTGCTGCTGGATGTACTGCTCGCGCAGTCCCTCGCGAGCGCGAAAGGCGAGAGCGGAGGCAGCGTTGGGAGCCAGACCGAGCAGTCGCCCGACGGCTGCGCGGGGGAGGCGCTCCACCTCGGAGTACCACAGGACCGCCTGCCAGCGTTCGGGAAGGGCTTCGAATGCTTCAGCGATGAGTGCGTGCTCGAAGGTATTTTCGGCGGGATCCTCGGTTGGGATGCTCAGCACCAACGCATTCGGGTCGCCGGTGGCTAAGCGACGGTCCCTTTCGGCTGCCTCGAACGCGAGCCGGCGGACAACTGTGTAGATGTAGGCGCGGAAGGAGACATCCGGCCCGCCGCCAGAACGGATTATCGCCATAGTGCGCTCGAAAGCCTCGCTGGTCAGGTCGTCCGCCGCGGCGTTGCTGCGTGAGTAGTAACGCGCAACGGCCGTAACTGCGTCATTGTGCCTGGCGAACAGGGTGCCCCATGCATTTCGATCGCCCAAGCGTGCGGCACCGATAAGGGCTGCGTCGGATCGGTCATCCTCTGCTCGCCGCGGCATGTGTATCTCAAAGTCCCGTCATCGAAGCCTGTGCAGCCGCGAGCCTAATGTCGGGCCACGTCGGTGCTCGCGAGTTGTCCACAGCCCCTCCGCGTAATAGATCACCGCGTGACCCATCTCCTTTTCGGGAGGACCGACATGCCGACGCGCGACCGGCGAGGCCTCGAGCCGGAAATCCGGGGCGGGGTGAGCTTGTTCGTCAGCGCCGCCGTGCTGATCAGCGCTGCCCTGCTGAACACCGCTGCCGGTGCACTCGCAATTGGCACCTCCTTCGAGCGGTCCACAATCCTGGATGCTGCACCCCCCGGCCCCCCCGCGACTCAGGCCGCACCGACCGCCCGTCCTACAGCGCACCCGACCGCCACGCCGACACCATGGTCCGCCCCGTCCGCCCCGTCCGCCCCGTCCACCGCTCCGCCCGTGCCGGACAACTCAAACAACTCAGGTTCCAACGCTTCCGACGGCGGGGGTGGCAGCAGCGGTTCCAACGCTTCCGGCGGCGGGGGTGGAAACGCTGGCGGTGGCCTGCCGCGGCCGGTCGTGCCGCCACCGGTCGTGCCTGCACCGGTTCTCCCGCCCGCACCGCCACCGGCCCTACCCCCGTACACCGACGCGGAGGCGCGTGCCGCAGTACTTCGTTGGTATCCGGCAGTGCCCGTGTATGGGGCGTGCACCCTCATGAACTACGGCACCTGGGGTAGAACCTCCGACCCCCCGCCGCCCGTGTATCTCGGCATACTTGGGTTCGAAGCTGGAGCGCTGGCCGACGGCAGCGGTGGCTGGGCCAACTACTACAGCTGCGAGTGACCGGCCACTTGTCGTCGTCGACGTCCGAGACTGGACAAGCCCGCTGAAAGCATTCCTACAGCTAAGAAGCCCATCCCCAGACCGGCCATCGGGGGCACTGCCGCTACGCCCGTCGATGCCAGACTCTGAGGTCTTACGGTGGTCAGCTCATTTGCGGCCCCGCACTCGCCAATGGCGATCGGTTCATCATTCCGATCGAGAATCGTCTCTACCCATAGGTAGGTCCCCAATTCGGTGAAGAGGGCACCTGAAGACTCGTAGTCGCCGCTTCCTGCGAGGGGCACGGGAGCATCAGAAGTGGAAAACACGAGTTCAGAGTCGGTGCAACTCGCAGTGGAGGCCGACTGGAGGTACGCAGCGAAGAAAATCTGCGCCCCCTTCGGGACAGCGCCACTCACCGTGGCGACATCGTGCGCGGGTTCGCCGACGGTGACGCTGGATGTGGCGACGGTCACCACTATTGGAGGTGAGACCACCGTGGTCTCGCCTGCGGCGGCGCAGGCTCCCCGATGGATAAGCTCGCCAGCCCCGTTGAAGAGTGACTCCACCCAGAAATACGTTCCGAATTTGGTGAACGTTGCGTCGGGTGACGAGTAAGTTCCGGCAACAGTCACGGTAATCGGCGTGGAAATCGAATCGAAGACGAGCGTGGATGCGTCGCACGTGGCCACCTCATCAGCAGTCTGAAGGTAGGCCTGGAAGACCAGATGGGTGTCAGTTGCCGGAAGTGTACCGCCGACCAGCGCGACGTCGTGAGTCGGATCCCCGATCGCGGCGGTGGGTGCCGCAGTCGTGGAGACTGTTGGGGCATCGACACGGGTGGTTTCACTCGGAACTCCAAATTTGTCAGCCCACGGCAGGACGTACTCCGAGTACGGCCCCGAGTCCGACAATCGCCATAGCCATGTGACGAACCCTCCTTGCGTTTCTGGCGCTCGAACCGCTGACGAAGCGTAGCTACCGATGTGCGATACATCGATCGTGGATGTTCCGATCAGCGAGGCAGTCTCCGGTACATCCGAGGAGATTGTCGGAGGGGTGTCTCCTGGCACAAAGTACGCCGTGCCGGTAAACGAAATACTGATTGGGTTTCCGCCAACACTGAGCCAAGAACCTTCAACGAGTGAAACGACGAGCGAGTCGGTGATTTCTGCACCCAGCCCAACCCGCACCTCGGAAACGGCAGTCGTAGCCGAGATTCTCATCGGCACGACCTGAGTTTCGCTTCGGGCGCCAAACTGATCTCGAAATGAGTAATTCGAAGGCAGTACGAGTTGGGTCAAAGGAATTTGGTCTGCCTGATTTATCTCCCAAACCCAGGCATAAAATCCCGTCGAAGGTGCAAGCAGGGTGCCCTGTGTTGAATAGGAACCCGGCCCGGTGAGTTCGATAATCTCGGTTCCAACGACAGGTGCGTTCGCGGGTGGGCTGGTCGCCGGAGCAGGCTCCGCTAAAAAGGGCCCGTAGAGGGTGCCGATAGCCTTAATGGTGTGAAAGCTTCCGTCGAGTCGCTGCCGCCAAGCACCCGAGTCTGGAGCGACCGCCGCGGTCACCGTGTCCTCAAAGGCCTGGCCCGGCTGAACAAAATTGCTGGCGACCTGAGTTGAAACGATCGGCTCAAAGCTGAGCGGAAGCGGATCGGTCGCAAAGCTCTTTGCGTTGAAGGAAACCGGGCTGCTCGTGCCGCCCCTGATCGTGCGCTGCTGATCGCCGGTCGTGTAGATAATCACGTTAGCGTCCGGACCGCCGGCCGCGGTGAACGATGCGTTCGCGGTGATGGAGTAGCTCGCCGCAGTATCCACAGGTGTGCCATGAATGGCGATCACGGATCCGTTTACCACTGACGCGGTATTCAGCCCCGATGACGTAACGACTGCTCCCGTCAATACCAACGTGCCCATCGCATCCGCGGGGCTCGCGCTCACGACGACCGTGCCGTTGTGGGAGTCCTGCATATGGATGGCGAGACTTGCGACCCCTTGGGCCGGCGGCAGCCAGGATTCGACTTCGCCCCAGATCGCGTCATAGACCGGAAGCACGGCGGAGTTGCCATCAATGTAAGTCGCACCCGTGCTGTAGCCGGCACCGTAGTACAGCGCACCGGTGCTTGTGTAGGAGTAAATATAGGCTTCCAGCGCGGCGGCCAAAGTCGGGTCCGCAGTCTGTCCCCACTTCAACAACGCGTAGTTCAGGCGCTTGAGTGTTATCGCCGGCAGAGCTCCGCCCCACTCCGTGGATAGTGAGTACACCAACGTGCCACCGCTGGTAGTTCCTGACGGCCAGTCCGCTGCCGAATCCATGCAGTACACCCGCGAGCCGTCCGGTGCGATGTAGTTGCCGAGATACCCACCCCACGGCGTTATACCGGAGTAGCCCGCGCCGGTAGTCGCTGCGTCCGCCGGACTTGTTGTCGTCGTGGCGAGCCCGGCCCCAAGAAGGCCGACGAGGAGCGCGGATGTGGTGAGCGCCGACCTCGTAGAGCGGCGATGGCGTGCATGCTGGATCTTCATTCACGGATGCTAGGAGAGCAGCAATGGCGCGTGGAGCGACGATTGGATATCTGTGGAAACTCGGTGCACGGTGACATTTCGCCAGCGCGACACGCCCGGGTTGCAGCAAATGCCAGCATGTGGCAAACTTCTCTAGTTCAACACTTCGCCGCTTCGTGCGCGCGAATCACTTCCAGGCAGTGCATAGTTCGTGAAAACGGCTAGGCCGCGGGGAGCAGAACCAGGTTCAATCGACTCCCTGATGTGCTGAAAAGCATGTGCACGGGTGTAGTCCGCCCGGGTTTCGGGAAGGCTGCGCCGCAGCGGATCCCGCGAGTCGAGGCAAGCAATTGACACCTAAACAGTGGTGCGAAAGCAGAAGTGCTGAGCACGCGGAGGTTGCGTCGCGAGACGCGAGAGCCGTGTGCGCCAGTTGAAGAAGTACCAACGAGAGAGAGTCAGCCATGGCGGGACAAAAGATCCGCATTCGACTTAAGTCGTACGACCACGAGGTCATCGACTCGTCGGCACGCAAGATCGTCGACACGGTCACCCGCGCAGGTGCCACGGTCGTTGGCCCCGTGCCACTGCCGACCGAGAAGAACGTGATTGCGGTCATCCGCTCTCCTCACAAGTACAAAGACAGCCGCGAGCACTTCGAAAAGCGCACCCACAAGCGGCTCATCGACATCATCGATCCGACGCCCAAGGCGGTTGACTCGCTCATGCGACTCGACCTGCCTGCAGACGTCAACATCGAGATCAAGCTCTGATCTGTCCAGATCAGGCCGCGAAGAGGAATCCACCATGTCTAACACCAAGACGACCAAGGGTCTGCTGGGCAAGAAGCTCGGTATGACGCAGGTCTGGGACGCGAACAACCGTCTCGTGCCTGTGACCGTTGTCGAGATCACCCCCAACGTAGTGACGCAGCTGCGCACGCAGGAGATCGACGGCTACACCGCCGTCCAGATCGCCTACGGCCAGATCGACCCGCGCAAAGTCAACAAGCCCCTCACGGGCCACTTCGACAAAGCAGGCGTCACGCCTCGCCGTCACCTCACCGAGCTGCGCACCGATGACACCTCCGAATACAGCCTCGGCCAGGAGCTCACGGTCGACATGTTCGAAGCTGGCAAGAAAGTGGATGTCATGGGCACATCCAAGGGCAAGGGTTTCGCCGGAGTCATGAAGCGCCACAACTTCAAGGGCGTCTCCTCTAGCCACGGTTCACACCGCAACCACCGCAAGCCCGGCTCGATCGGCGCATCCTCGACCCCCAGCCGTGTCTTCAAGGGCATGCGCATGGCCGGTCGCATGGGTGGCGACCGCGTGACGGTACTCAACCTGACAGTCCACTCGGTCGACCTCGAGAACGGCATCCTGCTCGTCAAGGGCGCAGTGCCCGGCGCTCGCGGCCGCATCGTCTTCGTCCGCAACGCAGTGAAGGGGGCGTAGTCATGGCTACCTCCATTGATGTGACAGATGCCAAGGGCGCCAAGGTCGGTTCCGTCGACCTGCCAGCCGAGGTGTTCGACGTTCAGACCAACATTCCGCTGATCCACCAAGTGGTTGTCGCGCAGCTCGCCGCGGCACGCCAGGGCACGCACAACACACTGCGTCGTGGTGAGGTATCCGGAGCCGGTCGCAAGCCGTTCAAGCAGAAGGGGACCGGCCGCGCTCGCCAAGGCTCGATCCGCGCACCCCAGATGAGGGGCGGTGGTATCGTGCACGGTCCGCACCCGCGTGACTACTCGCAGCGCACCCCCAAGAAGATGATTGCCGCCGCACTTCGCGGAGCACTCTCGGACCGCGCTCGCGGCGAACGCCTTCACGTGATCAACTCGCTCTCCGTGGGCGACCTGCCCTCGACAAAGGCCGTTTCGGCCTTGCTCAACGACATCGCGCCCACGAAGAACGTGCTCATTGTTCTCGAGCGTGAGGATGACACGAGCTATAAGAGCGTGCGCAACCTGCAAAACGTGCACGTGCTGCCGTTTGACCAGCTCAACGCCTACGACGTTCTCATCAGCGATGACATTGTCTTCACCAAGGGCGCATTCGATTCGTTCGTCGCCTGGAACACCAAGGCCAGCAAGGAAGAGGTCGGCGCATGAGCACCCTCACGTACAAGGACCCGCGCGACATCATCATCGCGCCCGTCGTTTCCGAGAAGAGCTACAGCCTGATCGATGACGGCAAGTACACCTTCGTGGTGGACCCCCGCGCGAACAAGATCGAGATCAAGCTCGCCATCGAGAAGATTTTCGACGTCAAGGTGGCTTCGGTGAACACCCTTCACCGCCCCGGTAAGACCCGCCGCACCAAGTTCGGCACTGGCAAGCGCAAGGACACCAAGCGGGCAATCGTCACGCTCAAGTCCGGTTCGATCGATATCTTCACGGCTGTCGGCTAGGACCAGGGAGAGATAACAATGGCTATTCGCAAGTACAAGCCCACGACCCCGGGTCGTCGCGGTTCCTCGGTGGCAGATTTCGCCGAGATCACCCGCTCCACTCCGGAGAAGTCGCTGCTGCGCCCGCTGCCCAAAACCGGTGGTCGCAACAACGCTGGCCGAATCACGACCCGTCACATTGGTGGTGGCCACAAGCGCCAGTACCGGGTGATCGACTTCAAGCGCAACGACAAAGATGGCGTGAACGCTCGCGTCGCCGAGATCGAGTACGACCCGAACCGGACGGCGCGCATCGCGCTGCTGCACTTCGTTGATGGCTCGAAGCGCTACATCATCGCCCCGAACAAGCTCAACCAGGGCGACATCATCGAGTCGGGTGCCTCCGCTGACATCAAGCCGGGCAACAATCTGCCGCTGCGCAACATCCCCGTCGGTACCGTCATTCACGCGATCGAGCTGCGTCCCGGTGGTGGTGCCAAGATGGCGCGCTCCGCTGGAGCGTCCGTGCGTCTCGTTGCCAAAGATGGCCCCTACGCTCAGTTGCGTCTGCCCTCGGGCGAGATCCGCAATGTGGATGTCCGTTGCCGCGCCACTATTGGCGAGGTCGGCAACGCCGAGCAGTCCAACATCAACTGGGGTAAGGCCGGCCGCATGCGCTGGAAGGGTGTTCGCCCGACCGTCCGCGGTGTTGCCATGAACCCGGTAGACCATCCCCACGGTGGTGGCGAAGGCAAGACGTCCGGTGGACGTCACCCCGTCAGCCCCTGGGGCCAGAAAGAGGGTCGCACGCGTAAGCGCAACCTTCCCAGTGACAAGCTCATCGTCCGCCGCCGCAACGTCGGCAAGAAGCGCAAGTAGGCCAGTCTTGTTAAAAGGAATTGAGTAGAAGATGCCACGCAGTCTGAAGAAGGGCCCCTTCGTCGACGACCACCTGTTGCAGAAGGTCGTACGCGCCAACGAAGCCGGCAGCAAGAACGTGATCAAGACCTGGTCGCGCCGCTCGATGATCATCCCCGCCATGCTGGGTCACACCATCGCAGTGCACGACGGTCGCAAGCACATCCCGGTGTTCGTCACCGAAACCATGGTCGGCCACAAGCTTGGAGAATTCTCGCCCACCCGCACCTTCCGTGGGCACGAGAAGGACGACAAGAAGGGTCGTCGCCGCTAACGCGGTGGCGTAAGGAGGAATAGAGAAATGGTTGAATCCATGGCTCGCGTGAAGCACATTCGCGTAACCGCCACCAAAGCTCGTCGTGTCGTCAACCTGATCCGCGGCAAGCAGGCGCAGGAGGCTTTAGCCATCCTGAAGTTTGCACCTCAGGGTGCCAGCGAGCCCGTCTACAAGCTCGTCGCGTCAGCGATCGCCAATGCGCGTGTTAAGGCAGACGCCTCAAACACCTACCTCGATGAGCAGGACCTGTTCGTCTCGCAGGCGTTTGTTGATGAGGGAACGACACTGAAGCGTTTCCAACCGCGTGCACAGGGTCGCGCCTTCCAGATTCTCAAGCGCACCAGCCACATCACGATCGTCCTCGCCACACCTGATCACTCTGTTGAAGAGGGTACGACTGCGGGCACGACGAAAGCAGGGAAGAAGTAATGGGACAGAAGGTAAACCCCTACGGTTTCCGTCTGGGAATCACTACCGACCACGTGTCGCGCTGGTTCTCGGACAGCACCAAGAAGGGCCAGCGTTACAGCGACTATGTCGCTGAGGACATCAAGATTCGCAACCTGCTCCGCAAGTCCCTTGATCGTGCCGGGGTGGCCCGCATCGAGATCGAGCGCACTCGCGATCGCGTGCGCGTGGACATCCATACCGCTCGTCCCGGCATCGTGATCGGCCGTCGTGGAGCAGAGGCCGAGCGCATCCGCACCGACCTCGAGACGCTCTCGGGCAAGCAGATCCAGCTGAATATCCTCGAGGTGAAGAACCCCGAGGCAGAGGCACAGCTTGTTGCGCAGGGCATCGCCGAGCAGCTCACCGCCCGCGTGGCCTTCCGCCGTGCAATGCGTAAGGGACTGCAGGGTGCGCAGCGCGTCCCGTCGGTGAAGGGCGTTCGCATCCAGGTCTCGGGCCGTCTCGGCGGGGCTGAAATGAGCCGCTCGGAGTTCTACCGCGAGGGTCGCGTTCCGCTGCACACTCTGCGCGCCAACATCGATTACGGCTTCTACGAGGCCAAGACGACATTCGGCCGCATCGGCGTGAAGGTGTGGATCTACAAGGGCGACATCACGAACAAGGAGCTTGCTCGCGAGCAGGCCACCCAGAAATCAACCCGTCCGGAGCGTCGTGACGACCGCCGTGACGGGGATCGTCGCGACAGCGCCCCCCGGCGCACCGCGCCCCCCAAGGCAGAAGCACCGGTCGCAGCAGGAGTTGAGGCGTAACCATGTTGATCCCACGTAAGGTCAAGCATCGCAAGCAGCACCACCCCGGCCGTAGCGGCCAGGCCACCGGTGGCACGGTTGTCTCGTTCGGTGAGTACGGCATCCAGGCCCTGTCGCCTGCATACGTAACGAACCGCCAGATCGAGGCCGCTCGTATCGCCATGACCCGCCATATCAAGCGTGGCGGCAAGGTCTGGATCAATATCTACCCAGACCGTCCGCTCACGAAGAAGCCGGCCGAAACCCGCATGGGTTCCGGTAAGGGTTCGCCGGAGTGGTGGATCGCCAACGTCAAGCCGGGTCGCGTGCTGTTCGAGCTGAGCGGTGTCAGCGAGACAATCGCTCGCGAGGCACTCACCAGGGCTATTCACAAGCTGCCCCTCAAGGCACGCATCATCAAGCGCGAGGAGGGCGACGCATAATGATCGGTTCCAAGGAGCTCGCACCCGTCGAGCTGGACACATTTGAAGACGAGCGTCTCGTCGCCGAACTGAAGAAGGCGAAGGAAGAACTATTCAACCTTCGCTTCCAGTCGGCCACAGGCCAACTCGAGAGCCACGGGCGTATTCGCGCTGTGAAGCGCGACATCTCTCGCATTTACACGGTAGTCCGCGAGCGCGAGCTCGGACTGCGTGCAGCGCCGGCAGCGGTCGAGGCTCCCGTGAAGACCAAGAAGACAACCAAGAAGGCGGATGCAGCGGCTGATGCCACTGTCGACGCAACAGCAGACACGAAGGAGGCATAGTCATGGCGAAAGTCGATTCAGCAACCCCGGCGGCCACGACTGCCGAACTCGCACGCGGCTATCGCAAGACCCGTCGCGGCTATGTCACGAGCGACAAAATGGACAAAACCATCGTTGTCGAGGTCGAGGACCGCGTTAAGCACCCGCTCTACGGCAAAGTCATTCGCCGCACCTCCAAGGTGAAGGTGCACGACGAAGCGAACGCGGCCGGTGTCGGCGACCTCGTTCTCATCAGCGAGACCCGTCCGCTTAGCGCCACAAAGCGCTGGCGCCTGGTCGAAATTCTCGAGAAGGCGAAGTAAGCAAGCGCTCGCGCTCGCTTACCGAAAGGAAACAGCCTCATGCTGCAGCAGGAATCCCGAGTCAAGGTTGCCGACAACACCGGCGCCAAAGAGCTCCTCACTATCCGCGTTCTCGGTGGCTCCGGCCGTCGATACGCGGGACTGGGTGACGTCATCGTCGCCACTGTCAAAGACGCGATCCCCGGCGGCAACGTCAAGAAGGGCGATGTCGTCAAGGCCGTCATCGTGCGTGTCATCAAGCAGACGCGTCGCGCGGATGGTTCGTACATCAAGTTTGACGAGAACGCTGCGGTCATCCTCAAGAATGACGGCGACCCTCGTGGTACCCGAATCTTCGGCCCGGTGGGCCGCGAACTTCGCGACAAAAAGTTCATGAAGATCATCTCGCTCGCACCGGAGGTGCTTTAAGTCATGGCAAACATTCGTAAGGGCGACCTCGTTCAGGTCATCACGGGTCAAACCCGGGAGCGCGGTGGGGACCGCGGCAAGCAGGGCCGTGTCATTGGTGTGCAGGCAGACAAGAACCGCGTCATCGTGGAGGGCGTCAACTTCGTCACCAAGCACGTGCGCGTCGGCCAGACCCAGCGGGGAACCAAGACCGGCGGCATCGAGACGATGGAGGCGCCGATCCACGTGTCCAACATTGCGCTGGTAGATCCGGCGACCAAGATGCCCGCTCGCGTCGGATTCACGATTGAAACTGACGATCGCGGAAAGACAGTTCGCGTTCGCTACTTCAAGAAGTCGAAGCGCGTAGAGACCAAGAAATCCATTGCTGCTCGCGGCACCAAGGCCGAGAAGCCCGCTGACAGCGAGAAGTCGGCTGCCGAGAAGCCAGCAAAGGTCACCGCCAAGGCAACCGATGCGCCGGCAGCCAAAACGGCGGCGAAAGCAAAGACTCCCAAGAAGGATGCCGCTGAGACGGCCGAGAAGGACGCCGACTGATGGCAACTGCTACCGCACCCAAGAAGGCTGATGCCGCTCCCGCAAAGGCGCTTCCGCGTCTCAAGCAGAAGTACCGCGCGGAGATCACCCCTCAGCTCGCCAAAGACTTCGGCTTCACGAACCCGCACCAGGTGCCGGGCATCGTGAAGGTTGTCGTCAACACCGGTGTCGGCGAGGCTGCCCGCGATGGCAAGATCATCGATGGCGCGATCAAGGACCTCACGGCCATCACCGGCCAGAAGCCTCAGGTGACGAACGCTCGCAAGTCAATCGCACAGTTCAAGCTGCGCGAAGGCCAGCCGATCGGCGCACATGTCACGCTGCGTGGCGACCGCGCCTGGGAGTTCCTCGACCGTCTGATCACCCTCGCGCTTCCGCGCATCCGCGACTTCCGTGGTCTGTCGGACAAGCAGTTCGACGGATCCGGTAACTACACGTTCGGACTCACGGAACAGTCAATGTTCCACGAGATCGATCAGGACAAGGTCGACCGCGTGCGTGGATTCGACATCACCGTGGTCACGACCGCGAAGACGGATGAAGAAGGTCGCGCGCTGCTTAAGGCGCTCGGTTTTCCTTTCCGCTCGAACGAGACCCCCAAATAACCACGTAACACCGATCGAGAAAGGTCGGCATTCGCGTAACGAATGTCGAAACCTTCACGAGAAAAGGCACTACATCATGACAATGACAGATCCGGTCGCAGACCTGCTGACCAGACTGCGCAACGCCAATTCGGCCTACCACGATACGGTTTCGCTGCCCAGCAGCAAGCTGAAATCGCACCTCGCGGAGATCCTCAAGAACGAGGGTTACATCTCGGCGTGGAAGGTTGAAGATGCGCGCGTCGGCCAGACCCTCACGATCGACCTCAAGTACGGTCCCAACCGTGAGCGCTCCATCGTGGGCATCAAGCGCGTTTCCAAGCCCGGTCTCCGCGTGTACGCGAAGTCCACTGAGATACCTCAGGTTCTCGGCGGCCTTGGCGTTGCCATCCTCTCCACTTCCTCTGGGCTCCTCACGGACAAAGAGGCTTCGACGAAGGGCGTAGGTGGGGAAGTCCTCGCCTACGTGTGGTAACCGCGTCATGTCACGTATTGGAAGAATGCCGATCAATGTCCCCGCGGGCGTTGAAGTGAAGATTGACGGCCAGGCCGTCGCAGTCAAGGGCCCGAAGGGTGAGCTGTCGCTGGTTGTTGCCAGTCCGATCGAGGTTGCGCTTGAAGGCGGACAGGTGCTCGTCACCCGTCCGGACGACGAGCGCGTCTCGCGGTCACTGCACGGACTGACCCGCACGCTAATCGCGAACCAAATCATCGGCGTTACCGATGGGTACACGAAGGGCCTCGAGGTGGTCGGTACCGGCTATCGCGTTCAGGCGAAGGGCAGCTCGATCGAGTTCGCGCTCGGTTATTCGCACTCCATTACCGTCGACCCGCCCAAGGGCATCAGCTTCACGGTGGAGGGCAACAACAAGCTCACCGTCAGCGGAATCGACAAGCAGGCTGTCGGCGAAGTCGCGGCCAACATTCGTAAGTTGCGTAAGCCAGAGCCCTACAAGGGCAAGGGCGTGCGCTACGCGGGCGAAGTCGTCCGTCGCAAGGCCGGGAAGAGTGGTAAGTAGACATGGCTCTCGCAACCAGAACCAGGGGTAAGAGCAAGTCGGCGGCTAAGAATCGCAGGCATGCACGCCTTCGCAAGAAGGTCATCGGCACCGAGGCGCGTCCGCGTCTCGTCGTCACCCGTTCGGCCCGTCACGTGTTCGTGCAGGTCGTTGATGATGCGAAGGGTCACACCCTCGTCTCGGCCTCAACCCTCGAAGCCGACCTGCGCACCTTCGACGGTGACAAGACGGCAAAGGCACACAAGGTCGGTGAGCTCATCGCCGAGCGTGCAAAGAAGGCCGGCATCAGCGCGGTCGTCTTCGATCGTGGTGGCAACCGCTACGCCGGTCGCGTCGCGGCAATTGCCGACGGTGCACGAGAGGGCGGATTGAACCTGTGAGCGACGACATTACTAACAAGGAGCAGGACGTGGCCGTTGAGCCCACCGACGCTGTCTCGACCGAGGCGGCAGTAACTGAGGCGCCATCCGACACGGTGGATGTTGCAGCAACCGATCTCGCGAACGAGCCCCGTGAGGCTCGTCGTGGCGGTCGCGAGCGCAACCCCAACCGTGATCGCGGCAATGCCCGCGACGCCGAGAAGAGCCAGTTCCTCGAGCGCGTCGTGACGATCAACCGGGTTTCGAAGGTCGTGAAGGGCGGTCGTCGTTTCAGCTTCACTGCGCTCGTGGTCGTTGGCGATGGCAACGGACTCGTCGGTGTCGGCTACGGCAAGGCGCGCGAGGTTCCAACCGCAATCTCGAAGGGCGTAGAGGAAGCGAAGAAGAACTTCTTCCGCGTACCCCGCGTCGGCGTCACGATCCCGCACCCCGTTCAGGGCGAGGCCGCCGCTGGTGTTGTGCTGCTGCGTCCCGCATCCGCGGGTACCGGTGTTATTGCCGGTGGCCCCGTGCGCGCGGTACTTGAGTGTGCGGGCATTCATGACGTGTTGAGCAAGTCGCTCGGCTCGTCGAACACGATCAACATCGTGCACGCGACTGTCGCTGCCCTCAAGCAGCTTGAGGAGCCTCGTGCGGTTGCCGCACGTCGTGGCCTTCCTGTCGAGCACGTCGTCCCGGCACGCCTCCTGCGCGTCGAGGCAGAGGCGAAGGCTTCGGCCACCGCGAAGGCAGGTGTCTGATGGCTGCGCGCCTGAAGGTGACTCAGATCAAGTCCAAAATCAGTGAGAAGCAAAACCAGCGCGATACGCTGCGCAGCCTCGGGCTGCACCGCATCGGTGACGTTGTCGTCCGTGAGGACACCAAGCAGAACCGCGGTTACGTGCGTACCGTGGCTCACCTTGTCAAGGTCGAGGAGATTGACTAATGGCTGAAGAAAAAGCCCCCAAGAAGGCTGCAGCGTCGAAGCCTGCTGCCGCGAAGCCCGCTGCCGAGAAGGCTGCCGCCCCCAAGAAGGCCGCAGCTCCTAAGGACGCCGCAACCAAGGCCGCCGCACCGAAGGCCGCCGCACCGAAGGCCGTCGAACCGAAGGCCGCCGCCGCGGCTCAGGCTAACGACGCAGTGAAGGCACCAGCACCGAGGGCGGCTCCCGCGAAGAAGGCGCCGAAGGCCGAGGTCGTCTCGCGTCCCGCGGTGCTCAAGGTGCACCACCTTCGCCCGGCCGCTGGCGCCAAGAAGGACAAGACGCGCGTCGGACGCGGTGAAGGCTCGAAGGGTAAGACAGCAGGGCGCGGTACCAAGGGAACGAAGGCGCGCTACTCAGTGCGCCCCGGGTTCGAGGGCGGCAACCTGAACTTCGTCATGCGATCCCCAAAGCTGCGCGGGTTCAAGAACCCGTTCCGTGTCGAATACCAGGTCGTGAACCTCGAGAAGCTTGCCGAGTTGTACCCGAAGGGTGGCGAGGTCACCATCGGAGACCTGGTTGCCAAGGGTGCGGTGCGCAAGAACGAGAAGGTCAAGGTTCTCGGCGCGGGTGATATTGCGGTTAAGCTAAATGTTGCAGTGGACAAGGTCTCCGGCTCAGCAGAGCAGAAGATTGTTGCGGCTGGCGGTTCGGTCAAGTAATTCCCTTGACGGCGTGATTGCCCAGAGGATTTCGAGTGGGGTTCGCAACAATAGAACCCCACTCGGCTGCAGTGAAAAGATATCGGAGGCCTTGTGTTTAGAGCTGTCGCGCGGATCTTTCGCACGCCTGACCTTCGTAGGAAGATCGGGTTCTCACTCGGCATTGTTGCGCTGTTCCGGCTTGGCTCGTTCATCCCGGCACCGTTTGTCGATTTCGGCAATGTGCAGAAATGTCTCACGAGTAACGCGGGAACCTCCGGTCTCTACGATCTTGTTAACCTCTTCAGCGGCGGCGCCCTGCTGCAGCTGTCGATCTTTGCGCTGGGCATCATGCCGTACATCACCGCGTCGATCATTGTGCAACTGCTTCGCGTCGTCATCCCACACTTCGAAACCCTCTACAAGGAGGGTCAGTCCGGCCAGTCCCGCCTAACGCAGTACACGCGTTATCTCACGATCGCGCTCGCGGTTCTTCAGTCCACGACACTCATCACGGTCGCCCGCAGCGGCGCACTGTTCCCTTCGAACAGGGGCACGGCAGCGTGCAGCCAGCTCATCACCAACGATGCCTGGTACGCGATCATGCTCATGGTGATCACGATGACAGCCGGAACCGGGCTCATCATGTGGATGGGCGAGCTCGTCACAGAACGCGGCATTGGCAATGGAATGTCACTGCTGATCTTCACGTCTATCTCGGCGCGCTTCCCCGTCTCGCTCTGGAGCATCCAGCAGGCCAAAGGTACCGAGGTCTTCATCGGCGTGATCGCCGTCGGGATCGTGATCGTCGCGCTCGTCGTCTTCGTTGAACAATCTCAGCGGCGAATTCCCGTGCAGTATGCGAAACGGATGGTCGGCCGTCGAACGTTCGGCGGAAACAACACCTACATCCCGATCAAGGTCAACATGGCTGGCGTCGTGCCCGTGATCTTTGCGTCTTCCCTGCTCTACCTGCCCGCCCTCATCGCCCAGTTCAACCAGCCCGCCGTCGGGCAAGCTCCAGCTGCCTGGGTGACGTGGATCCAGAACTACCTCACAAAGGGCGATCATCCGCTCTACATGCTGCTGTACTTCCTGCTCATCATCGGCTTCACCTACTTTTACGTCGCGATTACCTTCAACCCCGAAGAGGTCGCGGATAACATGAAAAAGTACGGCGGATTCATCCCGGGCATCCGCGCGGGTCGTCCCACGGCGGAGTACCTGGACTACGTACTCACGCGCGTCACGCTGCCGGGGTCGCTGTATCTTGGATTAATCGCACTCATCCCATTGATCGCGTTGGTGCTGGTGCAGGCAAACACGAACTTCCCGTTCGGCGGAGCGAGCATCCTGATCGTCGTCGGCGTCGGTCTTGAAACGGTGAAGCAGATCGACTCGCAGTTGCAGCAACGTCACTACGAGGGCCTACTCCGTTGACTCGGCTGCTCCTCGTCGGGCCGCCTGGAGCTGGTAAGGGTACGCAGGCTGCCCGGTTGTCTGAACGATTCGGCATTCCCGCGATCGCAACGGGCGACATCTTCCGGCAGAATGTCAAGGACCAGACCCCCCTCGGTCGTACCGTGGCGAGCATCATGGCGGCCGGCGACTACGTTCCCGACGAGGTGACCAACCAGCTTGTGGTTGATCGACTTGACCAGCAGGATGCTGCACAGGGGTTCATTCTCGACGGATATCCTCGCACGCTCGAACAGATCCGCTTCCTCGACGAACTTCTTTCCTCACGCGGACAGTCGATTGACGCAGTGATTCTCTTGGTAGCCGACAAGGAGGAAGTCGTTGCGCGGTTACGCAAGCGCGCCGGAGACCTCGGCCGCGCAGACGACACGGAAGACGCAATCCGCCACCGTCAAGACGTTTTCCTGCAAGAAACCGCACCACTCATTCCGGTCTACCATGACAAGTCGCTCTTGGTCGAAGTCGACGGACTTGGATCCATCGACGACGTCACGCACCGCATCTTCACCGCGCTCGCCGCGCGAGGCTTTGCCCGCTCCGACGCGGGAATGCTTTAGCGGCTCGTGGCTTTCGCCCGAAAGAGCATCTACAAGTCGCCAGTCGAGTTGAGGCTCATGGTGACGCCCGGTCGCATCACGGCCGCGTCCCTGGCGGCTGTCCGGTTGGCGATAAGACCGGGCATCACGACGCTCGAGCTCGACAGCATTGCCGAGACCGTGATCAGGGCGAAGAGTGCCGTTCCAAACTTCATGAAAGAACCCGGATATAACCACACGATCTGCTCGTCGGTGAATGACGAGGTCGTACATGGCGTTCCGGGCGGGCGCGTGCTGCAACCGGGTGACCTTGTCTCCATCGACAGCGGGGCCGAGTTCGGCGGCTGGAATGGCGACGCTGCATTTTCTGTCGTTATCCCGGATCCGTCACGACCAGAACTCGTTGCCCGGAGGCAAAAGCTCAGCGACGCGACCGAACACGCGCTCTGGTGCGGAATTGCTGCACTTGTGCGGGGCCGCAGGCTGAACGACATCGGCGTCGCAATCGAGAACGGAGTGCTCGAGTACGGGCAGTTCGGTATCGTCGAAGACTATGCGGGACATGGCATCGGCCGGTCCATGCACGAGGAGCCGCCTGTGTTCAACTACCGCGTTCGCCAATCTGGGCCCGAGGTGAAGCCGGGCCTGGTGGTCGCGATCGAGCCAATGATCACCGCGGGAACCATCGAGACCCATGTCCTTACCGACGACTGGACGGTGGCGACGGATGACGGATCGGATGCTGCGCACTGGGAGCATTCCGTCGCAGTACACGCTGGCGGGCTCTGGGTGCTCACCGCGGATGACGGCGGTGCGGCAGGGCTCGCGCCATTCGGCATCGTGCCGGTGCCGATCAGCTGAGTTGTTCGCCATGAGCACTCGCTGCGTCTAGCCGAGTGGTAGCAAAAAGCCGGGGAATGACCTAGGCTTGACCCTTGGTGTTTCCGGCCGACCATGTCGTGCCCGCGAGTGAAATACCACAATCCCACGCAGACCAGCGAATAACAATTTTAGCGACGAAGAGGCTATGGCCAAAAAAGACGGTGTCATCGAGATTGAGGGTGCAGTGGTCGAAGCGCTGCCCAACGCGATGTTTCGCGTTGAGTTGACGAACGGACACAGGGTGCTCGCTCATATCTCGGGGAAGATGCGACAGAACTACATCCGAATTCTTCCTGAGGACCGGGTCGTTGTTGAACTCAGCCCCTATGACCTGACCCGTGGCCGTATCACCTATCGCTACAAATAGATCCTGAAAAGGTAGCTGGAAAGTAACGTCCCGCAGCACACTGCAGGTACGAAGACAGCGAAAAAGGAACCGAAGAACCATGAAGGTAAAGCCGAGCGTCAAGCCGATCTGTGATCACTGCCGCGTTATCCGTCGCAACGGAAACGTCATGGTGATCTGCAAGTCAAACCCGCGTCACAAGCAGCGTCAGGGCTAGCGCCTTACTGAACACAGAGCAGTGCCTAGAACCGGCTTTTGAGTCGGGGACACCCGGGGTGGAGGCCTCGGCACCGGCGCTGTCCATCACCTCCACAAGCTCCATGAGGGAGAAACAGAATGGCACGTCTTGCCGGAGTCGACATCCCGCGCGATAAGCGCGTTGAAGTCGCACTGACTTACATCTATGGTGTTGGCCGTACGAGGGCCCTCAAGACCCTCGCCGATACCGAGATCAGTGGGGAGATCCGTGTCAAGGATCTAACCGACGACCAATTGGTCGCGCTTCGCGACTACATCGAGGGCAACTTCAAGGTTGAGGGAGACCTGCGCCGTGAAGTTGCCGCGGACATCCGTCGCAAGGTCGAGATCGGCAGCTACCAGGGCATCCGTCATCGCCGCGGTCTGCCCGTTCACGGGCAGCGCACCAAGACCAACGCTCGCACCCGCAAGGGCCCGAAGCGCACCGTAGCTGGCAAGAAGAAGGCAGGACGCAAGTAATGGCCGCACCGAAGGCCGCAGCGCGCAAGCCGCGCCGCAAGGAAAAGAAGAATGTCGCGCTGGGCCAGGCCCACATCAAGTCGACCTTCAACAACACGATCGTGTCGATCACCGACCCGAGCGGGGCCGTCATCAGCTGGGCATCGTCCGGCGCTGTCGGTTTCAAGGGTTCGCGAAAGTCGACCCCGTTCGCCGCACAGCTTGCAGCCGAGTCCGCTGCCCGCCAGGCGCAGGAACACGGCATGAAGAAGGTCGACGTTTTCGTCAAGGGACCCGGATCGGGTCGCGAGACGGCAATCCGCTCACTCCAAGCGGCCGGCCTCGAGGTCGGGTCGATCAACGACGTCACGCCGCAGGCGCACAACGGATGCCGTCCGCCCAAGCGTCGCCGTGTCTGAACCTACTGGACGTCGACCGCGCTTCGCGTCTGGCGCGGGCGACGTCTGATTGCTCACGTTTTACCCGCTCAACCTTTTTGAACAATTCAATAGAACGACGGGCCCGCCACTCGTCGCATTCAGGTGTCAAATAGCGGACACCTCGCCGAAAGGAATCACCAGTGCTCATCGCACAACGTCCCACTCTTGCCGAAGAGAACATCTCCGAATTCCGTTCGCGGTTCGTGATTGAACCGCTTGAACCTGGTTTCGGATACACCCTCGGGAACTCCCTCCGCCGCACTCTGCTCTCCTCGATCCCGGGAGCTGCTGTAACCAGCATCCGCATCGACGGTGTGCTGCACGAATTCAGCACCGTTGCAGGTGTGAAGGAAGATGTCACCGAGGTCATCCTGAACATAAAGAACCTGGTCGTTTCGAGCGAGCACGACGAGCCGATCACCGCGTACCTGCGTAAGCAGGGTGCGGGTGAGGTCACCGCGGCCGACATCTCGGCTCCCGCCGGCGTCGAGATCCACAACCCGGAACTTGTCATCGCGACGCTCAACGACAAGGCGAAATTTGAGCTGGAACTGACCATCGAGCGGGGTCGCGGCTATGTTTCCGCGACCCAGAACCGCAGCGAATTCAGCGAAGCGGGCCAGATCCCCATCGACTCCATCTACTCGCCAGTGCTCAAAGTCACCTACCGTGTCGAGGCGACTCGTGCCGGTGAGCGCACCGACTTCGACCGCCTTGTCGTGGATGTCGAAACCAAGTCCGCGATCACCCCCCGCGACGCGGTCGCGTCCGCCGGTCGTACCCTCACCGAGCTGTTCGGCCTCGCCCGCGAGCTCAACAGCGCCGCTGAGGGCATCGAGATCGGTCCGGCCCCCGTTGACGCTGTGCTCTCGAGCGAGCTCAGCATGCCGATTGAGGACCTCGACCTGTCGGTGCGCAGCTACAACTGCCTCAAGCGCGAGGGCATCAACACCGTCAGTGAGCTGGTTGCTCTCTCGGAGACCCAGCTGATGAACATCCGCAACTTCGGACAGAAGTCGGTCGATGAGGTCAAAGACAAGCTCGTCGAGATGGGCCTCTCCTTGAAGGACAGCGTTCCCGGTTTCGACGGAGCCCACTTCTACGGCGGATACGACGACGACGAGACCAACGCTTAGGCCCGCGGCCACAGCGTACTGAGTACTGGAGAAATATAACCATGGCAGCACCTACCAAGGGACCCCGCCTCGGCGGAGGGCCAGCTCACGAGCGACTGATGCTCGTGAATCTGGCCGCAGCCCTGTTCACCCACGAGAGCATCAAAACCACTGAGACGAAGGCGAAGCGTATGCGCCCCCTCGTCGAGCGAATGATCACCTTTGCTAAGCGTGGCGACCTTCACGCCCGTCGGCGTGTGCTCGCAGTGATCGGTGACAAGACCGTCGTACACAAGCTGTTCACTGAGATTGCGCCGCAGCTTGAACTGCGCGAGGGCGGATACACCCGCATCACGAAGCTCGGCTTCCGCAAGGGAGACAACGCGTCGATGGTCCAGATCGAGCTCGTGCTCGAACCGGTCAACCCAAAGCCAAAGTCGGCCAAGAAGGTCGCAGCCGCTGAGGCTGCCACCGCTGGCAAGGCGAAGAAGGCCGCACCGGTGGAAGTCAGCGAAGCTGATGAGGATGCGGCTGGAGCGACCGTGGACGCTGACGTGGCAGACGAGTCTGACGCCGAAGCACTTGTTGCAAAGTCGACTGATACTGAAGACGTCGCCCCCGAGGAACCAGCGGAACCCGACGCGAAGTAAGCCAAAACTGCAAGAAGCCTCGCCTCCGCAGGGCTTCTTGCAGTTAAGGAGTTGCCCGGCACCCGGCATCCCCAATCTGTGCGGCGGCGGCCTGATGGGCGGGTGTTGTCGCCAGGGCATAGGTTGTTGCTATGGCGAGTGAAGCCGCAGTGCTGCAGGTGGGGGAGCGCGAAGTGCGCGTCTCGAGTCCATCGCGAGTGCTCTGGCCCGAGCTGGGTATCACGAAGCTGCAGCTCGCGGAGTACATCGTTGCGGTGGGTGATCCGTTCGTGCGGGCCAACGGTGATCGTCCGATGTCGCTACAGCGGTTCCCTGATGGGGTGGATGGCGAACAGTTCTTTTCGAAGAACCCCCCGAGAGGCGCCCCCGATTATGTGCGCAGTGCGTTCGTCGTTTATCCGAGCGGCCGCACGCATCCGCAACTCGTTATCGACGAAGCGGCAGCTGCCGTGTGGGCGGTGCAGATGAACACGGTGACTTTCCATCCCTGGCCCTCCCGCGCCGAGAACAGCGACAACCCCGACCAATTGCGGATCGACCTTGACCCGCAACCCGGCACAGGGTTTGCCGAGGCGATCCCCGCGGCGATCGAATTGCGGGCCGTGCTGCGGGAGGCCGGCCTGAACGCCTTTGTGAAGACATCCGGCAATCGCGGCCTGCATGTGTTCGCTCCGATTGAGCCGACGCGGGAGTTTCTCGATGTGCGTCACGCGGTGATCGCGGCGTCCCGCGAACTGGAACGACGCATGCCGCATGCCGTCACCACCTCCTGGTGGAAGGAGGAGCGCGGCGAGAAAATCTTCGCTGACTTTAACCAGGCGAACCGTGACCGAACGATGGCTGGCGCATACAGCCCGCGGCCCCTCCCCACCGCGACCGTGTCGACGCCTGTCGAGTGGGATGAGCTCGAGAGCGTCAATCCGCTCCACTTCACAGTGTTGTCCGTGCCGCTCCGACTCGCAACGACGGGCGATCCATGGGAGCACTTCGGGGATAAACCCGGCACGATTGACGTGCTGATGCAGTGGTGGGAGCGTGACCTGGTCAATGGCCTGGGGGAGTTGCCGTTCCCGCCCGACTACCCGAAGATGCCGGGCGAGCCGCCGCGAGTGCAGCCGAGCCGTGCGAAGAGGGCCTGAGCCGCGCGTGGGCCTACGAGAGTAGGTCTCCAAGGTCGTAGGCCACGGGTCGCTCGAGTTGCCCGAAAGTGCACGAACGGGCATCCCGGTCCGGACGCCACCGCTCGAACTGCACCGTGTGCCGGAAGCGGTGACCCTCCAACTGGTCGTAGCGCACCTCCACTACGCGCTCCGGACGCAAGCGCACGAACGACGGATCCCTCCCTGCTGAGAAGCGGCTGCGCTGAGCCTCTGCAGTGACAGCGTTTCCGCCCTCGTCGCGCACCACGAGCGCGTCAAGTTCGGTGATGAGTGATTGGCGCCGGGAATCCGAGAACGCAGAAATCCCGCCGACGTTCACGAGAGATCCGTCTTCCATGTATAGCCCGAGCAGAAGGGAGCCGACTCCACTACCTGACTTGTGGATGCGGTAACCGAGCACGATGACGTCGGCCGTTCGCGCATGCTTGGTCTTGAACATCGTGCGCTTGCCGGGCGCATACGCTGCGGCGAGCGGCTTGGACATGACCCCGTCGAGCCCAGCGCCCTCGAACTCGGTGAGCCAGCGTCCTGCAAGTGCGACGTCGCGGGTCGACTGGGTGATGTGCAGTGGGGTCTCGAACGCCTCGCCGAGCGATTCGAGGGCATCCCGGCGCGTCTCGAATGGTTGGCCCAGAAGGGATCGGCCGTCGAGGTAGAGCAAGTCGAACGCGACGAACGCGGCCGGCGTCTCCGAGGCGAGGCGGTTGATACGACTCTCAGCCGGGTGGATGCGTTGCGAGAGCGCCTCCCAGTCGAGATGCTCCCCACCGGGATGTCCCTGTCGAACCACGATCTCGCCGTCGAGTACGCAACTCACCGAGAGCTGCCGGGTGAACTCCGCGACGAGTTCCGGGAAGTAGCGGGTGAGTGGCTTGGCGCCGCGACTGTCGAGGGTCACATCCCCCGCGTCCACATAGGCGATCGCACGGAACCCGTCCCACTTGGGTTCGTAGCTCAGACCCGGTGCGTCCGGCACGGTAGCGACGGCCTTGGCGAGCATTGGTGCTACCGGAAAACCTTCAGGCAGGTGCATCCCCTTACAATCGCACAGTGACCGAGAAGCCTTCCACCCGAGTGCGACTCGATATCGCCTACGACGGCACCAACTTCACCGGGTGGGCGAAGCAGCCGGGCATCCGCACAGTGCAGGGCGAGCTCGAGGGCGCGCTCGCAATTGTCTTTCGAAGGTTCGGTGAGCCGCCGACGCTGACCGTCGCGGGGCGCACGGATGCCGGAGTGCACGCAACTGGACAGGTCGTGCATCTCGATCTCACGTCGCAGCAACTCACGCACCTGGCGATCCCGCACGGAGCCCGTGCAGCTTCGCCAACGGATGCCCTCGCGCGACGACTCAATGGCATCGCCGGCCTCAAGAGTGACGTATATGTTGCCAGGGCGAGCGTTGCACCGCTCGGGTTTGATGCTCGCTTCTCTCCGATCTGGCGTCGCTACGAGTATCGGGTGGCCGACGCGCTCGCGGAGCGTAATCCGCTGCTGCGAAATCACACGGTCTGGTACCCGGCAACGCTCGAGGCCACAGCCATGAACGATGCCGCCACGGAGTTGCGTGGTCTGCATGACTGGGCTTCGTACTGTCGCCCGCGCGAAGGGGCGACGACAATCCGCGAACTCCAGGCATTCGAGTGGGAGCGTGACACGACGGGGGTACTCGTAGCGCGCGTGCAGGCAGACGCGTTCTGCCACAGCATGGTTCGTGCGCTCGTGGGTGCAACCGTTTCGGTCGGGGAGGGCAAGCTCCCCGCGAGCCGGTTGGTCGGAATCCGTGATGAGGCCCAGCGCACCAGCGACTTCAAGGTGATGCCCGCTGCGGGCCTCACGCTAGTGGAGGTGGGCTACCCTGACGATGCCGAGTTGGCCCAGCGCGCCGAACAGACCCGCAACCGTCGGGTTGCCGAGACCGACAAGTTCAACTAGTCTTACGAAGTTGTGTGCGCAGTTTGCGCGGCACGCGTTGAGCCCTCCACCGCTGGGTTTCCCAATCGTCTGATTGTGAAACGCGCATGGGAGTGGGATTCACGAACCTCTCGACAACGAAAGCAGCACC
Organism: Salinibacterium sp.; assembly: GCA_043721995.1. GTDB lineage: Bacteria > Actinomycetota > Actinomycetes > Actinomycetales > Microbacteriaceae > Rhodoglobus. The sequence goes on along the minus strand of JAYSPT010000154.1, from coordinate 32,577 downwards.
ACTGTGACGCGTACTTTTTCGCCCAAGCCCGCTGATGTGCAGCGCGACTGGGTCATCATCGACGCGACCGACATCGTTCTCGGTCGCCTTGCCAGCCACGCCGCAACGCTCCTGCGTGGCAAGCACAAGCCCACGTTCGCTCCGCACATGGACATGGGCGACTTCGTCATCATCATCAATGCCGAGAAGGTGGCCCTCACCGGTTCCAAGCTGGCGCAGAAGAAAGCCTTCCGCCACTCGGGTTACCCGGGCGGCCTGACCGCGACCACGTATTCGGAGATGCTCGAGAAGCACCCGACGCGGGCCGTCGAGAAGGCGATTCGCGGAATGCTCCCGAAGAACTCGATCGGTCGTGCCCAGCTCACCAAGCTGAAGGTTTACGCGGGTGCCGAGCACCCCCACGCGGCACAGCAGCCGAAGCCTTACACCCTCACCCAGGTTGCCCAGTAGCCCGCGCTGCTGAAAAGAAACTACAAAGGACTTACTACAGTGGCCAAGATCGAAGACACCTCCGCAGACACCGACGTTGTCGAGCTTGAGGATGCGCCCGCGTATTCAACCGAGACCGGCACCGGCTACTCAACTGAGACGCCTGCCGAGACCGCGCCCAAAGCGCCTCGCGCCGTACTCAACGTTCCAGGGGCGGCGGTGGGTCGTCGCAAGCAGGCAATTGCCCGCGTGCGTCTCATCCCCGGCGGTGGCACCATCACCGTCAACGGTCGGGAGCTCGCCGAGTACTTCCCGAACAAGCTGCACCAGCAGCTGATCAACGACCCATTCAAGATTCTCGATCTGCTGGGCAGCTACGACGTGATTGCCCGCATCACCGGCGGTGGCCCTTCCGGCCAGGCTGGCGCTCTGCGCCTCGGCATTGCACGTTCATTGAACCAGATCGACGAAGAGAACAACCGTGCCGCCCTCAAGAAGGCGGGCTTCCTCAGCCGGGACGCTCGCGTCAAGGAGCGCAAGAAGGCCGGTCTCAAGAAGGCGCGCAAGGCTCCCCAGTTCTCGAAGCGCTAGCCCGCGCTGCGTATCCAGCAGTAAAACATGCCCAGGCTCTTCGGAACGGACGGCGTTCGCGGCCTCGCGAACAGCGACCTGACCGTCGAGCTTGCTCTTGGTCTTGCCCAAGCGGCAGCTGTCGTCTTGGGAAAAGGGCGCGTCGCCGACGGTAGGCGTGCTTCGGGGCGTCGGCCGTATGCGGTAATCGCGCGTGATCCACGCATCTCGGGCGAGTTTCTCTCGGCTGCGGTGATCGCTGGGCTCGCGAGTTCCGGTGTTGACGTGTACGACGCAGGGGTGGTGCCGACCCCTGCACTCGCGTTTCTCGTCGAAGACTTCCACGCCGACCTCGGCGTGATGATCTCCGCATCGCATAACCCCGCCCCGGACAACGGGATCAAATTTTTTGCGACCGGGGGCACGAAACTGCCCGACGAAGTCGAAGACCGCATCGAGGCTGCGCTCGCTGCGTCCAAGCTGGCGCCGAAGGGCGGTGACGTCGGCCGGGTTCGGCGGTTTGCCGACGCCGAAGACCGATACGTCGTCCATCTTTTGTCGACGCTGCCGAACCGCCTCGACGGCATCCACGTCGTCTTGGACTGCGCGAATGGCGCTGCGGCCGGTGTTTCTCCGCAGGTGTTCACGGATGCTGGCGCGCACGTAACAGTGATCGGTGCGGACCCCGACGGTCTGAACATCAACAACGGCGTCGGATCCACGCACCTCGATCAACTCGCTGCCGCTGTGCTGGCGTCGGGAGCCGACCTCGGAATCGCGCATGATGGCGACGCCGACCGATGCCTGGCTGTCGACGCCAAGGGCAACGTCGTGGACGGCGACCAGATCATGGCCATTCTCGCCGTTGCGATGGCTGACCGTGGTGCTCTCGCCGAGCGCACCCTCGTGGCAACGGTGATGAGCAATCTCGGGCTCCGTCGCGCAATGGCTGAGAACGACATCAGCATGATCGAGACGAGCGTGGGTGACCGCTACGTGCTCGAAGCGCTCGGCGAGCACGGGTTGTCCCTCGGCGGCGAACAGTCGGGGCACGTCATCATGACCGAGTTCTCGACTACCGGGGATGGCATCCTCACAGGCCTGCATCTTGTCGCCGAGATGTCGCGGACCGGCAAGAGTCTCGCCGAACTCGCCTCCGTGATGACGGTGTGCCCGCAGGTGCTCGTGAATGTTCGGGGTGTTGACCATCATTCGCTCGAAGCGAATCCTGTGATCCGCGCAGCGGTCGCAGACGCACAACGGCGCCTGGGAGACAGCGGCAGGGTTCTGCTGCGGCCTTCGGGCACCGAACCGATGGTGAGAGTAATGGTCGAGGCGCAGGCGCAGGCTCTCGCCGAGGAGATTGCACACTCTCTCGCGGCCGTCGTGCGGACGCAACTGACGAACTAAGCATCGAGGGCTACTACGAAGCTTTCTCTCAACGGGGTGGCCGCAAAGATTGTGCCCTTCCGCTTGCGCGACTCCACCTTGCGGCTCCGCTGCGATAAGCCCAACCCGTGCCTTGCCGGTCTACGAAGGCGCTCGCCGGCGGACTATGTCTTGCGTAGCAGCACGCTCGACACCGCATGCTGCGCGTTTTTGCGCAGCACGAGGGTGGCACGTGGGCGCGTTGGCAGGATGTTCTGCACCAGGTTCGGCTCGTTGATTGCCGTCCAGATCTGCCGGGCCTGCGCACGCGCTTCGTCCTCGCTGAGGCGCGCGTAGCGGTGGAAGTACGAGTTCGGATTGCTGAAGGCACCCTGCTGGAGACTCACGAAGCGTTCTTCGTACCAGTGCGCGATGTCGCTGGTGCGAGCATCCACATAGATTGTGAAGTCGAAGAGGTCGCTCACAGCCAGGCGTCGGCCGGCAGCCGGCGGCTGCAGCACGTTGAGGCCCTCTACGACAAGCACGTCGGGCTTGTTCACCACGATCTCGGCATCCGGCACGATGTCGTATGCGAGGTGTGAATAGAACGGTGATCGTACGGATGCCGCGCCACTCTTGACCTTGCTGACAAAGCGCAGCAGCGCGCGCCGGTCGTACGATTCGGGGAATCCTTTGCGGTGCATGATTCCACGACGTTCCAGCTCCGCGTTCGGGAACAGGAACCCGTCGGTCGTCACCAGCTCGACACGAGGCGTACCCTCCCACCGCGTGAGGAGCTCACGAAGCAGGCGCGACACCGTCGACTTGCCGACCGCAACGGAGCCGGCGACGCCAATCACGAAAGGGGTACCCTTCGACCTGGCACCGAGAAAACTACTCGTCGCCTGGTGCAAGTGCTGGGCACCTTCGGCATAGAGGCTCAGCAACCGACTCAGCGGGAGGTAGACCTCCTGCACCTCGACGAGGTCGAGTTTGTCGCCGAGCCCGCGCAACTCGACGATCTCGGTCTGGCTGAGCGGCGCCGTCATCTTCGGGGCCAGCGCGGCCCAGTCGCTCCTGTCGAGCTCAAGGAACAGCGTGTCCTGGCCGTTCTGGGGTGAGGGATCGGACATCCCCCCAAGCCTACTGGCGGGGTGCGGGGAGGTTTCGGCAACTAAAATCGGGGACATGTGCGGAATCGTGGGCTACGTCGGAGACAGCAAGAGCGTCGAGGTGCTCCTCGGGGGCCTCAAGCGGCTTGAATACCGCGGCTACGATTCCGCCGGAGTGGCTGTGATCGGGGTGGACGGCCACATGGAGACGCGCAAGCGCGCGGGCAAACTACAGGTGCTGCTCGATGACCTTCACGAGCGTCCGATTGCGAACGGGGCGACCGGCATCGGACACACCCGCTGGGCAACGCACGGGGGTCCGACCGACCGCAACGCGCATCCACACCTCGGTGACCGTGGCAAGCTGGCGCTCATCCACAATGGCATTATCGAGAACTTTGCGGCCCTCAAAGCGGAGCTGCTTGCCGACGGCGGCGTTTTCACGAGCGAGACGGACACCGAAGTTGCGGCGCTCCTGGTCGGGCGGGAGTTTCAGAAGTCACACGACCTGACTTCAGCGATGCGTGCAGTGGTCACGCGACTCGAGGGTGCATTCACGCTGCTGGCGATGCATGAAGATGTTCCAGGTGTGGTTGTCGGAGCTCGCCGTAACTCGCCACTCGTCATCGGCCTGGGGGACGGGGAGAACTTCCTGGGATCGGATGTCGCGGCGTTCGTCGAGTTCACCCGCCGTGCCGTCGCGATCGGCCAAGACCAGATTGTGACGATCCGTCCAGACTCTGTGGAGGTCATCGACTTCGATGGCAACCTCGTGCAAACCGAGGAGTTCGACGTGGCATGGGACGCATCGGCTGCGGAGAAGGGTGGCTGGTCGAGCTTCATGGCGAAAGAGATTAGCGAAGAGCCGGAAGCGGTCGCCAACACGATCCTTGGGCGAATCGTCGATGGTCTCGTGAAGATGCCCGAGCTCGACCCAATTGGCGACGACGCGCTCGCAGGCGTCGACCGCATCACGATCATCGCCTGCGGTACCGCTGCCTATGCCGGGATGCTCGCCAAGTACGCGATCGAGCAATGGTCCCGCATCCCGGTCGAGGTCGATCTCTCGCACGAATTCCGGTATCGCAACCCGATCATCAACGAGAAGACCCTCGTAATCTCGATTAGCCAGTCCGGCGAGACGATGGACACCCTCGTGGCCGTGCAGCACGCCCGCAAGGCTGGCGCGCAGGTGCTCTCGGTGTGCAACACCATGGGTGCCACCATCCCCAGGGAGTCGCACGCGGTGATCTACACTCACGCCGGCCCAGAGGTCGCCGTTGCCTCCACCAAGGCGTTCGTTGCCCAAGTGACCGCACTCTACCTGTTCGGACTTCACCTCGCCGCCGTCCGCGGGACGCTGACTGATGACGAGATCAGGGCCAACGTTCTTGAATTGCAGGCCGTGCCCGACAAGATCGCGGACGTGCTTGTCGCGGCGCAGGACATCGGGCAGTTGGCGCACTGGATGACCGACATCCAGTCGGTGCTTTTCCTCGGTCGCAACGTGGGGTACCCGGTGGCGATGGAGGGAGCGCTCAAGCTCAAAGAGCTGGCCTACATCCATGCCGAAGGGTTCGCGGCGGGAGAGCTCAAGCACGGCCCCATCGCACTCATCGAGCCCGGACAGGTGGTGTTCGTGATCGTGCCGAGCCCGCGCGACCCGCTCTCGCTTCATCCCAAGGTCATCTCCAACATCCAGGAGATTCGCGCGCGCGGGGCGAGGGTGATCGCCATCGCCGAACAGGGGGATGCTGCCGTGCTTCCGTTCGCCGACGAGGTAATCCCGATTCCGCTCGCAGGTTCACTCTTCGAGCCGCTACTCGCTGTGGTACCGCTGCACATTTTTGCCATGGAACTGGCGTCGGCGAAGGGACTGGACGTAGACCAGCCGCGAAACCTGGCCAAGTCGGTCACGGTTGAGTAGCGCCATGATTGTGGCGACTTGTGACTGAAGGAATCCAACCATGATCGTCGGAATTGGGGTTGACGTGGTCGACCTCGCCCGGTTTGAGCGAGCGCTCGCACGCACTCCGAAGCTGAAGAACCGTCTGTTCGCTCAGAGCGAACAGATCAAGGATGGCAGGGAGCTGCCGCTTCGATCACTCGCCGGACGCTTCGCCGCGAAAGAGGCGTTCATGAAGGCATTGGGATCCTCCACGGGCGTGCAATGGCACGACATGGCGGTCGTATCGGACAGTGAAGGGCGACCATCGATGGCACTGCGCGATACCGCGGCTGCGATCGTCGGCGCACTGGGGATCACCGCGATTCACCTCTCGATGTCGCACGACGCGGGCGTCGCGATTGCCTACGTCATCGCGGAGCGGGTGTGAGCGCGTTTCGCGAGGCGAGTATCGACCTCGGTGCCCTTCGTCGCAACGTACGCACCCTGCGTGCTGCGGTCAACGATATGCCGGTCATGGTCATTGTCAAGGCGAACGCATACGGGCATGGAGCCGTCGAGTCAGCTGGCGCGGCGATCGAGGGTGGGGCGCAGTGGCTCGGCGTTGTCGACATCGATGAGGCGCTTGAGTTGCGTGCGGCTGGTATCGAATCACCGATTCTGACCTGGCTGCACGATCCGACCGCAGACTTCTCCGAAGCGGTGGCCGCAGGTATCGACATCGGGGTGAACCACCTCCAGCAGCTTGAGCGAGTGGTTGAGACCTCCGAGCGTGCCACCGTGCAACTCAAGGTTGACAGCGGTTTGGGTCGCAACGGTGCCAGCCCGGACGAGTGGGGGCGAATGTTCGCCCGTGCGGCCGAGCTGGAGGCGGCGGGGCGCATCCGGGTGCGCGCGCTGTGGAGCCATCTGGCCAATGCGGGGGAGGCTGAAGACCTCGCTCAGGTGGAGCGGTTCGAGCGCGCTATCTCCGAGGCACGTAGCGCGGGACTCGACCCGGAACTGCTCCACCTTGCGGCATCCGGTGGGGCGCTGCGGGTGCCGTCCGCCCGTTTTGGAATGGTGCGGTTCGGCGTGAGCACTTACGGCTTGTCACCCTTCGACGACGAGGACGCGGCATCCCTCGGCCTCACACCCGTGATGCAGCTTTCCGCAACGCTGGTCAACGTGAAACGGGTGCCCGCGGGTACGGGGGTCTCCTATGGGCACCAGTACGTCACCGAGAAACCGACCACGCTCGCGCTCGTGCCGCTCGGCTATGCCGACGGTGTTCCGCGGCACGCCTCGGGGGCCGGCCCGGTCTCGATCAACGGCATCACGTACCGGGTTTCGGGACGCATCGCGATGGACCAGTTCGTTGTCGATGTCGGCGATGCAGACGTTGCGATTGGCGATCGGGCCGTGCTGTTCGGTGATCCCTTATCTGGATACCCCGCCGTCGAGGAGTGGGCCTTCGCGGCCGGCACGATCAACTACGAGATCATCACCCGCATCGGCCCGCGGGTGAAACGCCGGTTTGTGCAGTGAGCGCCGCAGGTTTTGTGATCGCCACGCCCGAAGCAATGGAGGCCCTCGGTGCTCGCATCGCGCGTGAGCTCGTGCCGGGCGACCTGGTGCTGCTCAACGGTGAGCTCGGTGCGGGCAAGACCACCCTTACGCGTGGGCTGGGTGAGGCGCTCGGGGTGCGAGGGTCGGTGACCAGTCCGACTTTTGTTCTCGCCCGAACGCACCGGCGCGCCGAGTCCCTCGCACCCCTCGTGCATGTTGACGCGTATCGACTGAGCAGCGCCAGGGAGCTTGACGACCTGGATATCGATTTTGGGGCATCCATCGTCGTCGTCGAATGGGGCGCCGGCCTGACCGACGGCATCACACAATCGTGGCTGCAGGTGGACATCGCGCGGCCGCACGGGGGGGACTCCGGAGATGAGATCGAGCCACGCACAGTAGCTCTGACCGGGCACGGCCCGCGTTGGCGACGAATGGAGTGGCTCGATGCTGCTCGCGATTGACACCTCCGCGGGCACGAGCGTCGCGATCGTCGACCGTGAGCTGGGTGTGCTGGCAGAGGCCTCGTCGGATGACACGCGGCGTCATGCCGAAGTAATCGGTGAGCTCATCGTCGCGTGCCTTGACACCTCGGGTGTCGCCGTCGCAGACCTGTCTGGGGTCGTGGCCGGAATGGGTCCCGGGCCGTTCACAGGGTTGCGTGTTGGGATCGCGGCAGCCCGCGCATTTGCGTTCGGGGCTGGCATCGTCGTGGTACCGGTCGCGAGCCACGACTCACTTGCGTTCGGCAAACCCGGACCGGTTCTGGTCGTGACTGATGCTCGCCGCAACGAGCTCTTTTACTCGGTGTACGGCGTGATGGATGCAGCAGCTCTCCCCGTTCGCACGCTGGGCCCCGCGCTGCACCCCGCCACCGAGCTCGACCACCTCGTTGCACGGTACCCCGACCACACGCTCATGCATGCCCGGACCGTCTCCGCCGCCTCCCTCGGGCTCCTCGCCGAATCGCTGTATGCCCATCGCCGACCCTTCGCTGCCGACGAGCCGCTCTACCTTCGCCCACCCGATGTGACGGTGTCCGCCGGCCCGAAGCGGGTGACCGGATGACCTGGGAACTGCGACGAGCGACGAGCGACGATCTCGACGCGATCATGGCAATCGAGAATTCCGTTTTTGCCTCCGATGCGTGGTCACCATCGGTTATGCGCGCTGAGCTCGGGGATCAGCACGGGTACTACGTCGTGGCGTTTCGTCCCGATTCGCCGGGCGAGATTGAGGCCTATGCGGGTCTTCATTCGCCTCTTCGTGAGCCACAGGCGGACATCCAGACGATCGCAGTCATCGAGACCGCGCGACGGTCGGGTCTCGGGCGGGTACTCATGCAGCAGCTCATTGGGCAGGCCAGGCAGCGCGGTGCGACGGACGTGTTTCTGGAAGTGCGGGCGGACAACCCGGGAGCGAAGTCGCTGTACCGCTCGTTGAGGTTCGAGCAAATCGCGGTGCGGCCCAAGTACTACCAGCCGGACGGAGTCGACGCGATTGTCATGAAGCTTGTAATTGCCGAGCCCAGGGTGGGTGTGGCATGACGAATCAGCTGCACCGCCCGCTCGTGCTCGGCATCGAGACGAGCTGCGACGAGACGGGTGTGGGTATCGTGCGCGGCACCGAGTTGCTGGCCAATGTGATCGCGTCGTCGATGGAGGAGCACGCGCGCTATGGCGGGGTTGTGCCCGAAGTTGCCGCGCGCGCTCACCTCGAGGCGCTTCGACCAACATTGCAGCTGGCACTGCAGACCGCGGGAGTTTCGCTCGCTGACATTGACGCGGTGGCCGTCACCAGCGGGCCCGGACTCGCCGGCGCTTTGATGGTGGGCGTTGGGGCCGCAAAGGCACTCGCGATCTCCCTTGGCAAGCCGATCTACGCGGTCAATCACCTTGTCGGCCACGTGGGCGTTGACCTCCTGGATGGGGAGCCGCTCGAGTACCCCACGGTCGCGCTGCTGGTCTCGGGCGGGCACACGTCGCTACTGCTTGTGCGCGACCTGGTATCAGACGTCGAACTGCTGGGGGAGACCATTGACGATGCCGCAGGTGAGGCGTTCGATAAGGTCGCACGCCTCCTCGGCCTGCCGTATCCTGGCGGGCCGGAGATCGACCGTGCGGCGATTGGGGGTGACCCGACGGCGATCCGGTTTCCCCGTGGCCTCTCGCAGCCCAAAGGCTTTGAGAAGCACCGCTACGACTTTTCCTTCTCGGGCCTGAAGACCGCGGTCGCGCGATGGGTCGAGCGGGAACAGGATGCCGGCGCAGAGATTCCCCTCGCGGATGTCGCCGCCAGCTTCCGGGAGGCCGTCGTCGATGTGCTCATGAGCAAGGCGATCGCGGCGTGCAACAATCTCGGGGTACCTCGCCTGCTGCTCGGCGGCGGTGTGGTGGCGAACGCGCGTGTGCGAGAGGTCGCGGCGCAGCACTGCGCCGAAGAGGGGATCAGCCTACGCATCCCACCCCTCCAGCTGTGCACCGACAACGGGGCGATGATCGCGGCTCTCGGCGCCCAGCTCGTCATGGCGGGCCATGCACCATCGGGCATGGGTTTCGGGGCTGACTCAACACTGCCGGTAACGACTATCCAAGCCTGAAAATTACCCACCTTGGAGGCCGTGCACCGTTGACACCGCAGGTGGCGGCTGGGACTATAGGTCCATGACAGACCCCATCCAAACCCCCACCCCCGCCGAGCCCGTTGCTTACACCGCACCCGTGCAGCCGGAACCGTACACCGCCCCGGCGCAGCCGACACCGTACACCGCACCAGTTGGAACCGCTCGCCCGTATAACGTGCTTTCCATCATCGCCATCATCGGCGCCTTCGTAATCCCACTTGCGGGAATCATCGTCGGCTTCATCGCGCTCAACCAGATCAAGCGCACCGGCGAGCAGGGCCACGGCCTCGCTCTCGCTGGGGTAATCCTCGGCTTCGTATTCACCCTGTTTTATTTGATCTTCATAGTCGCGAGTATCGTCGTGCCGCTGCTCATCGTCGGTACCGTCGGGTACCTCCCCACCACCAACTGATTCGGCGAAGGCCGACCGATCGGAACTGACGCGAAGGGCCCGGGCTCGATTGGCTCGGGTCCTTTCGTTTTGCTCCGGTTGCGGAGTCGTTCAGAGTGCCTGGCTCGCGGGCATCAGGCGCTCGACGAGGAGCGCACGACGTTTGCCCGCCACTCGAGTCAGGATGAGGGTTGCGCTCGCGTCGCCTTTGGGCGCCATCGCCCGGCGGAACGTGGCCGGATCGATATCGACCCCCCGCTTCTTGATTTCGAGGGTTCCGATCGCGCGGGCAGCAAGTTCTCGCTTGAGCGAGCGCTGGTCGAGGGGGAAATTCTCGATCACCCGGAATCCTGTGGCGAATGGGGTCGACCTCGCCTCGTCCGAGGTGAGATAGGCGATGTCGGTGCTGAGCATCCGGGCATCGAGGTTTCGACCCAGATCGCCGATGAGTCGGGCGCGGATGACCGCACCGTCCGGTTCCCACACATACTCGCCGAGTGTGCCGGTACCCAGATCCGCACTGTCGCCCGACGCGGTGAGCTCGGCCGAGCCGTGCTCACCGATCACGAGTGCCGCCCTCCCCACGCCCTCACGCGCGAGTGGCCCGAACCATACCCCGAGCTCCACAACGTCGCGGTCCACCGAGATCCACTGTGCCTCTGTACCGGGCGGTATCAGGTCCCGGTCAATGCCCGGCCCGAGTTTAACGCCGGTGGGCAACTCATGCCCGAGACCGAAGGCGAAGTCGAGGCCGGGGGAGAAGTCGGCGGGGTTCTTCAGCCGCTTGGCGCCGTCGCGCCGGGCAGGGTCAAGATAGACCCCGTCGATTCCGCTCAGGTCGAAGGTTTCGGCATCGTGATGCTCGACACGCGCGTTCGACCAGGGCGCGAGATTGTACGCGGCGATGGCGGCCGTCACCTCGTCCCGTTCCACCGCGGTGACCTCGAGATCGAGCGCGGCGATGGCGAGGGCATCCGCACCGATGCCGCACCCGAGATCAGCAATCCAGCGGAGCCCGGCACGCTGAAACCTCCCCGCATGCTGTGCCGCGACGCTCAATCGAGTGGCTTGCTCGAGGCCGGCTTCAGTGAACAGCATTCGCTCGGCAAAGGGGCCAAACTTCGACGCCGCGCGCGACCGCAGTTTTGCTTGGCTCAACACCGCAGCGACGAGACCGGGCGCATGACCCGCCTTGCGTAACTCGGCAACGATGCGCACAATATCCGCGCTCGAGTCGTAGGAGGGCAGAGAGTCGAGCAGGCGTAGCCCCTCGGTGGAGAGCAACTCACGCAGTTCCCCTGAGTCCATGACCTCACGGTACCGGTCGAAGCCCGATGGTGCGGCGAGCAGCTGACGCGTCAGCGCTGGCACTCGCATTGATCGAGTGCCAGCCAAGCCTTATAGTTGATCTGGCACTCTCATAAGGAGTGTGCCAACCCCACAAGTTTTCAAGAAGGAAGAGGTCAACCGTGTCGGTGTCCATCAAGCCGCTCGAGGATCGAATTGTCATCAAGCAGGTCGAGGCCGAGCAGACTACTGCCTCGGGTCTTGTCATTCCTGACACCGCGAAGGAGAAGCCCCAAGAGGGTGACGTCGTCGCAGTCGGCCCCGGCCGCATCGATGACAACGGCAACCGCGTTCCCCTCGACATCGCCGTCGGCGACAAGGTGATCTACTCCAAGTACGGCGGAACCGAGGTCAAGTACGACGGTAATGACTACCTCGTACTGTCGGCTCGCGACGTTCTCGCCGTGGTCGTCCGCTAGTCACACGCTTTTACCGAGGGGTCCGGTGGCGACATGCTGCCGGGCCCTTTTGCACGCTCGGCAAGTGAACCTGCGGCTGGCCGTAGGCTGTCAGGGTGGCTGTCACTCCCGAATCTGAGCGAGTGCCGGGCCGCGGACTTGTCTTCGCGATCTCGTCGAACCTGCTGTGGGGGTTACTCCCCCTGGTGTTCTTTGTGCTGCGAGCATCCGGCCCCTTTGAAATCGTCGCCTGGCGCATCACACTCTCACTGGTGTTCTGCGCGATCCTGCTGACTGTCACGCGCGGCTGGTCGAGGTTTGCGGCTCTGGTTCGCGATCGTTCGGCGGTTTTGACGCTAATGCTGGCCAGCGTGCTCATCCTCGTGAACTGGCTCGTGTACGTCTATGCCGCAGTCTCAGGCAGCGTCATCGAGGCCTCGCTCGGGTACTTCACCAACCCGATCGTGACGGTGCTCCTCGGCGTGTTCATCCTGCGCGAGCGACTGCGTCCGCTGCAGTGGACGGCAGTTGGCATCAGCGCGATCGCGGTGCTGGTGCTTGCCATCATGCACGGCACCTTCCCGTGGATCGCGATCACCCTCGCATTCAGCTTCGGCCTGTACGGATTCGTCAAGAAGCGGATCGGTCACCGGGTGGATGCTCTCAGCGGGCTTGCCATCGAGACCGCAGTTCTGGCGCCGGTTGCGATCGCCGCGCTCGTGGTGATTGCCGCAACGTCCGGCCTGACAATGGGGCGGACCGGCACGCTGGAAACGGTGCTCATGCTGAGCCTCGGCGCCATTACCGCGGTGCCGCTGCTGCTGTTCGCGGCCGCCGCACGTCGCCTTCCGCTCACCTACATCGGACTCGCACAATACATTTCACCGATCATCCAGCTGGTGGTCGGAGTGTGGCTCCTGCACGAGGACATGCCAGCGGCACGCTGGGTCGGGTTCGGAATCGTCTGGCTCGCGCTGGGCATCCTGACCGTCGACCTGTTCACGTTTCGAAAGGTCGCTGCGGGCCGGGCGCGGCAGCGTGATTCCCGGTTGGACGAGGACGATTCAGTGGTGCTTAGCCAAGATCACGAAAGGTAACGATATTGCGGGTGTTACAGGGCTGTAACCCTCACGTATTGTGAATGTCACCACAGCCGAATACCTTGACAGGACAGCTTGGCTTGTGCCGTGCCGTGTTTCAAACAAATTCAAAGCAAGGAGCAACATGAGCGTAATCGTGAAGGCAACGGCCTCGCGCTCTCGAACTCTTAAGTCGATCCTCAGTGGCATCGCCATTGTTGGTGTAAGTGCAGTCGTCCTCAGTGGATGTTCAGCAACTTCCGGCTCGGGAACCACCACCGGCGCACGCACGCCACTGACCCTGAAGATCGGTACGATCCTTCCCCAGAGTGGCACGCTCGCGTTCCTCGGCCCTCCCGAACAAGCCGGTGTTGCACTCGCAGTCAAGGACATCAACGACGCCAAGCTCGGCATCACGGTCGACGTTCAGTACCGCGACTCTGGTGACACGACCACGGACACCGCAACTGTGTCCGTCACCGATCTTCTCTCCCTCGGCGTCACCGCCATTATCGGAGCAGCGTCCTCCGCTGTCTCGAAGACGGTTATCGACCAGATCACCGGTGCAGGCGTCATTCAGATGTCGCCGGCGAACACGTCGATCGACTTCACCAACTACGCAGACCATGGTCTCTACTGGCGTACCGCCCCCTCAGACGTTCTGCAGGGTGAAGTGCTCGGTAATCTCATTGCTGCGGATGGTATCCAGCACCTGGGCATCATCGAGCTGAACGACTCCTATGGAACCGGGCTCACCAAGAAGATCACGTCGACCTTCGAGGCTGCCGGTGGCAAGGTCGTTGCTTCGCCGACCTACAACACGGGTGACACGGTCTTCACGACCCAAATCTCCACCGTACTTGCTGCAAAGCCCGACGCTATCGCTCTCGTTACTTTCGATGAAGCGAAGATCATCGTTCCCGCGATCAGAAGTGCCGGCTATGCCGGTCCGCTGTACTTCGTGGACGGTAACCTGGCCGACTACAGCAAGGATTTCGCTCCTGGCACACTTACCGGCGACAAGGGCACCACGCCCGGCCTCGACACGAGCAAGCTCGGTGACTTCACCGCTCGCCTGCTGAAGATCGATCCGACGCTGAAGTCTTACAGCTACGCGGCCGAGTCCTACGATGCAGTCGTCCTGATCGCCCTTGCGGCGCTCGCAGCGAAGTCGGTCAAGGGAACGGACGTCGCGTCCAAGCTGCAGGAGGTCTCCGGTGGTTCTGGTAGCGGCAAGAAGGCCACCGACTTCGCGTCGGCGGCCCAGATCATCCTCGACGGAAAAGTCGTTGACTATGACGGCTACTCCGGACCGATCACCTTCGACGAGCACGGTGACCCGACCGAGGCATCGATCGGTATCTACCAGTACGCGGCAGACAACACGTACAAGCGCATCAACTAATTTCAGTTGAAGCATGAGGGGCCCCGGCTTAGGTCGGGGCCCCTTTTGTTGTCCGGCCGGGCAGCACCGTGCCTGCGGTGATCCGCGGATGCAGGCGGCGCCAGATTGAACGAGCGCGGTTAGTCCTCGCCGAGCGTACCGAGGTACAGCGAGATCACCTTGGGGTCGTTGAGCAATTCGCGACCTGTGCCGGTGTAAGCATCCTTGCCTTGATCGAGCACGTAACCGCGGTCGCAGATCTGCAGACAGCGACGAGCGTTCTGTTCGACCATGATGGTGGTGACGCCGGCTTTGTTGATCTCCTTGACGCGAAGGAACGCTTCATCCTGACGAACCGGCGAGAGCCCGGCCGATGGCTCATCGAGCAGCAGGATGTGTGGTCCCATCATGAGCGCGCGGCTCATCGCGACCATCTGGCGTTCCCCGCCCGAGAGCGAGCCGGCGCGCTGTGCGAGGCGTTTCTCCAGTTCCGGGAAGATGTCGATCACGAAGGCGAGCCGTTCCTTGAAGCCTTTCGGTTTCTGAAAGAGGCCCATCTCCAGGTTCTCTCGGATCGTGAGGGTCGGAAAGACGTTGTTCGTCTGTGGGACGAATCCCACGCCCTGAGAGACGAGCTTGTTTGGTTTGAAGCCTGTGATGGTCTCACCGTTGAGCAACACCTGACCCTCGCGCACCTTCACGAGACCGAAGATTGCTTTGAGAAGGGTCGACTTACCGGCGCCGTTCGGGCCAATGATTCCGATGAGTTCGCCGTGGTTCGCGATCAGCGAGCACGCATTCAAGATGTTCACGCCGGTCACATACCCCGCCGTCACGTTCCTGACCTCGACTACGGGAACCGGGGCCGGCGTGAGAGAAGCCGCCGTGTCAGAACTGGCTTTTTCACTCGTCGGCATTGAGCAGCTCCTCTATCGCGTGCACGTTCTCGGCTTCGTTAGGGTCGCCGAGGTCTTGGTCGTGATGGCTTCCCAGGTAGGCATCGATGACCGCCGGGTTTTGCATGACTGCATCCGGCGGACCTTCGGCCACGATCTTGCCCTCGGCCATCACGATTACCCAGTCTGCAATGTGGCGCACCATCTGCATGTCGTGTTCAACGAAGAGCACGGTCATGCCCTGGGTCTTGAGGTCGAGGATATGGTCGAGCAACGATTGGGTGAGAGCGGGATTGACGCCTGCCATTGGTTCGTCGAGCATTACGAGGGTCGGGTCGCTCATGAGGGCTCGTGCCATTTCGAGCAGTTTGCGCTGCCCCCCGGAGAGACTGGCGGCGTAGTCCTCGGCCTTGGTGTCAAGCTTGAAGCGCCCGAGCAGCTCCATGGCTTTGCCCTCGATGGCCTCTTCCTGCTTGCGCCACAGCCAGGGCAGCAGGGCGTAGAACATGTTCTCGCCCTTTTGAGCCTTCGCCCCGAGCTTCATGTTGTCGAGCACGCTCAGCAGTGAGAGAGCCTTCGTCAACTGGAAGGTGCGCACCTGGCCGAGTCGAGCTACTTTGAACGACGGAACGCCGGCGAGCGATCTGCCCAGGAACGTCCAACTGCCGGTGTCCGGTTTGTCGAACCCGGTGAGCAGGTTGAAGAACGTGGTCTTGCCCGCACCGTTGGGGCCGATCAGCGCGGTGATCGCGTTGCGTGGGATTTCCACGTGATCGACGTCGACAGCTGTCAGGCCACCAAACGTGCGCGTGACGTGGTTGGCAACCAGGATCGGGTCGACTTTGGGGACGCCGGGGGCCGCCTCGCCGATCGCCAGGTCGGCGGTCTTCGACGGCGCCGCGCGCTTAGCCTCGGGTGGGTTCGATTCACTTTGCAAAGGCCAGCTCCTTCTTGTTTCCGAAGATGCCCTGGGGTCGGAATATCACCAAGAGCATCAGTGCGATTCCGACGATGATGAAACGGCTTTGGCCGGCCTGCACGCTCGACATCCCGATGAAATCGAACCAGCCCACCTCTTGGGCCCGCGCAATGAACCCAGAAACTGCGGAGAGCAGCACCCAGAAGATGATCGAGCCGACGACCGGGCCGAGAATCGTCGCGGCACCGCCAAGCAGCAGGATCGTATAAAGGAAGAACGTCAAGGTTGTCGAGAAATTCGCTGGCACGATCGCCCGCGGCAAGACGAAGATCACACCGGCCACGCTGCCAAACACGCCGCCGAGAATCAGCGATTGCATTTTGTAGAAATAGACATTCTTACCGAGCGAGCGCACGGCATCCTCGTCTTCACGAACGCCCTTGACTACGCGGCCCCAGGGGCTGCGCATGAGCTGCCAGGTAAGGAGGCATGCCAGAATCACGAGCGTCCACGCGACCACGCGCAGCCAAAGGTCGTACTCGTTCATAGTGAACGGGCCAAAACCGTAGGTGCCCGGCGGGAAGGGGTTGAGAGCTGCAAATCCGTTTTTGTAGCCGCTCAGGCCGTTTGCGGAACCGGTCCATTGATCGAGAGAGTTGGTGGTGAAGATGAGCCGCACGATTTCGGACGCCGCGATCGTCACGATGGCCAGGTAGTCGGCCCGGAGTCGCAGGGTGGGTATGCCGAGAATCAGAGCGAAGACAATCGATGCTCCTATCCCGACGAGAACTGCTCCCCACACCGGGAAGTGGAATGTCAGCGTAGAGATACCGAAGCCGTACGCGCCGAGGGCCATGAAGCCCGCTTGGCCAAAGTTGAGCAGCCCGGTGAAGCCGAAGTGGATCGCGAGGCCTAGAGCGGCGAGCGCGTAGGCGGCACTCGTGGGGCTGATGAGTTCGACCGCCGCATTCTGAATGATTTGCCAGAAATCAACCATGAGTTAGCCAATTCTCTCTTTGCGACCGAGGATTCCCTGCGGCCTGACCAGTAGAACGATGATGAGGATCGCGAGTGCACCGACGTACTTCATATCCGACGGGATCCACAGCGTAGAGATTTCCGTGAAGAAACCGACGACGAGGGAGCCGATCAGTGCACCGAATGCCGTGCCGAGGCCACCGAGAGTGACCGCTGCGAAGATCAGGAGGAGGATCGTGAACCCCATGTCCCACGAAACGCCCGGACGGTAGAACGCCAGCAGGATGCCGCTGAGTCCGGCCAGCGCGCCGCCGATCACCCAGACGATTCGAATGACGCGCTCGACATCGATGCCGCTCGCGGAAGCGAGGCTCGGGTTGTCGCTCACGGCTCGCGTTGCCTTGCCGAGGCGGGTGCGCAGCAGGAAGAACGCGACCGCGACCACGGCGACTATCGAGATTGCCATGCTCAGAATGTCAAGCGGCGAGAGCCTGATGGGCCCGAGGGCCAGATCGTGTCCATCGGCACCGGGTAGTTGTCGGGTGCTGCCCCCGTAGAGGTACTGGTAGAGGTATCTAAGTGCCAGCGACAGGCCGATGCTGACGATCATCATCGGGATGAGCCCGACTCCCTTTCGCCTGAGCGGTGCCCAGAGCGCGGCATCCGTAACGAACCCGAAGACACCGCTGAGCACTATCGCCACGATGAGGGCCGCCCACAGCGGCCAGGCGAGATCGACCGCGAAGGTCAGGGTCATGAGCGCTCCGAAGGTCACCAGTTCGGCGTGCGCGAAGTTGCTCAGGCCCGTTGTGCCAAAGATCAGCGAGAGACCGATCGAGGCGAGGGCGAGGAGGAGGCCAAAGCTTAGGCCGGTGACGGATCGTTGGAGGAATTGGTCGAGGAAGCTTGTTGTTTGCCGCACGCCGACGCCGAGGAAGAAGTTGACCGACTTGTTGGGTGTGAGACCAAATTCCGCCTCGATCGAGTTACTGCCCTGCACGACGATGATGCCCTTCGGCAGCGTCGACTCGTCGAGGGTGAGTGTGTACTTGCCCTTGGCAGGAACGCCGATCTTCCACTGCCCCTTGACGTCTGTCTTGACCTCGGCCTTGTACCCGTTGCCACTCAGGGTGATGCGTACGCCCTCGAGGGCCGTACCGTCGTTCTTCACGTTTCCGGAGAACTGGAACGGGAGGTCACCGCCGATCGAGTCAGTGCGAATTGAGTCGGCGTGCGCGGGAAGGCTTCCGCTGGCGAAAGTGAGAACGCCCAGCAGGGCGACAAACAGAACAATCGCCCAGCGCAGTCCGCGCCGTTCAACGGAATCAGTGGCTACCACGAAACCTCCAGTCAGAGACCTTCCGGACAAAACGCATCCCTCGGGTCTGGCGCACCATCGACGTTGACGATACCGGCCGTTTATGTCGTCGTTGTTTCTGGCTGTGCTGGTGTGAGGCGACACAGTACGGTGAAATCATTATGAGGGTGGAAATAGCAAACCACCCAACCGGTTAATATTGACCATGGACCAGCCAGACCCTTTCGGCTTCATCGGCCTCACCTACGACGACGTCATGTTGCTGCCGGGGCACACCGACGTGATCCCCAGCGAGGCCGATACGAGCACGCGGCTAACCCGCCGCATCCGGGTCGCGGCACCGCTGCTCTCTTCGGCGATGGACACGGTCACCGAGTCACGGATGGCGATCGCCATGGCACGCAACGGCGGCCTCGGCGTGCTGCACCGCAACCTCGCGATTGCCGAGCAGGCGGCGCTCGTCGACAACGTGAAGCGCAGCGAGTCAGGCATGATCACCAACCCGGTGACCACGACTCCGAATGCGACTGTCGCCGAAGTCGACGCACTCTGTGGGCAATTTCGGATCTCCGGCCTCCCAGTGGTCGAAGGTGACGGCCAGCTTGTTGGCATCATCTCGAACCGTGACATGCGTTTCGTCTCGCCGTTCGAGAAATCGACCACTCTTGTTCGCGACGTTATGACGAAGATGCCACTCATCACCGCCCCGGAGGGCATCAATCCAGATGCCGCGATCGCGATCTTCGCGCGGCACAAGATTGAGAAGCTTCCGCTGGTGGATGCCGCTGGCCGGCTCCGTGGTCTCATCACCGTCAAAGACTTCGACAAGAGCGAGCAGTACCCCAACGCAACAAAAGATGACTCGGGCAGGCTGCGCGTTGGTGCCGCGATCGGATTCTTCGGTGACGCGTGGGAGCGCGCTGGTGCACTGCGTGATGCTGGCGTGGATGTGATCGTGGTTGACACCGCCAATGGAGACTCGGCAGGGGTGCTCGACATCATCCGTCGCATCAAGAGCGACAGTGCTTTCGCCGCGATCGACGTGATCGGTGGCAACGTCGCGACGCGCTCGGGCGCCCAGTCGCTCATCGATGCTGGTGCTGACGCCGTGAAAGTCGGTGTTGGTCCGGGGTCGATCTGCACGACGCGCGTCGTCGCGGGAGTGGGGGTGCCGCAAGTCACCGCGGTCTATGAGGCGTCGCTCGCCGCACGTGAATCTGATATCCCCGTGATCGCTGACGGAGGGTTGCAGTACTCGGGTGACATCGCCAAAGCGCTGGTTGCAGGCGCGGAGACCGTGATGCTTGGATCATTGCTCGCCGGGACGGATGAGAGCCCAGGGGATCTAATCTTCATCAACGGCAAGCAGTTCAAGAGCTACCGCGGCATGGGCTCCCTCGGTGCGCTGCAGACTCGCGGCCAGAAGACGTCCTACTCCCGCGACCGCTACTTCCAGGCCGACGTGCCCAGTGACGAGCAGTTGATTGCGGAGGGCATCGAAGGGCAGGTGCCCTACCGAGGGCCAGTTGCATCCGTCGTCTACCAATTGCTCGGTGGCTTGCGGCAGTCAATGTTTTACACCGGCGCACGCACCATCGAGGAATTGCGCGTGAAGGGCCGCTTTGTGCGCATCACCGCAGCGGGACTAAAGGAATCGCACCCGCACGACATTCAGATGGTTGTCGAGGCGCCGAACTACCGGCGCTAGCGCTCCGATGCCACAACCCCGGCCGCTACGCCGGACCGGGTGGACTGTTTTGACCCGGGTTACGGACGTGTGGATGCGGACGGCGGCAACTGTCGCGCGGACAAGGGCCTGCGGAGCGAGCGGCAGCACCCACCGCCAGTAGGCTCTGAATGTGAGCGATATCGAGATCGGCCGCGCAAAACGTGCCCGGCGTGTGTGGGCCTTCGACGACATCGCGATAGTGCCGTCGCGACGCACCCGTGATCCGAAAGATGTCTCGGTCAGCTGGACGATCGACGCGTACATGTTCGACATCCCGGTGCTCGCCGCACCGATGGACTCGGTGGTGAGCCCCGCGACGGCGATCGCGATCGGCAAGCTCGGGGGCCTCGGCGTGCTGGACCTCGAGGGCGTGTGGACCCGCTACGACGACCCCGAGAAGGTACTCGCGGAGATCCGTCAATTGAAGCCGGAGAACGCCACCCGGCGCATGCAGGAGCTCTACGCAGAACCGGTGAAGCCCGAACTCGTGAGCGCGCGCATAGCGGAGATTCGGGCGGCCGGAGTCACCGTGGCCGGTGCTCTCAGCCCGCAGCGCACCCAAGAGCTCTACCAGACAGTCGTGGACGCTGGCGTGGACATATTCGTTATTCGTGGAACGACCGTGAGCGCCGAACACGTGTCGAAGTCTGTCGAGCCGCTCAACCTCAAGAAGTTCATCTATGAGCTCGACGTTCCGGTTATCGTGGGCGGCGCTGCAACGTACACTGCAGCGCTTCACCTGATGCGTACCGGTGCTGCCGGGGTGCTCGTCGGCTTCGGCGGCGGTGCCGCTTCGACGACGAGAGCCACACTGGGCATCCATGCTCCGATGGCGACGGCGGTGGCAGATGTCGCGGGCGCGCGCCGCGACTACATGGACGAATCAGGCGGCCGCTACGTTCACGTGATCGCTGACGGCGGCCTCGGAACCAGCGGCGACATCGTCAAGGCGATCTCCGTCGGAGCCGACGCAGTGATGCTCGGTAGCACCCTTGCGCGTGCCGCCGAGGCGCCCGGCGGTGGCTGGCACTGGGGTCCGGAGGCGCACCACTCGGAGTTGCCCCGTGGCAACCGGGTCGAGGTGGGTACGCTCGCGCCGCTGCGCGAAGTGCTGTTCGGGCCATCGACGGTCGTCGACGGTCGTACCAATTTGATCGGTGCGCTGAGGCGTTCGATGGCGACGACCGGCTACTCAGATCTCAAAGAATTCCAGCGCGTCGAAGTGGTCGTCGCGCCGTATCACGCGGGGTAGGCAATGAAATTACGAGACTCAGTCACACGATCCACCAAACTTGGTCCGCTTGAGCGCACTGCGGCGATCGAGGCATTGAAGACCAAGGAACTCGACATTCTGGTCATCGGCGGCGGCATCGTTGGAACCGGTAGCGCACTGGATGCCACCACAAGGGGCCTCAGGGTCGGGATGGTCGAGGCGCGGGATTGGGCGAGCGGTACAAGCAGCAGGTCGTCGAAGCTGGTGCACGGCGGCATCCGTTACCTCGAGCAGCTCGATTTCCGGCTGGTTCGGGAAGCATTGATCGAACGCGGACTTCTCCTGCAGCGCATCGCGCCGCACCTCGTGAAGCCGGTGCGCTTCCTTTACCCGCTCACGCATCGCGTCTGGGAGCGGGTATATATCGGAGCGGGAATGCTGCTGTACGACATCTTCAGCTACACCGGTGGGCGTCCTCCGGGAGTCCCGCACCACCGCCACCTCACGAAGACCCAAATGCTGCGCGCCATGCCGAGCCTCAACCCAGACGCATTTATCGGCGGTCTGACCTACTGGGATGCCCAGGTCGACGACGCGCGCTACGTTGCCAACCTGGCACGCACGGCCTCCTTCTATGGGGCGCACGTCGCATCGAGGGTGCGAGTCGAGGGTTTCATCAAGGTGGGCGAGCGCGTGGTCGGGGTGAACGCGCACGACCTTGAGTCCGGCGAGAAGTTCGAGATCCATGCAAAGCAGATTGTCAACGCGACGGGTGTCTGGACAGACGACACCCAGGCGATGGTTGGTGAGCGCGGCCAGTTCAAGGTGCGTGCCTCTAAGGGTATTCACCTTGTGGTGCCGAGGGATCGCATCCACTCCAAACTCGGGTTGCTGTTGCGCACCGAGAAGAGCGTGCTGTTCGTGATCCCGTGGGGTCGTCACTGGCTGATCGGTACGACCGATACCGACTGGAATCTCGACAAGGCTCATCCTGCAGCGACCGCGGCCGACATCGACTACCTCCTCGCGACTGTCAATACGGTGCTCGCCGTTCCGCTCACGCGCGACGACGTCGAGGGAGTGTTCGCGGGTCTGCGTCCGCTGTTGGCCGGCGAGTCCGACCAGACCTCCAAGCTCAGCCGTGAACACATCGTTGCGCACAGCGTGCCGGGTCTCGTGGTCGTCGCGGGCGGCAAGTGGACCACGTACCGCATCATGGCGAAGGATGCCATCGACGAGGCGGTCGCCGCCCTTGACGGCACGATCTCCTCCAGCATCACCGAAGACGTCGCGCTGCTCGGAGCAGAGGGATATCACGCGGCGTGGAACAAGCGGAGCAAGATCGCCCGTGCGTTCGGCGTGCACAAGGTACGCATCGAACATCTCCTGAACCGCTACGGCGTGATGACCGACGAGCTGCTCGATCTAATCCGCGAGCGTCCGGAACTCGCGGAGCCACTGCCCGGCGCGGACGACTACATCGGTGCCGAGGTTGTCTATGCCGCGACGCACGAGGGGGCGTTGCATCTTGAGGATGTTCTCGCGCGGCGCACCCGGATCTCGATCGAAGCCTGGGACCGCGGTGTGTCGGCAGCGCCGATTGCGGCCGGCCTGATGGCCCGTGAGCTGGGGTGGGATGCTGCGCGCACCCAGCGGGAGGTTCAGGTTTACCTCGCCCGCGTAGAGGCCGAGCGCGAGAGCCAGACGGAGCCGGACGACCTGTCGGCGGATCGCATCCGGTTGATGGCTCCGGAGATCGTGGAGGCCTAGCGCGGCCCGCCGAGTTCGCGCTGGGCGCACGCCGGATCGGGGGTGCCTCCGATCGCAGTCGGTAGAATTGACGTGAGAACAACGGGAGAAAAAATGGTCGATGTCAGGCGGGTGAAACTGCCCAGCGTCGGAGTTTTGCACACTTTCGTCACGGATGACGGCGGCAAAGTCGGTGTGATCACTCACCGCTCCGGCCAGAGCGACCTCATCACGTTCTCGGACGCCGAAGGCGGATCCGACAAGAGCAAAGTCTCGCTTCGTCTTGAGGAAGATGAAGCGCACACTCTCGCCGAGCTTCTCGGGGGTACGCGCATAACCGAGTCTCTCTCGAGCCTCGACGCGATCCCCGGCCTTGCCATTGACTGGTTCTCGGTTGACTACGACGATCACATTGCGGGCAAGAAGTTGGGCAGTCTCGCGGGGAGGGGTGTCGTCGGCCTCACCGTTGTCGCAGTTGTGCGCGGCGAATCGGCAAGCCCCGCCCCGGCGGACGACTTCACCGTTTTTCCCGGAGACACGCTCGTCGTCGCCGGCACGCCAGAAAAGGTTGCAAAGGTATTCGCGTTCTACCGCACGGGAGAAATAAAGCCCAGTGTGGCCGCCGACTCACCGCCCGGCGGCTAGCTCTATGCACGTGGGTCAAGATCTCGTTGTCTTGGGCGTCCTGTTCGTCATCGCATACGTGCTCGGCCGGCTCGGGAAGCTCATTGGCCTGCCCGCGATTCCCATCTACATGCTCGTTGGCCTCGCGGCGAGCCCGCACTCGAGGTTCTTCCCGCTGAATTTCGAGGCTGCCGATGTGCAGCTCGTCGCGGTGTTCGGGCTCATCCTGTTGCTCTTCAGCCTCGGGCTCGAGTTCGACCAAGACGAGTTTTACGGCAACTTCCGCGCGCTTCTCGTCTCCGGGGGGACCCGGATTGCGATCAACCTCATCGTGGGCTTCGCGCTCGGAGTGTGGATCGGCTGGGGCACCCGTGAAGCGCTGATTATTGCCGGGATGACCGCGATTTCCTCAAGCGCGATCATCACGAAGCTGCTCGTCGAACTTCGACGGCTTGCCAATCGTGAGACCCCCGCAATCCTCGGCATCATGGTGCTGGAGGACGTCTTCGTGGCGATCTACCTGGCGATCGTGTCGGTGGTGCTGCGCGGTGAAACCAATGTTGGCGCGATCGTCATCCAGCTGGCCATCTCGTTCACTTTCCTGATCATCATGTTTGTGATCGCCCGCTGGGGCGGCAGAGTCGTGTCACGCCTCGTGCAGACCAAAGACGAGGAGCTGTTCACGATCCTCTTCTTCGGACTCGCGCTCGGTTTCGGCGGCATCGGCGAACTACTCGGGGTATCGGATGCGATCGGGGCGTTCCTCATTGGGCTCGTGCTCGGTGCGACGAGGTTCCGCGGCCGGGTCGAACAGCTGGCACTTCCGCTGCGCGATGTGTTCGCGGCGTTCTTCTTCCTCAACTTCGGGCTCGCGCTCGATCTCACCACTTTCGGCGCAGTCTGGCTTCAGGTGGCTGTCGCGGTGCTCGTCACGCTGGTGATCAACAATCTCGGTGGGCAATTGATCGCGTGGCAGAATCGGCTCTCGCCGGCTGAAGGTCTCAACGTGGGTGCAATGCTCCAGAACCGGGGCGAGTTCGTGCTCATCCTTTCGACGCTCGCGGTGGGTGCAGGGCTTGACCCGCGACTCACGCCGTTTTCCGGTCTTTACGTGCTGATCATGGCGATCATCGGGCCGGTAATCGCGGTGAACTCGGAGCGACTGGGGACGGCGCTCTTCCGCTCGAAGCGCAAGAAATCTGCAAGTTCAGCGCGCGATGTCTCGCGCGCTGAAGGCATCGCCCTCGTCGAGGCCGCGGTTTCCGGACAACTTCCAGCCACGGAGGAGGACGATGAGAGCGACGCCGGGCTCTTCGATCCGATCGTGGCGATGGAATCTGCGCCGCATGAGTCGAAGGATGCGCGAGCACAGCAGGCGGCAGAGCAATCCGACGAGCTTTCCGACCGCAAACGAGATCCCGAGTATTGAGCGCTGAGCATTGAGCATTCCAACACCCCGTCTTTCGCCCAGCCTGTCGGCCGTGATGCGCCGTCCGCGCTGGATCGCGGCGCTCCTGCTGGCGCTGGCGATCGCCGCGGGCTTCGCGGCCCTGGGCCAGTGGCAGCTGTCACGCAGCTTCGAGCGGGCAGTCGTCCCCGACCAGCAAACAGAGAACGTCGTGCAACTCTCATCCGTCGCCGAACCGCAGGTGCCGGTGCTCTCACGTGCGACGGGCCAGCTGGTGAGCTTCGATGCCGAGTTCATTCCGGCGGACTACACGGTGCTGTCCGGCCGCGTGAATCTCGCGGATTCGGGCTTCTGGGTGGTCGGACACGCCATCCTGACCAGCGGTCCGAATGTCGGCTCGAGCATCACCGTTGCCCTCGGGTGGGTGAGTACATCGGATGCCGCAGCATCCGCAATTCGTAGCCTGCAAGCTAACCCACCAGCGCCCACCATCACCGGGCGATACCTTCCGAGCGAGTCACCACAGGACAATGACTTCGAGCACGGAGCGAACACGACGCTGGCCGTGCCGGACCTGATCAACCGGTGGTCGACGCCGCCGCAGCGGGTGTTCGGTGGGTACATTGTCTCGCACGACGCGGTGCCCGGGCTCCAGAGGATCGATTCTCCCGCGCCCTCGACGGAAGTCTCGCTCAACCTTCTCAACGTGTTCTACGCGATCGAGTGGGTGATTTTCGCGGGCTTTGCGATCTTCCTCTGGTACCGGCTGGCCAAGGATGCGTGGGAGGCCGAAGTCGCTGAGGCCGCCGAAAGCGTAAACGTAGAATAGAGCCATGGCCATCGGACCCGACCCCGCAGACATCCCCAAGATCCGTCGGGTCATCTCGGTCTACAAGGTCTCGTCGATCATTACCGGCACGTTCCTGCTGCTGCTGCTCGTCATGATGGTGCTCCGCTACGGCATTGGCGTTGACATCGAGATGGGCGGGCCCTACGGGTTTCTTGCACTCACCCCGCGTGAGTTGATTGTCGGAGTCGACCTGTCAACGGCCATCCTGATCGTGCACGGCTGGTTGTACGTGCTGTACCTCGGCTGCGACTTCCTGCTCTGGCGCTACACGCGCTGGTCATTCGGTCGATTCCTGTTCATCGCGCTCGGGGGCATTGTCCCGCTGCTGTCGTTCTTCCTTGAGAAGCGGGTTCCCCGTCAAGCCGAGGCGGTCATCGACACGATGCAGCCTGCGACCGTTGACGCCGGAATTACCGCGTGAGCGACACCGAAGCCCGACCCGTTCTCGTCGTTGACTTCGGTGCGCAGTACGCGCAGCTGATTGCTCGCCGCGTTCGCGAGGCGAGCGTCTACAGCGAAATCGTGCCGCACACCATTTCGGCGGCAGAGGTCACCGCGAAGAATCCGGTGGGTATCGTGCTGAGCGGGGGTCCGTCGAGTGTCTACGAAGTGGGCGCACCGAGCCTGGATCCGGCAATCCTTGGGCTGGGCATCCCCGTGCTGGGCATCTGCTATGGCTTCCAGGTGATGGCGCAGCAGCTCGGCGGAGAGGTCGCCAATACGGGTCTGCGCGAGTATGGCGGCACCGAACTGAGACTTGACCATGACGGTGGGTCGCTGCTTGCGGGGCAACCGATCGAGCAGACGGTCTGGATGAGCCACGGCGATTCGGTGTCGAAGGCTCCCGAGGGCTTCACGGTTCTTGCGTCCAGCCCGTCTACTCCTGTCGCGGCGTTCGGCAGCGACGCGCGGCGTTTGTATGGCGTGCAATGGCATCCGGAGGTGAAGCACAGCGAGTTCGGCCAGCGGGTGCTGGAGAACTTCCTGCATTCCGCTGCGGGCATACCAGCCGACTGGAACAGCGGGAGTGTGATCGCCGAACAGGTTTCGCGCATCCGGGAACAGGTCGGCACATCGCGAGTCATCTGCGGACTCTCCGGGGGCGTCGATTCTGCGGTCGCTGCTGCGATCGTGCACCGTGCGGTTGGCGACCAGTTGACCTGCATCTTCGTCGACCACGGTCTCCTTCGACAGGATGAGCGTCGCCAGGTGGAAGAGGACTACGTCGCATCCACGGGGGTGCGGCTCGTCACAGTGGACGCCGTTGACCAGTTCCTCTCAGCGCTCGCGGGAGTCACCGATCCCGAAACCAAGCGAAAAATCATTGGACGCGAGTTCATCCGCTCGTTCGAGGCGGCGGCCGACTCTTTGGTCGCCGAGGCATCGTCGGATGGCGAGCAAATCAAATTTCTCGTGCAGGGCACGCTGTATCCCGACGTGGTTGAGTCGGGCGGCGGAACCGGTACCGCGAACATCAAGAGCCACCACAACGTGGGCGGGCTGCCGGAAGACTTGCAGTTTTCTCTCGTGGAGCCCCTGCGCACCCTGTTCAAAGACGAGGTGCGAGCGATCGGTCGCGAACTCGGACTACCCGAGGTCATCGTCTCCCGCCAGCCGTTCCCCGGGCCAGGGTTGGGCATCCGCATTGTGGGCGAGGTCACCCGAGAACGACTTGAGCTGCTGCGTTCCGCGGACGCGATTGTGCGCGCCGAACTGACCTCTGCGGGTCTGGACGCTGCGATCTGGCAGTGCCCCGTTGTGCTCCTGGCCGACGTGCGGTCCGTCGGCGTCCAGGGGGATGGGCGCACCTACGGGCATCCCATCGTGCTGCGGCCTGTCTCATCTGAGGATGCGATGACCGCCGACTGGACGCGCGTTCCCTACGATGTGCTGGCCCGCATCTCGACGCGAATCACGAACGAGGTACCCGGCGTGAACCGCGTGGTACTTGATGTGACGTCGAAGCCGCCGGGCACGATCGAGTGGGAGTAAGCGATGCTGGAGGGGTGAACGACACCCGCGCACCGGCGCTTATCTCGCTGGCTCGACTTCGGGCGTCGCTCGCTGACCCCGGCCTGAGCATCCCGATCGAGGGTGCAGCCGAACAGCGCGAGGCGGCCGCGGCTGCAGTGCGACAGATTGACGACTACATCCGGCCTCGGCTTGCTGACCTCGATGCCCCACTCCTGGCCGTCGTCGGAGGGTCCACCGGTTCGGGTAAGTCCACAATTGTGAACGCGATAATCGGTACTCCAACAACGCGCGCGGGAGTGATTCGCCCGACGACTCGCCAGCCGATCCTGGTTCATGCGCCTGTTGATGCGGGGTGGTTCGCGACCGATCGTATCCTTCCGGCTTTGGCGCGGGTGCGCGGGCACATCAGCGAGCCCGGCACCCACGCGTCGTCCGCCGGGGACGTGCCGACGGCATCCAGAATAAATGAACTCATGCTGCTCGGGCATGATCGCGTGCCGACCTCGCTCGCGATCATCGATGCGCCAGACATCGACTCGATCGCGGATGAGAACCGGGCACTCGCCGCACAGTTGCTCGCCGCCGCCGACCTCTGGTTGTTCGTCACGACTGCCAATCGATACGCCGATGCGGTGCCATGGCGCCTCCTCGAAGGTGCCGCTGCGCGATCGATCACGGTCGGTGTCGTGCTCAACCGGGTACCCCCGGGCGCGACCGATGAGGTGCAGGCTGACCTGCAAACCATGATGCGCGAGCGCGGCCTGAAAGACGCGCCGGTGTTCGTCATCGAGGAGCAGAAGCTTGACGAACTCGGGATGCTGCCTCCCGCAGCGGTCGCAGCGCCGCGCGACTGGTTGGTTTCCATCGCCGGCAATCACGCCGAGCGAACTCGTATTGCAACTCGCACCCTCGCTGGTGCAGTCATCGATCTGGATGTTCGGGTCAATCGCATCGCGCACGCGCGCCAGGCCCAGCTCGATTGGCTCGACGGAACCACCGCAATGGCTAAAAAGCAGTATGACGATGCCGTGGCCGCCGTCGAGGACGCGACCAAGGATGGTGCCCTGCTCCGCGGTGAGGTGCTCGCGCGCTGGCAGGATTTTGTGGGTACGTCAGACTTCTTCCGCAAGTTCGAGACATGGTTCTCTCGGGCCCGCGACAACGCCACCGCGTTTGTGCTGGGGCGTCGAGCGCCGGTGGGCGAGGTGGAGAACCAGCTCGAGCACGGGTTGCACGCCGTCATCCTCGATCAAGGCGGTCGTGCGGCCGCCGCGACCTGGGCGAACCTGCGGCGCACCGATGCGGGGCGCATGATCGCCGAGTTGCATCCGTCGCTTGCGACCGAGAGCCCGTCGCTCAATGAGTCGTCGGCCGCGATGGTTCGCGAGTGGCAAGGGTCGCTGATGCGCCTCATCCAGGAAAACGCCGGCTCGAAGCGCACGAAGGCACGCGTGCTGTCGCTCGGCCTCAACGTGACAACGGTCGCACTCATGATCGTGGTGTTCGCTTCGACCGGCGGTCTGACGGGCGGTGAGATTGCGATCGCGGGTGGTTCGGCCCTGGTCGGCCAGCGGTTGCTCGAGACGGTGTTCGGTGAGGAAGCTGTTCGGCAGCTCGCAGCCAGGGCCCGCACTGACCTGCAGGTTCGGGTGGTGGCCCTGTTCGACGCTGAGGCGGCGCGGGTGACGGCCGCGCTCGCGACTGTGCACTTTGGCTCCTCACCGGACTCGTTGCGCCGCGAATCGAAATCGCTCGCCGACGATGTGCGGGCGGCAGCGAGCGACGGTACTGCCCGGGAGAACAACTAATGGCAACGGGGCTCGATGCCCGGCTTGCTGCGCTGCGCACGCTGTGTGAAACCGGGGAGGGTCGCATCCCGGATTCGCTTCTCAAGGAGTCCGACGACCTGCTGGAACGTGCAACGGCCCGTCGGCAGCGCTCACCCGAACACACCGTGGTCGGCATATTCGGGGCGACCGGGTCGGGCAAATCCAGCCTCGTCAACGCGATTGTCGGCGAGAATATCGCGCGCACCCACGTGCGTCGGCCCACCACTTCGGAAGCTCTCGCCGCCACCTGGGATGCCGAGGGTGCGGTTGACCTGCTCGACTGGCTCGAGGTGCGGTCTCGCATCGTGCGGAGCACACCGATCGACCCGCGAGCGCAGAAGCTGATCCTGCTCGACCTGCCGGACTTCGACTCAATCGAGAGCGCGAACCGGGAGATCGCCGAGCAGCTCGCTGCCCAGGTGGATGTTCTGGTCTGGGTCGTCGATCCGCAAAAATACGCCGATGAAGTCATGCACGCGCAGTTCATCGCGCCGCACGCCCGGCATGGCGCCGTGACGATCGTTGTGCTGAACCAGGTCGACCAGCTGGCACCCGCAGAGGTCGCCCCGGTGGTCAAGTCGCTCAGAGAGATCCTCGAACGGGATGGCTTGCCCAAGGCAAAGGTTCTTGCGCTGAGCGCCCGCACGGGCGATGGAATTCCGGCGTTACGAACGACCCTCGGTGACCTTGCAGCCGCGCAGGCTGCGCGCGAGGCCCGGCTCGTTGCAGATATCTCAACAATCGCCAGCAGGATGCCCGTGCCCGGCACACCCGCAAAACTCACCGACCGCGGCACCGCGCGCCTCGTCGAAGAGCTCGGCATTGCAGCGGGGGCGGATGTGGTTGCGAATGCGGTCGGCGGCTCCTACCGCAAGCGTGCGGCGCAGGCTACGGGATGGCCCATCGTCACCTGGGTGTTGCGCCTGCGGGCAGATCCGCTGACGCGGCTTGGCCTCGGCGGGGTAGTGAAGGGGCGCGACCCCGCGCTGCATCGCACGAGCATGCCGGCGCTTGACGCCGGGGCACGCGCTCGCGTGTCGCTCGCGGTACGCGGATTTGGGGATGCCGCCGCGGTCGGCCTTTCGGAAAACTGGCGGGCGGGCATCCGCGAGACTGCTGATGTCAGCATTGCCGTCTTGCCCGGGCAGCTGGACCTCGCGATTGCCAGCACCCCGCTGCCCGCCAAGCGGTCGTGGTGGTGGGTGATCTTTACGGTGATCCAGTGGATCGCGATCCTCGCCGCGCTGGCTGGCGTTCTGTGGCTGCTCGGTGCTGCGCTGCTGCCGACGATCGGGCTGCCGTCGCTGCCCATTCCGAAGGTCGAGGGATGGGCGGTGCCGACACTGCTGATCGGTGCAGGTCTGCTGCTGGGCATCCTGTTGGGGCTGATCGGAACGGTGCTGGGTGCGATTGGCGGCGGGGCCCGACGGCGCAGCGCGCGGAAGGCGCTGCTCGCGTCGGTCGCGCTTGTCACCGAACAAGCCGTCGTCGTACCGCTGCGGGTGCAGCTCGACCGGGTGCGTTCCTATGCCGCCGCGCTGGCGACAGCGCGCGCCTAAACCGCAGGCCCCACCGCGCGCCTAAACGCAGCCCTATCGCCGCGAGAGCGCCAGGATTCGCAGAATCTCCAGATACAACCAGATCACGGTGACCATGATGCCGAAAGCGCCGGTCCAGCCGTATTTGCGAGGTGCCCGGTTGTTCACACCGCGCTGGATAAAGTCGAAGTCGAGAACGAGCGAGTAGGCCGCGAGGAGCACGACGAACAGGCCGATGACGACTCCGAGCGGGATGCCGAAGATCTTCGCGCCGAGCAGGCCGTAGGGGTCACTATTAATTCCCGTGAGAACCAGGATGACGTTGATCAATGAGAACACCAGGTAGCCGACCATGGCGACCATAAACACTTTCGTAGCGCGCTTGGATGCCCGGACCTTGCCACTCGCGAACAGCGCAAGGGTAACCCCGACCACCGCAAACGTTCCGAGTATGGCCTGCAGCACAATGCCCGGGTACTGCTGCTCGTAGAAGGCGGAGATGCCACCGAGGAATACACCCTGTACCGCGGAGTACAACAGAATGAGCACAGCAGACGGGGACTTCTTGAAGGTGTTCACGAGGGCGAGCGCGAAACCGACGATCGCGGCGCCGATCCAGAGGAACGGCAGCGTCTGCGCCGTGGCCCAGCCGATGCCTGCGCCAGCGACGAGGAGCACGAAGGTGCCGAAGCTCTTGGCGATCGTGTCGCCGATGGTCATCACGTCGCCGCTGGCGGATGCCTCGCTGGCGGCTTGGTTATAGATCGTGTCGAGCTGCTGCGACGTCACTGTCGCGCTGGCTCCGGCGGCGGCGGTAGCCGTAGCTGCTGCCGAGTTCTGTCCGTCTGCCGCAAACGCGGGGCTCCGCGTGAAGGCGGGATTCTGAAGTGCCATGGGTGTGCCTTTCGAATGGCAGGGAGTGTGCGTACTGCCCTTCAAATAATCTACCCGAGTGCGCTGCAGCATGGCAGGGAGCCGCCTAGCCTTGAGCTGTGAGTGCACCCTTGGTGATCGGCCACCGCGGTGCGAGTGGGTACCGTCCCGAGCACACTCGGGCGGCGTACGAACTCGCGTTCCGTCAGGGTGCAGGCGCGGTCGAGCCCGACATTGTTGCCACGAAAGACGGCGTACTGGTGCTGCGGCACGAGAACGAGATCTCGGGAACGACGGATGTCGCATCCCGCCCCGAATTCGCTCACCTCCGCGCCACGAAGCTCATCGACGGCATCGAGCTGACCGGCTGGTTCACCGAGGACTTCACGTGGCCCGAGCTCGAGACCGTGCGGGCAACCGAGCGGCTGCCAGCCCTGCGCCCAGCGTCGGCGGCCTTTGGCGGGCGGTACGGCATCCTGAGGCTGAGAGACCTTACCCGGATCATCGACGAAGAGTCCGAGCAG
>JAYSPT010000153.1:0-13977 GCA_043721995.1 Salinibacterium sp. | reverse complement strand
AGGCGTTCCAAGTGAGCGCCACCGAGGCCAAGCCTGCGGCCACCGGGGAGCTGCACACCGGGGAGTTGCACACCGAGGAGTTGCACCCCAAGGAGTTGCACCCTAAAGAGTTGCACCCCGAGCGGTTCGAGACCGAGCGGTTCGATACCGGGACGTTAGACCCCGAGCAGTCGCACCCCGAGGAGTTGCACACCTGGACCGGGAGGACCCGGCAGTGGCTCATCAAGCACCTACCGGCCGAGAAACTGCTTCCGGAAGGCCAGCCCAGTTACGTGGCGTCGTGGATCTACGTCTTCGGAATGGGCGCGATCGCATCCCTCGTCTACATCATCGCCTCGGGACTGATCCTGAGCCTCAACGGCCCGGCGTGGTACCACCTCTCGACATTCGGACACTTCGTGAACAGCTCGCACCTGTGGAGCGTCGAACTGTTCTTCATCTTCATGGTCGTGCACATGTGGGGGAAGTACTGGATGGCGGCCTGGCGCGGCGGTCGCCTTCTCACCTGGCTGACCGGGGTGATCTCATTCGCGGTCTCGATCGTCGCAGCGTTCACGGGGTACCTGCTCCAGACCAACTTCGACTCCCAATGGATCGCTTTCCAGGCGAAGGATGCCCTCAACGCGGTCGGTATCGGTGCGTGGTTCAACGTGGCCAACCTCGGCCAGATCTTCATGTGGCACATCGTGCTGCTGCCGCTCGCGGTGGGCGTGGTGGTTGCACTGCACGTGGTTCTGATCAGGGCAAAGGGTGTCGTTCCACCGATTGACGCGGCAAACACGGACGCACAGCTCGTTGGTATCGAGGGAGAAGCACGATGAGTAAGACACGGGCATCCATGACCTGGCGGGCAAAGGATGACATTGCGACGCGTCCCTGGGCGGGCCGCAAGCGCGAGTACGACCTGTTCAAAGAACTCACCGTCGGTGTAATCGTTGTCGGGGTGCTCGTCATTGGTTTGTCGGTCATCTTCAGCTCTCCTGATGAGCCCAGCATCACCCTCAAGGGCTGGGCGACTGCTGCACCCTCCGACTTCGTTGCCACTGCCACCGCCGAGTTGGGTGGTACGAGTGGGACCGCAGGCTACGGTGCTCCCTACAACGCAACGCCCGGCGCCAGCCAGACGGTGGGTCCTCTCAACCTGCAGAGCCTGTCCGGCATACAGATCCCGATCGATACCGCCGTTGATTTCGTGACCGCGCCGCTCGCCCTTCAGGCGAATCCGCCGGCCGAGTTGGGCGTTTGGAACTCAGCGTCCGCCGACCAGCAGACCGCTTGGACGAGCGCGTACTCGGATGCGCTCGCCGCCGCCAACAACAACGACCCCGCGCAGGTTGCGACGGGCGACTACGGGCCTGTTCCCGGGCTCACGTCAGCCCTGTTGACCATGGCCCAGCAGGGTGCCCTCGATGGCGCGATTCAGAACGAGGGCGGATTCTTCAACCTCGACTATACCAAGAGCATCCTGTTCCTCGGTGATGGCACCTACTTTGTCGGTCTCGCCGACGGTGCCCATCTGACGGGCGACCAGTGGGGGATGATGAACGAGACGGGCAACTACCCCGGCCAGTCATGGCTGTGGCTGTTCTCTTTCTGGTATCAGGTTCCGGGAATCGGGACGGCTGCGAACGTAGACATCCTTGTGGTCGGAATCATGCTCATACTGACCGTGCTACTCGCGCTGGTCCCGCTTATCCCAGGACTGCGGACTTTGCCCCGGTGGATCCCGCTACACAAGCTGGTCTGGAAGGACTATTACCGCAATCGCTAGGCGGGCAACAGCCCACTCAGGGGCGAGGAATCGACACCTGGTTTCGCAGCGAATTGTCACAGCATCGTTGTCACAGCGTCGCGAACTAGGGTTGGAGCATGTCTCTGTCGCTCGGTCTGCCCACCGTGCGACGAGGCTCTGCCCACATGCCTTCGACAGATGGGCGACCGGATGTTGCTGCCCTCGTGGACCGCTACGGCCGAACAGCGCGCGACCTCCGCATCTCGGTCACCGAGAAGTGTTCGCTGCGCTGCGTCTACTGCATGCCCGAGCAGGGCCTACCCGCAATTCCCCGCCACCAGTTGCTCTCGGCCGTCGAGATCGCGCGACTAGTCGGAATTGCGGTGCGCGACCTCGGCGTGCGCGACGTGCGGTTCACCGGCGGCGAGCCGCTGATGCGGGCGGACCTCGCCGAGATTGTCGCACTGAGTTCTGCGGTCGCGGGCGGAGCATCCATCTCGATGACCACCAACGGCATCGGTCTCGATAAACGCGTCGACGAGCTCGTTGCGGCCGGCCTGACGCGGGTGAACATTTCGCTTGACACAGTCGACCGTGACCACTTCGCGCGGTTGACGCGTCGCGACCGGCTCCCGTCGGTCTTCGCGGGGATCGAGGCCGCCAAACGCGCGGGCGTCACTCCGCTGAAGATCAACGCGGTGCTGATGCGCGACACGCTTGGCGGTGCTGCCGACCTGTTGCAGTGGTCGCTTGAGAACAGCGTGCACCTGCGATTCATCGAGCAGATGCCGCTCGATGCCGATGAGGCGTGGGCGCGCGACAACATGGTCGTCGCATCCGAATTGCTGGAGGTTCTCGGCGCGCGGTTTGAACTCAGCCAGCCTCACCGGGATGACAATTCAGCCCCCGCCGAGGAATGGCTCGTCAATTCAGGACCTGCCACTGTGGGCATCATCGCGTCGGTGACTCGGTCATTCTGTGAGGCGTGCGATCGCACCCGAATCACAGCGGAAGGAACCGTGCGGTCGTGCCTCTTCGGTGACGACGAAACCGACCTTCGCGCGCTCATGCGCGCCGGCGAGAGCGACGAGATCATTGCCCACTGGTGGCGTGCAGCCATGTGGGGCAAGCAGGCAGGGCACGGTATCGCCAAGGCCGACTTCGAGCGCCCGGTGCGCAGCATGGGGGCGATCGGTGGCTGAGGCAGCGGTGGGCACACTGCTCGTGCGCTACTTCGCGGCTGCAGCCGATGCGGCGGGCCGCGAGGAAGAGTGGCTGCCTGCGGTGTCGAGCGTCGGGTTGCTCAAAGCCGAGCTCATTGAACGCTACGGAGACGGAATGGCGAGAGTTCTCGCATCCGGTTCATTCCTTATTGACGGCATAGTCAGTCGGGATGATGCGCGCGAGCTGGGTCAGCGCGTGGACGTGCTCCCGCCCTTTGCCGGTGGTTAGCGCAGCCAGCGCATGACTACGGAGCTCTCGACCGATACCGCTGAGCCACCGCTTGCTCAGCGACGCAGCGCACGCGACGCTGCAGCGCTCGGTGCCATCGGGGCCCTGGTGTCATTTGCGTTCAGCTGGATTCCCTCGCTCTGGTTCGACGAAACCGCCACCGTGGTCGCGGCGACCAGAAGCTGGGCCGGGCTCTGGCACATGCTGCAGACCGTTGATGCGGTTCACGGTCTCTACTACTCGTTCATGCATGTGTGGTTCGATTTAGTCGGGTACACACCGCTGACACTTCGCCTGCCCAGCGCCCTTGCCGCGGGTGGAGCGGTGGCAGTGACGGTACTCGTTGTGTCGCGAATCTCGACGCGACGAATTGCGATTCTCACAGGCATCGTGCTGATCCTGCTGCCTCGCTTCGCGTGGGCCGGTGACGAGGGTCGTTCCTACGCCGTCACGATTCTGGCCTGCGCTGCGGTCACGCTCATGCTCGTGATTGCAGTGCAGTCGGCGAGCGTGAAGGCCTGGCACTGGATTGTCTACGGTGTGCTCTGTGTCGTATCCATCTACCTGTTTGCCTTCTTCGTTCTCGTGGTCCTGGCCCACGCCGTCACGATGATCTGGCTCGCTCGCCGGGGGGCGGTACAGCGTTCCACGGTCGTCGCATACTTAGTCACATCCGCGCTCACCGCTGCTGCCACCATTCCGCTCTTGCCGCTGGTGACCGCACAATCGGGCCAGGTGCGCTGGATCGGTTCGCTCAACTGGAACTCGTTCTGGGATGTTTTGGTGGGCCAGTACTTCGTGAACAACGTTGTGTTCGCGATCATCGCGTGGCCCCTCGCAATTGCGGGCGTCGTAGTCTCCCGCAGTACCAGAACCCGGGGCAATCAGGCATTGCGAGCTCTCGCGGTTCCCATGGTCATCCTGCCCACGGCGGTGCTACTCGTTGTCACTGCGGTCCTCGTGCCGGTCTACATCCCGCGGTATCTCACGATGACCCTTCCGGCGTTCGCGATGTTGCTCGCGCTCGCGCTGGACCGTTTGCCCACGAGGAGACTCACCGCTGCCGCGCTGGTCGTACTCACACTGACCTGGCTGCCGACCTATGTGGCCGACCGCACCGAGAACCTCAAGCACGATACCGCCTGGACAAGCGTCGCCACCTCGCTTTCCGAGTTGCGCGCCGTGCCAGGGAGCCCGGGCGGGATTGATGATGCCCGAGCAGGCGTGGTTTTCGGCCCCGCTCGCCTGCACAACCTACGCACGATTGCGTACTCCTACCCTGACGCGTTCTCAGGCCTCAAGGACGTCGCACTCGCCACGCCCTATTGGGAGTCGCGCGACCTCTGGGAGGTTGCGCGACCGCTCGAGCCTGCGCTGCTGAACGGTCTCGATGCGGTCTGGGTGATCAAGGATGCCGTCGCACAGGATCCGCGGATTGAGCAAGCTCTCGACGCGGCCGGGTTCGTCCTCGACCAGTCCCACGACTTCACGTACAACCGATTGGAACTCTGGATCCGCAGGTAAGTCGGCCGTGCGCGAGTGAGCCAGCCCTAACGGTTTAGAGCCCCACCCACTCGCTCGCCCCGTCAACGAAGTGCTGTCGTTTCCAGATCGGCACGGTCGACTTGATGAGTTCGACCAGTCGCTCGCAGGCCGCGAATGCCTCGGCACGGTGGGCCGCAGCCGCCGATGCCACGAGCGCGGTGTCGCCGACCGCGAGGAGCCCCTCGCGATGGCACGCGGCGACTAGCAGCCCCGTCTCGCTTGCGACCGTCGCGCAGCACTGCTCAAGGAAAGCTGCGGCATCCGGATGTGCCTGGTACTCAAGCGCGGTCACTGGCATTCCATGATCGTGATTGCGCACGACCCCCCGGAACGTCACGGCAGCACCGCTCGCGGGACCCGATACGAGTGCCTCGATCGCGGATGCATCGATCGGCTCGAGCGAGATGCTCGCGCGCTCATTGCTCATGGCTCAAGCATGGCAGGCTTGTACGGTGACTCCGCGGCATACCCTCCTTGCACTGCTCGTGGTGGTGCTTTGGGGTCTCAACTTCCTCGCAATCGACTTCGGTCTGGCGGATGTTCCGCCGCTGGTGTTCCTCGCCCTGCGCTTCATCCTGGTGGCGATCCCCGCCGTCTTCTTCGTCAAACCGCCCAAGATCGGCTGGCGGAATGTAATACTGATCGGCTCGTTCCTCAGCTTCGGCCAGTTCGCGCTGCTCTACCTGTCCCTCGCGCTCGGGATGCCACCCGGGCTCGCGTCGCTTTTGCTGCAGGTGCAGGTTGTTCTGTCCGTGATCGTCTCGGCGGTCGTGCTACGGGAGCGGCCCAATCGTCACCAGGCCATTGGAATTGCTGTTGGGATGGCGGGCCTTGCAATCGTCCTGATCGGGCACAGTTACGTGGCACCCTGGCTGCCCGTCGTCATCCTGCTGCTTGCCGCGCTGTCGTGGGCGATCGGAAATGCGCTGAGCAGACGGGCGCGGGTGGCCTCCGGGCTCTCGCTTGTCGTGTGGTCGGGACTCATCGTGCCGATACCCAGCCTCGCTCTTGCAATGATCGTCGACTCACCCGCGGTGGTGTTGCACGCGCTCACGCACCTGTCCCTGATCGCGATTCTCAGCACTGTCTATACGGCGGTCGCTGCATCCCTTATCGGATACGGCATCTGGAACACACTGCTCGCGAAATACCCGATGAGCGCGGTTGTGCCGTTCACCCTGCTGGTACCGATCGTGGGCATTCTCATCGCGTGGATTGTCGTGAACGAGCAGCCGAGCCTCACCGAGATAATCGGCGGCACGATCATGCTCGCCGGCCTCGCGATCGCCGTGATCGTTCGCGCGCCGTGGAGGAGCCAGGATGCCCGACTCGAGGCGGCTGCGCTTGACGGTTCCGAGAGCCTGAATCGAGCGTTGGCCCCTGATAATTTCCAGTAGTTCCTTACACGGTTCTTACATTCCCCGCACGCTCCCGTAACCTGGCTCGGGCAGATTTTGCAGCATGATAAAAAACAATCTCACCGGCCGTACCCTCCTCGGCGGCTTCGCAACCGTGCTGATCACCGGCGCAGTCTGTCTGGCTGGCGTCGCTCCTGCGATGGCGGCCCCAACCAACTCGGCCACCCACACTCCCAGGACCCTTGCCGACATTCAGGCGTCGGGCGCAACCGCGACGAGCCAGCGCATTGCGTCACTCCAGAAAGCGATTCCCAAGATCACCGGCAACACGTGCATCGCCGACTCTGACCGGTCGACGATTCTGGGCACGCTCAGCGCGGACCTTTCCGGCATGCAGTCCCTCAGCGCCAAGATTGCGGCTGACACGGATATGAAAACTGCCGCCGCCGACTACCGGTCCATCTTCGACGGTTACCGCGTCTATGCGATCGGGCTTTCCCAAGCGCACTATGCGGCCGCGGCCGACTGCATCACAAACAAAGGTCTACCGGCACTCATTGCGGCTCAGACGAAGTTGACCGCCGCACTGGCTGGCCCTGACGCGAGCAAGTCGACGCCCGCAATCCAGGCCTCGATGGCGGATCTCGCGGCGCAGATCGCTGCGGCACAGTCCGCTACGAACGGACTCGCAGCGGCTGCGCTCGCGACGACCCCGGCAGAGTTCAATGCGAACTCCTCGGTGCTCGCACCCACCAAGCTCGCGGTATCGACTGCCGTCGCTGCCGTGCGCGCCGGCCAGCAGGACGCCAAGAGCGTCGTGACCGCGCTCCGATGAAACCTCCGGCTGGCCTCGGAGTCTTCGCGGCGCTCGCCGTGGGTCTCGTGCTCACCGGATGCGGAATCCACAACACCGGCGCCGCTTCCGCGCCGACTCCGGGCCAGTCGAGAATCGCGACAGCGACACCGACCGCTTCACCGACCGCTTCAGCATCGCCTGCTGCAGGGTCACCCGCCAATTCCGCGGATGATCCGCTCGCCGGGATCGACAGTGACCTTGCCACCGCGGGTGGCGCCGCTGACCAGGCGAAACAGGACGGGACCGACGGGGACTCCGCCGGGGCGAAATCCGACAACTGATTCTCGGCTGACTCGAGTGCGTCCGGGCCCACTGATTGTAGGATGCCTCGCTGCAATCGAGGACGGTGACGCTATCAGCGCTTGTCAGCGCCCGTAGGCTGTGGAACTCGCTCAATCGAAGATGACACTTGCACGATTCAGAAGACCGACCAAGGCGCTCGCCGAGCGCGTTGGTCGGTCAAGGATCGCATCGAATCCGTCCCACGACCCCGTGGATTTGGGCAAGTCTCATTGGACCCGAATGACGTCGCTCACCTCCGGCACAAAAAGAGGTACCGAGAAGTCAGTCACTGATCGGTCGTCAGAGCGAGCGGGAGGAGCTGTCACCCCATGCGCGTTCCGCGCACCGATGCCTCGATGGTCGCAAATCGATTGCTAGTCGAATTCGATGTGCGCCTCACGAGGTAGGGACCGACGCTGGCCGGCACGATGAACGTTTCTGCGTAGTGCACCACAAAAGGTTCGAAGGCTCCGGTTGGGCTGACAACTTCGACCTCGTCACCGTCGACCAAGTTGAGCACGTTGACTGTGCCACAGGTGTCATGCGGTGCGGAATCAGAGAACCAACGCCGTTTGGTTTCGATGAACTCCAGCCCGTGCAGGCCGGTTCGTTCTTCGATAACACCGCCCGATGTCGACAGCACCTCGACTTGACCCAGCAGTTCCCGTTCTACCCATTCCGTGTCGCGATCCCATTGAATGTTTGCTACTCCATGGTCCAAGTGGATCGGGCGCGGCACGCCATCCAGGCCAACGCGACCCCAGTCCCAAAGCTTGAACGTGAAAATGTAGGGCGTTGCAGAGATTTCGAGAACCATGGAGTTAGCGCCAGAGCAGTGGACCGTACCGGCCGGAATGCTGAAATGGTCGTGCTTTCGCGCCGGGAATGAGTTAACGTACCGATCTACCGGGAACGGGATTCCTCCGGTCGCTGCCTCCTCAAGATCACGAATCATCTCTCCGGGGTGCGCGCCAGTTTTCATGCCCAAGTAGACGGCGGCGTCGTCTTCACAGTCCAAGAAGTAGTAGCTCTCGTCTTGCGTGTACGGCATCCCGAACTGATCCTTGATGTACTCCGTCAACGGATGAACCTGTAGCGATAGATTCCCGCCCCCCATAGTGTCGAGGAAGTCGAAACGGATGGGGAACTCTGCACCGAATCGTGCAAAGGTCTTATCCCCCAGCAGATTTCGCGGTTGCCACAAAACAAGGTCTATGGACGGCACCTCAATCACGACACCGTGGGCCTCGAAAAGAAGAGAGTTTTCTTCCGGAACGCAATCGAAGCCCCAGGCGTAGTTGGCGGGGGCAGGATCCAGGTGGAGGCGCTTTTTCATCCACTGTCCGCCCCAAACGCCCGGATCGAAAAATGGCACCACCCGAAACGGCCGATGAGCGGCGGCCTCCAGGCCGGAACGGAATCCGTCGCCGCTAATCAACTTCAGGTCATCGACCCCGCGATTGGTATCGAGCAAAAAATCGAGAGTGTCGAACAGAGTCCTTTTGTGCCTATCGGCCATTCTCCACTCGATGAAATACCCACGCTTGAACTTGCGAAGGGGGTCATCCTTCGCGTTACCTGCTAGCCAGTTCGGCGCGCCAGCTCGTTGTCTACGTTGAATTTCCCAGCGGGCCATATCGGCCAGCACCACTACTGCATCGACTAACTCGATAAGCGCCGCCCCCCAACCGACGAGAAGGGTCGGCGCTGCGGATGTCCGGACCTGGTCGGAGATCGCCAACAACTCCTCCGAGTTGTAAAAATCTTTGACATCGAAATGAGTGATGATCCCAAACACGCGGTCGCTAGTCAGACTGCGAGCGATTAGGGCGTTGCGGTCAACGTCGCTGCGAGCCGCGCGCGCCTCGACGTCGATGATTTGCCACCCGGTGAATTCCTCGCTCACCGCGTCAATCAATTCGGACACATTCACGCCGGGGTAGCAATCGATGACGACGATCGGCTGGTCACTGCGGCCTTTTGCGGCGGCGGCGATCAGGCCCCACGCCGATTTGCTGTCATAGATCTGCATGTCGGGAGGAAGCAATATCGTCGGGTACTGGTCGTATTCGGTATGCATGGTGGCTTACTGTCCACTCTCACGGGGGGTGAGCTCGAGCGCCGAGAGACCACGCACTACGGAAAGTTGCGGATCAACGGGAACCAGGAGTTGTGGGCGATGTGCCGAGGACCAAAGGTGTGCATGCACGTAGCTACGAAGCTGCGGCACGATTTGCCTCGACTGGAGAACTCCACCCGTGACGATCACGACCTCCGGATCGTATGCGTGACAGAGCGAAACAAGAGTGATTGCCCAAGCATTGACGAAGTGGGCGAGCATTCGCTCGGATAGATCGTCGCGGTCCCCTGCCAAAGCCACAAGGCCCTTGATGCCTTGAGTCGCCGGCTCGCGCACCCAGGCGCTTTTCGGAAAGAGAGGGTCATCCTCGAGCGCGGCTTTCAAAGCCCAGGTGCTGGCGAGAGATTCAGCGCAACCCACATTCCCGCAGGGGCAGGTCGCCGCATTCCTGTCAATAGTGACGTGCCCGCCTAAAATTCCTGCGTGCCCGTGCCGACCGTAAAGCAGCACGCCGTTCATAACGGCCGCGGTGCCGATGCCCGTTCCCAGGACCATCAGGACCGCGTCTTTTTGCCCTACCGCAACCCCAAAAGCCAGTTCGCCCATGAGCGCGGCCCGTGCGTCGTTCTCCAGGCCAAATGGAACCGCGAAGCGCTCAAAAGCCCAGCTTTTCAGGTCAACTCCGAGAAGCGCACTGTACTTCCCATGCGCTGAAACGAGTGAAGATTTTCCAGCGTTCATTACGCCGGGAACAGCAATAGCGATCCCAGTGATGTGGTGAGAGTCAAACTCCTTGAGGGCATGCGTGACAAGCGCATCGAGCTCATCGATGTCGAACGATTCCGATCGCGAGTGAACTACGGTGCCGAGTAGGTCCCCCTCGCTCATCAGCGCGGCGCGAACCGATGACCCTCCCAGGTCGATGCATAGTCGCAAAAGGCTTCTCCATCAGATTTGGTATCGATAACAAACCTACGACCAGCAGTGAAATTCAGCAAACGACGTCACTTCCTCGGTTCGCGGATAGAGGTCGGCATCTCGAGTATTCTCGGCTGGCCCTGAAAGGTTCCGTCCAATCTGTCAAAGAGCATCTTCGCGGCTTCTCGTCCCAGTTGGCGCGCGTCATGATCGATCACTGTCACGGCCACGGGCATCAGCTCCGACAGCTCGAAGGTGTCGAAACTGACGATCGCGGGTAGCTGATCCGCCGTTGCGCCTGCGCCGATTAAACGGGCCACGGCCCTCAACGCGCCGACAGCATTTCGGTTGTTCGCGCAGAAAATGGCGGTGGGGCGACCCGTTTCAAGGATGTCTGTTGCGGCGGCCTCAGCCGAATCCGCATCTTGCTGTCCAAGTTTTACCAAGTCTGGATCGACGTCAAGTTGGAATTCGGCGAATGCGGCAACAAAGCCTTCAAACCGACGCCTTGCGGTGAACGTGGACGCTGAGTTGCCGAGATAGCCGATACGTCGGTGTCCAGCTTGTAGCAATGATCTCGTCGCCCTTATTGATCCTCCAACGTCGTCCACCAAAACGGCGTCCGATGAAATTCCGTCAGCCATCCGGGATGCAAGTACCAGGGGGATATTGCGCAGTCGGTGGGGGAGGAGATGGTCCACGGCCCCCCCGCTTGGCACCAAAATGAGGCCGTCGATTTGTCTACCGATCAGGTCAGCAACGAGCTGGCGCTCTCGCCGGGGATCTTCGCCGGTTGTTCCCAAAATCATTCTGCATCCGTGCTCGCTTACGACGTCTTCGACTCCGACTGCGAAACTGCCGTAGTAGGGGTTACCAATATTGGTGATCACTACCCCGATGAGACCACTCGGCTGACCCGGCCGAATACTTCTCGCGTTTTCGTTTCGCTGGTAACCCAGCGCCGCGACCGCGTCGAACACCCTCTTTTGAACTTCAGGGCGAACGCTCTTTCCGCCGGCGAGGGTTCTGGAGACGGTCATCGGGCTCACGCTGGCCAGGAGCGCCACTTCTTTCACGGTTGGCAGCCTTGCCGCGGATGGGGGAAGCGGGTTAGACACCTGACTCTCCTTCGAGGTTTCAATCAATGGTTGATAACGATACCGAACCATGCAGACCGTCACATTGACGGAACCTTTTGGTAACGATAACATCCGAGTTATGGATCACGTCGTAGTGGATAAGCGTCTTGGCACGCAGCTGTGGTTCGAGCAGCATGCCACCCACGACCGCGTGGACGAATTGATGGCGCGGGCAGCTGCCGTGGGTTTCGGACAGGTCCGAGTTTTCCTGATGTGGCCTTGGATTCAATCCGAATCGCGCGACGTGTGGGACTGGACGCTGTGGGACAACGTGTTCGACGCCGCCGCACGCCACAACATCACCGTGAAAGCGACCCTGACGGCGAACTCCGGACCCTGGTGGCTCGGAACGGGCTCCACCTTACACAGCCACACCCTGACGATCGACAGAAGCTGGATCGTTCCAGCAGCGGATTACGTTCGCAACGCAGTTCAGCGGTACGCCAGGCATCCAGCGCTTGGGCAGTGGATTCTTTGGAACGAGCCGAACTACCCCTATGAATCTCAGCATCCGGAGCTAAATCGGCCAGTGGGGGCACGGGAGGGTTGGGTCACTCTACTTCGCGAAAGCTATCGCGACATCCGGGAATTGAACGGACGTTGGCGCACCGGGTTTGAGAGTTTCGAAGAAGTACCGCACTACGAAAATCTCGTACATCCGTCGCAGCTCTCGGCACATTGGCACT
Organism: Salinibacterium sp.; assembly: GCA_043721995.1. Taxonomy (GTDB): domain Bacteria; phylum Actinomycetota; class Actinomycetes; order Actinomycetales; family Microbacteriaceae; genus Rhodoglobus. The sequence goes on along the minus strand of JAYSPT010000153.1, from coordinate 1,929 downwards.
CGTGGCGCCCTTACATGGATGACTCTCGCCTGCGGGCCACCTTGCTCGAGCACGAGTTAGCCCGAATCGCAAAAATAGTTCGCGAGCATGATCCGATAACTCCTATGTGTGTGAACCCAAATAGGACTCTCAACAACCATTCGTTTTACGGGCTTCGTCTCGACAAGATCGCTGAAATCGTGGATACCCTCGGGGCTAGCTTCCATGCGCCCTGGTCGTTTTCGAACTTCGCGGTGGTAAATGATCACGCCTCGCTAGTCGTCGCTGGGCTTCGGCTTCTTCAAAATACGCCAGGCGTACAAAAATCTGAGGTGACTGAAGTTCAGACCGGCAACACCTTTTATGCCGGTGTGAATCCACTGGGCGCGGGACGGGCCGAAATTGCCGCTGCGTACCTCGCCCCGCTGCTGGCCGGGGCCGACTCGGTAACTGGATGGTGCTTCAACACTCGGCGCCCCGACTTCGAAGCAGGCGAGTGGGGGTTGCTGGATGACAATGACGAAATAGGGGAACGTGCCGAAGCCGTAACGCGGGTGAAAGCAGCACTCGGGGCGTTGGATGAGGCAATCCCAGACTGGCGCGGGAGGACTCCCGATTGCGTTGTGACGCTGTCTCCGCAATCCCAAGAAGTGCAGTTTGCCATGGCACTTCAAACAGACACTCCCTGGAGTACGCGAATGGATGCGGGTGTTCAGGGTGCTGCCATAGCGGCGGTCGAGCTCGAGCGCCTTGGAGTAAGCACAAGTTTGGCGACACTTTCCAGTGACCTCGTCAACCAGAGCAAGCTCATCGTCGTCCTACATTGTGCAGCGTGGGACAGGTCGGACGTCACAGTGCTTCTGGGCGCCGCCGAGCGCGGTGCAACGATTCTCATCGATGGGACTTCGGGTGAGTTTGACCCGGATGCGCAACTCTTCAAACCGTGGCCAGGCTTCTTCGCGGAACTGACCGGGCTTCGTAGTCGAGGACTGCAGACGTCTGTCATTGGCGGTCAAAGATATGAAGTGGCGCAGAATGGCCACTTTCTCGGGGAGGTCACTGGGGTTCGCAGTGACGTTGTCGTGAGCGAGGATTGGCAGCCAGTTTCCGACCTCATCTATGCGCACGACGCGACACCGTTGCTTTGGGAACGCCAATGGGGAAGCGGTCGCATCATCTACGCGAGCGCGTCGCTCGCCACCTCCCTTCTGGAAAAAGACGTCCCGAGAACGGTTGCAACGGCAGTTCTCCGCCACGCAAGCCGAACCATTTCTCTAGACGTTCGCCCATTGAGTGCCTCAACTACCGTGAGCAAGGTTGAAGGACCCGCGGGTGCGGCGTGGGGAGTTTTTGCCCCGGAAATCACGCGACGTGCCGGCAGGCCTTTTGCGGTAAGCCTCGCCCCGGGAAACTACCGCGATCTTTGGTCAAACGAGATGCATTCGGTCGACTCAAATCGGCTGTTGAAGCTTAACGATCGTGACGGAGTCGCACTGCTGGTCCGCGAATAGCCCTCAGCAGGGATCTCGCGAGCGACCGTTTAGAACGTCGGCGGCCTCACGCTGGCGTCGTGTTCGACACGGGCATCCCGTCGGACGTGCGTATGCCGATCCACCCTGGACTGCATCACTGCCACCCACCGCTGACGCGAAAGGGCGAGGTGGCGAACGGTGGAGGTGGACGCCAATCAAACCGTCACGACTCCCCAACACATTGAGGGTGGGGATCTGCCCGCTCACCGTCCCCTTGCGGGCACGTGCGAGGTGACCTGCATGGTTCGTTCGGTGGTCACTTTACGATGATGGTCGTCGAGTAGCCGGCGCAGGATTGGCCGTTTTCGCAGTTGTCATGGGGACTGCCCGTGACGATGAGGTAGGCGGTTCCGTGCGGAAAGTCGGCCGGAATCGGAATCTCTGTGCTGAATGCACCATCGCGAGCGACGGTTGCGGT
>JAYSPT010000152.1:0-2548 GCA_043721995.1 Salinibacterium sp. | reverse complement strand
TCCGGGAGCATCCATGTCGAGCAACTCGTTGCCGTCTGCATCTTTGACCACGGTGCCCACCGGCACGGTAAGGATTAGCTCTGCACCCGAGGTTCCGGACTTGTGATCGCCCTGGCCAGGCTGGCCATGATCGGACTTGCGGTGTGGGGAACGGTGGAATCCGAGAAGCGTGGTGACCTGTGCGTCGCTGACGAGGACAACGTCGCCACCGTCGCCGCCATTGCCGCCGTCGGGGCCGGCAAGAGGCTTGAACTTCTCACGCTTGACCGATACGCATCCGTTGCCACCATGCCCGGCAAAAAGGTGGAGCGTGACTTGGTCGACGAATGACGCCATGGCACTCTCCTATCCCTTAACGCGCGAAGGCGAGCCGAAGCTCGCCTCGCGGTACTTCAGAAAAATTAGCCGGCAGTAACGATGTTGATGACCTTGCGGCCACCCTTCGCACCGAACTCGACAGCGCCGGCCTCGAGGGCGAACAGCGTGTCGTCTCCGCCGCGGCCGACATTCGCGCCGGGGTGGAAGTGCGTACCGCGCTGGCGAACGATGATCTCACCGGCGAGGACCTGCTGCCCGCCGAAGCGCTTCACGCCGAGGCGCTGCGCGTTCGAATCGCGACCGTTACGAGTGGACGATGCGCCCTTTTTGTGTGCCATTTCTTCAACCCCTACGCGATGCTGGTGATCTTGATACGGGTCAGCTCCTGGCGGTGGCCCTGGCGCTTCTTGTATCCGGTCTTGTTCTTGAACTTCTGGATGACGATTTTCGGGCCGCGCTCGTCGCCGAGCACCTCGGCGACAACCTTGATCTTCGTGAGGGCCTTGGCCTCGTGGGTGATCTTGTCACCATCAACGAAAAGCACGGGAACGAGCTCGACATTGCCGTCTTTGTCGGCCTTGATGCGGTCGAGTACGACGATCGAGCCAACCTCGACCTTCTCTTGCCGCCCTCCGGCGCGCACAATTGCGTAAACCACGTGATTCCTCTTCGATTGGAAAGCTGACGGCGTTCGATTGCGGGCTTAGCCCAGCACACACCAAGGGTCAACAGTACCCGACTTTTCGGGCTCGGGTCAAACGTCGATAATTCCCTCAACGTGGAACCGCGAAGGGTGGTCCTTTCGCCACTCCCACAACAGGATTCCGGCCAGCACGCCGAGCGGAATAAGCGTCAACAGGTACCCCAATGCTCCCGCCAGCGACTGCCCGAGCACAGCGGGAATCGAGCCGGGATCGAGGCCGGGTGTCGGAAACGAATTGCCGAAAATGGCTCCCGAGTACGTGACTGCACGCAGGATGTATACGACGCTGTGAACGACGAAGATCAGGGTGCAGCCGATGCCCGCAGCGAGCACCGACCTGGTGATGACGTGCTGTAGGTGCAATTCCTCCGAGATCGGGCCGACAAGCCACAGCGACAGGAAAAACCCGACCACGAACGGGAGCGTCGTAATAACCGCGTCGTAAAGCACGCTCGAGAGCGGGGAGAACTGAGGCCCTTGCAGGCCACCGTTCGTCGGCGAGTACGCCAGGAATGAGATCAGCGCAAATAGCGCGCTCTGTACGACGAGGAATGCGCCCAGAGCGAGGGAGGTGATCCCCGCCACCAGCGCTCCGCGCCTTCGCAGCAACTGCTTCACCGAGACCGCCAATGGCCCTCCGCCCCAGATTGCAGCCCGCCTAGAATCGGGCCATGACCGTGCTGATAAACCAGCTAATCAGACTGGGCAAGACAATTGGAGAATGACGCGTTGTCAACGCAGCCCTCCCCGCCCCCGAGCTTCTCGCCGGATGGCGAGTGGTGGTGGAGCGGGAATGACTGGAAACCCGCGCTATCCCCTGATCGGCGGCTCCGGTTCGATGGCGAAAGCTGGGTGCGAATAGCGCGAAGGAGTCCGTTCCCGCTGTGGTCGATCGCTCCCACGTTTGCTTGGTTCGTACTCTTGGCCGTCTGGCTTCCTCTCTCCATAGTCACGTTTCACGCGGACGACCCGAGCGGGGATACTCTCATTTGGGCAATCGTCGGAGGCTCGGTAGTCGCGTCAGCCACGCTGGTAATTGGGATCGCATTCGGTGCAACGCGCAGGGCGCTGTGGCTGTGGCTGGCAGTCCCCGTGGGGGCTTTTGCCCAGACCGTTGGCTACTTGGTGTTCGTGGAAAGCACAGCGGCCTCCAACGCGCCCGGAGGAGACATCTTGATGGGGCTCGGAGCAGCCGTGCTGAGCATCCCGATCTTTCTCGCCCTGCTGATACTCACCTGGGTGGGAGCTGCGCTGGGACGCCTAGCGGCGAAGCTTCGTAGACGAGCCAACTCAGGGCGGATTACTTGATACTGATCGACCAGCCCATCTGGCCCGCACATGACACTCTATGGGCGCACATCGTCAGCGATAGCTCCCTCACGGAGTTACACGCGTTCGCTGCCGCGGCGGGCATCCCGAAGCGCAGTTTCGACCTCGACCACTACGACGTGCCTGCACGGATGTGGAGCGAACTGGTTGCCATCGGCGCCGAACCCGTCGGCCTGCGCGAATTCGTGGTGCGCCTCC
>JAYSPT010000151.1:0-3842 GCA_043721995.1 Salinibacterium sp. | reverse complement strand
GCGAAGAGCATTTTCCAGTTGCGGAGTGGGTCGGTCTAGTCGCTCCCATACGCCGCTCGGTGCCACTTTTCCCCATGCGCGTCGAGCTCGGCGGTTTCGTGGGCGCTGGGGGTTAGCCTCGATTCGTGGCTGAGTTGATGAAGGTGCGCACGTGGGCGAACGCCCTGATCGCGTTGCACCTCGACCCGAGTTGGAGCTTCGGGTTCGACAACGCGAAGACGCGGGCCGGGTTGTGCAGCTACACGAACAAACGGATCACCGTCTCGCGCTATCTTGCCTCGCGTTACGAGGATGACGAGATACACCAGGTGCTGCTGCATGAGGTGGCGCACGCGCTTGCCGGCACACGCGCGGGGCACGGTGTGCAGTGGAAGGTCGTCGCGGCCGACTTGGGATACGTGGGCAAACGACTGCACGACGGAACGATTGCGAACGATCTAGCGCCCTGGGTGGGTACCTGCCCCGTCGGCCACGTGCACTACCGCTACAAGCGACCAACGCGTCCGCTCGCGTGCGGCAAATGTTCCCGCCAGTTTGACCCCGCCAACTCGATCAACTGGAGCGAGCGGCGGGTCGCGCGGCGTTAGCCCTGAACTTCGAAGTGACTGCGGATGCTCGCGGCCACTTTCTTCCAGTGGCCCAGCATCATCCGCCGCTCGTCACGGTCGGCGAGCTTGTCGTGATGAATCGCGATCGTGGTGCCACCCGCGACCTCCTTCACCGTCACCTGCAGCGTGGTGTCGTGAGGCCAGTCGCTCGGCTGCCACCCCAGCCGCACTCGGTAGTCCGGTGTGAACGTGCGGATCGTGCCACGCACCCCATCTTTCGTGGCGTAGCCGGCACCCTTTTCTACGGGAAGCGCGCCGATATCCCCGAGCCAGATCGGCAGGCCTGCTCCGAGTAGGTAGGCCCAGACCTCGGGAAGCGGTGCCGGCACGGTCTCTCGCACCCCAACCTCCCAGCCCGCATCCTTGGCCAGGCCGGTCTTCTGCATTGACGCGCCGCCGCTCTCGTTCATACAGCAACTATGCCCCGAACTCCCGTGCAGGGAGGAACCCAAATCTGTCGCGACGGGTGGCGCCGAAGGAGAGGTTCTCCAACCGGTAATCAGTCAACACCTGGACACACTGAACTGGGGACGATTCACTACCCAAGCGTGCAGGCGTCGAAGAGGACACCCTTGATGTTGGCAGACACCATCGCCTGCCGTAATTCTTGATTCGCAATCGTCATGTTGAAACCGCTTGCCCCACTACCAAACCACTGGTTCGAACGCGCAAGAAGAGCACTGCTGAGGGTTGAGGGACTCCTTGACGTGCCCCGCGCGTCCGACGTTGCGAGGCAACACAACTAGGTATCGAAGTGGGCACGGATGCCCGCCGCAACGTTCTTCCAATGCCCGAGCATCATCTTCCGCTCGTCACGATCGGCCAGGTTCTTGTGATGGACCGCGACCGCGGCTCCGGTCGGGGCCTCCTTGACGGTGAGCTGCAGCGTCGTGTCGTCGAGCCAATCGCTCGGCCACCAGCTGAGGCGCACCCGTGAGCGCCGGCAACAGTGTCGCGCACCCCGACCTCCCAACTGGCATCCTTCGTCTTACCCGCAGAGCTCGTCACGCCGTGGCGCGGCGCCGCACTACGACGATACCGAGGCCGGCGATGAGAGCCAGCAGCGCGACCGCGAGCGCCGGTGTGGCATCAATGCCCGTGTTCGCGAGTGCGCCAACCGTGATGGTCGCCGTCGTCGGGTTTCCGCCTGCGCCAAGGCCGGGGAAGAACGGAGACGGAAAGTAGGTGAAGGTGTCGGTACCGACGAACCCGTCGTTAGGCGCGTACGTTAGAGCGCCGTCGAACTGCAGGAAGAGGTGACCGTGCGTCGGAGCCGCATCGACTACGGCAAACAGCTCGCCGGCCGGAGTGCGGGTGTCGTTCGCGGTGATGCCCTTTGCGGCGGTGACGCTCAGAACGGTGTCTTTCGCGACGCTGTAGGCATCCGGAACCCCGGTCGAAGACTCACCCGGGTCGGTTACCAAAACCAGATCGGCTACTGAGACGCCGCTACCGGCGACCGCGAACGGCTGCATCTGGCTGACGTATTCCCCGCTACCGCCGTCGAAGTAGTGCGCCTGGATCGTGTAGTCCCCGTCGGGCAAACCCGCGGTCGTGTACTTGCCGGAGGCGCCAATAAGAACTTCTGCGAATTCTGTTCCGTCGGTGTCGTACAGGTAGGCGAAGCCGCTAGTGACGGCCACGCCGCTCAGCGTCACGAGCCCGGTCGCTTGGTCCGTGTTCGCGACGAGCTTCACACTCGCGTCGAATGGTGAACCTGAGCCGTCAGCTAAGGGCTGAAACTTGTGCGCGGCGCCCACGGAGTGCGCGTTCGAGTACCACCGGTACTCCAGGTTGGATCCGGCCGGCGGAGCGAAGCTCACGACGTTGCTGCCATCGGAAAGCGTGAAATCGAACTTGCCGTTTGCCGGAGTCCCGGAGGGTCCGTTGGACGAGCCGGTTCCTCCGAACGGAGCGTCCAGGTAACTCACGCTGACGAGCACGCCCGTGACAGGATTGCTCGACGGGTCAGTCACAGTGCCAGTCACATGTGACTGAGTCGAAAGCACCAGTACGTCGTTGGTGATGCCACCCACCGGGATTGTGACGAACGCATTCTTGAGCACGTAACCCGGATCGCTGGTAGACAGCTGTGACGCGTAATCGCCGGCAGGAACGTTTGGGAAAGAAAAGGCCCCCCCCGCGGTGCTTGTGGCGGAGAACTGATCGGACCCGGACCACAGTGTGTACGTGGCACCCACGAGGCCCACGCCGCCGGCGTTCTCGATCGTGCCGGAGACGCTGAATGTCGGCAGCGGAACAGCGGATGCAGCAGCAGCAGGCAGCAGCCCGAGAGCGAATGCGGCAGCCAAAGCAATTGCTGCGGCGGCCGTGCGACGGGCACGCGTCATGTGAAAGCTCCTCGGTTCTGGTCTGCCCACCATAGCACAGATCGCAGAGCCGCCGCCGTCACAATCGCGAAGGCTCCGTGCCCGCGTCCCCGGAGGACAATCTCGATTCGGCCGGCTCGGTGCTCCACTGGGCCCTCCTCGGGTCTCGCTCAGTTCGAAATCGATCGACTACGCAGACTAAAGCTTGCGGGCCGCTGAGACGGGAGCGCTATGCCTAGTCGACTACCTTTACTTCTTTCCAGAAGGCCACGTAGGCCTGGAACGAACTTTTGAACCCGTCAAAAACCCCGGAATTCCAAGGATCTGACGCGCTGTGAAAGCGTGCGACGCCGTGGTTCTGGGTACACCTTTGGGTACACTTAGCTCATGGCAAGCAGGCGCGGAGCGGGCGAAGGAAGTCTCGCGAAGAATGCAACCACAGGGCTCTGGGAGGTTCGAATTGAACTCCCGCCCGACCCGTTGACGGGTGCGCGCAGGCGGAAAGTGGTTCGGCGCAAGAACAAAAGTGATGCGATCGAGCAGCTCCGAAAGCTGAAGTCCGAGCTACACGCTCGTGGTGACCTTCCGACCGGCATCCCTACCGTCGCTCAATGGACCGACTTCTGGCAGAAGAACATCGACATCACACGGTCGAAGGCGAAGACGCGGGCCGGTCGACGAAGTCACCTCACGCAGTACATTCTCCCGGCAGTCGGGAAGGTCAAGCTTGACCGTTTAGACGATCGAGATCTTCAGCGTTTCGTTCAGCGCATGGTCATCACGAAGGGGCTCTCAACGACAACCGCTCGTGCGGCCTGGGTGACCCTCGAAGCGGCAATGGACGCCGCGGTCAGGCGGCGGATTCTCGGCTCAAACTTGATGAAGACAAGTGACTTCAAACCCA
>JAYSPT010000150.1:0-2524 GCA_043721995.1 Salinibacterium sp. | reverse complement strand
GATATCGTCACGGTTGACGAGAAGGGCTTCGTTCGAATAGTCGATCGCATCAAGGAACTCATCATCAATGGCGGCTTCAACATTGCTCCGACCGAGGTGGAGGACACGCTGCGCCGGCATCCGGATGTTGTTGACGCCGCTGTGGTCGGCCTGCCGAGTGAGCACAGCGGCGAGGATGTGGTTGCGGCAGTGGTGCTAAAGCCGGGCGTGAAACTTGACGAGGCGAGCATCCGTGATTTCGCACGAAAAAACCTGGCGGCTTACAAAGTGCCGCGGCGCATCGTGGTGATCGAGGAGTTGCCGAAGTCGCTCATCGGCAAGGTATTGCGCCGTCAGGTGCGGGATTCTTTGCTGGCCGATGCCGCGAAGTAGCGCTAGCTGGGCTGCGACGGCAGGGCCGGAATACGCGGCCCGCCTGGAATCAGCCCGAGCGAGGCGACCAGCGTCTCACCGCCGCCGAACGAAATCGCGTAGCAGTTCCATCCCGCGCCGGATGCGCTGAACAACTCGAACCGAGCCGAGAAACCCGTCGCTTCCGGAGCGTAGTACTGCACGTAAATCGAACAGCTGCTGGTCGCGGTGCGATCCGCAGTCGTCATCGTGAGCAGGATGCCCGGCAGCAGCAACCCGACGAGCGCCAGCACCACGATCACGCGCATCACAGTAACCACGTGCGGCCTCCGCAGCGGTCGTTCGCTGTGCGGTTGATAACCCGCCAGCTCTGGTTCGTCGAAGTACTCGTCCATTGCCCACTCATTCTCCCACCCTCCCTCGGGGTACGCTCGAGAATGCCGCAAGCGCAGCGCCGCGCGGCCGACAAAGCACGTAACAACTCCTCCAGATTCAGGCGGCACGCACCCATGAACGACCTCGCCGATCCGCGCCCGGGGCGCGGTTCACTCACTCCCGTCGCGCAGCTCGCAACGAACGCGCCCGTTCTGGACCTCAGCGGGATGTGGTCCTTCCGTTGGTCGCCGACCTCAGCTACCGCCCCCGATGACCTGCCCAACGCTGATGTGTCCACTTGGGGTCGTATGCCCGTGCCCGCGAGCTGGGTTATGCCCTTCCACGATGCGATCTACCAAGAGCCGCACGGCGCGCCCGCGTATAACAACGTGCGTTTCCCGTTCCCCATCGACCCGCCATTTCCACCGGATGCCAATCCGGTCGGGGACTACGCCCGCAGCTTTTCACTCGATGAGGTTCCCGGCCGCGCCGTGCTGCGCTTCGAGGGACTCGAGGGTGCCGGGACGGTATGGCTCAATGGCATCGAGCTCGGCACGACGCGCGGTAGCCGGCTGCCGACCGCCTTTGACGCGACCGCGGCGCTGAGGGCCGGCCAGAATCGCCTCATTGTTCGCATTGCGCAGTTCTCCGCTGCGACCTATCTCGAAGACCAGGATGAATGGTGGCTGCCCGGCATCATCCGCACCGTTGCGTTGCACACGAGGCCCGCACTGGGCGTTGACGACGTGTTTGCTCGCGTCGGGTTCGACGCGGTATCCGGCACCGGCACCCTGACAGTCGAGGTCGAATCATCCGGCTCCGCGACCATCGAACTGCCGGAACTCGAGATCACTGCGGGTGCGGGGCAACCTCTCACAATTGCCGGGGTCGAGCCGTGGTCGGCCGAGAGCCCTCGGCTGTATGAACTCATCGTCGCGACCGACTCGGAACGGGTGAGCCTGCAGATTGGCTTCCGGTCAGTGAGCGTCGCCGATGGCGTGCTCACGGTCAACGATGCTCCGATCATCCTGCGCGGGGTGAACCGCCACGAACATCATCCCGACCTCGGGCGCACCATTCCACCGGACCTGCTCGAGGCCGAACTGCTGCTTATGAAGCGACATAACATCAACGCGATTCGCACCTCTCACTACCCGCCTGCCACGGAGTTTCTCGACCTCGCCGACCGGCTCGGGTTCTACCTCATCGACGAGTGCGACGTCGAGACTCACGGTTTCGTCGAGGTGGACTGGCGGCGCAACCCCTCGGATGCACCCGAGTGGCGAGAGGCATTTCTCGATCGTGCACAGCGGATGCTTGAGCGCGACAAGAATCACCCGGCAGTGATCCTTTGGTCGCTCGGCAACGAGGCGGGTACCGGCACGAACCTCGCGGCGATGTCGCACTGGCTGCGCGAGCGCGACCCGAGCAGGCCCATCCATTACGAGGGCGATCAGGACTGCGCTTACGTCGACCTGTGGTCGCAGATGTACCCGACACACGACGAGGTCGAGGCGATCGGCAAGGGGGTCGAGCCCGCGCTCGCCGATACCACGCTCGACGCGAAGCGCCGCGGCATGGCGTTCGTGATGTGCGAATATGCGCATGCGATGGGCAACGGTCCGGGCGGGCTCACCGAGTACGACGAACTCATCGATACGTACCCTCGGCTTGCGGGCGGCTTCATCTGGGAGTGGCTCGAACACGGCATACGCAAGACCGACGGAACGATCGCGTACGGCGGGGACTTCGGTGAGGTGATGCACGATGGCAACTTCGTGATCGACGGTTTGGTATC
>JAYSPT010000149.1:0-2515 GCA_043721995.1 Salinibacterium sp. | reverse complement strand
TCGGTGAGCACCAGACGAACGCCGATGAGGTCATGTCCTTCACGGAAGACCGTCGCCTGGAATGGAACAACTTCGCCCCGGTACGCTTTCGCTGGCCAGAGCGCACCCGGTTGCTGGGGCGCAAGGGACCGAATCGGGATGCGACCCAGTTTTGGCTCGTACTCGACCACCACAGTCCGACCGTACCCCCTTTGCTCCGTATGCAAGCGCTTTACATGGCAGTTGCCTTCGGGCTCTAGTGTTATCAGGTGAAGGCAATCCGCAGGTTTACGGTCCGCACGGTTCTCCCGGAGTCGCTCGCTGCGCTCGACGAACTCTCTACGAACCTGCGATGGTCGTGGCACCAACCGACCCTGCAGCTCTTCGAATCGATCGACCCGGTGCACTGGGCGCTCATCGGCCAGGACCCGATCGCGCTTCTGGGGGCCGTCGGCACCGATCGACTTGCGGAACTCGCCTCAGACGAAGAGTTCGTCGGCCGGGTGAACCGGTTGCGGGATGACCTGCATGACTACCTCGAGAAGCCGCGCTGGTACCAGACGCTCAAGGACGCGCCCGCATCGATCGGCTACTTCTCGCCCGAGTTCGGTATCGCGGCAGCACTTCCCCAGTACTCCGGGGGACTCGGTATTCTCGCGGGCGATCATCTCAAGAGCGCCTCGGACCTTGGAGTTCCCATCATCGCTGTCGGGCTCTTCTACCGGGCCGGGTACTTCCGTCAGGCGATATCGCGTGACGGCTGGCAGCAGGAGACCTACCCAGTGCTCGACCCGGACGGTCTTCCCCTCACGGTGCTGCGGCGCCCCGACGGCACGGCTGCGCAGGTCGCGCTCTCACTTCCCAATGGCACAGCGCTCTATGCACGGGTGTGGCAGGTGAAGGTCGGCCGCATCTGCCTCCTGCTGCTCGACACCGACATCCCCGAGAACAGCGAAGATCTCCGAACCGTTACGGACCGCCTGTATGGCGGCGGCGGCGAACATCGCCTTTTGCAGGAGCTTCTGCTCGGCATTGGCGGCGTTCGCGCGATCAAGGCGTACACCGAACTTACGGACAAGCCGTTCCCCGAGGTGTTCCACACTAACGAGGGCCATGCTGGCTTCCTGGGTCTGGAACGCATCAACGACCTGATCGGCAAGGGCCTCACCTTCCCGGAAGCGCTGCAGGTGGTGCGCGCGGGCACGGTCTTCACGACTCATACGCCGGTTCCGGCGGGAATCGACCGCTTCGAGATAGATCTGATCACGCGCTACTTCTCGACCGACCTGCTGCCGGCCGTCGGCGTCAGCGATGTTGTCTCTCTCGGCGAGGAAACGTACGCCGGGGGCGATCCGCTGTTTTTCAATATGGCTGTCATGGGCCTGCGCCTGGCCCAGCGTGCCAATGGAGTTTCGAAGCTGCACGGTGAGGTATCGCGGGGCATGTTCGGCGCGCTATGGCCCGGTTTCGATCCCGAGGACGTACCGATCACTTCGGTCACCAACGGAGTGCACGCGCCCTCCTGGACCGATCCGATGCTCATCACCCTCGCGCAGGAGAAGTTCGACACCGTCGATACCACGGCGGTCGACTGGACCGATCCCCGTGTCTCCGACGAGGACATCTGGGCGGTGCGCGGTCGCATGCGCGAGCAGTTGGTCACGGATGCGCGTCGGCGCGTGCGAGCGGCCTGGCAGGAGCAGAATCCGGGGGTCGGCGATCCTGCGTGGTTCTCCGAGCTGCTCGACCCGAACGTGCTCACGATCGGGTTCGCGCGGCGCGTACCCACCTACAAGCGCCTCACGCTCATGCTCCATGACGAAAACCGGCTGCGCGCGCTCCTGCTGCACCCCGAGCGGCCGATACAGCTCGTGATCGCGGGCAAGTCGCATCCTGCTGATGATGAGGGCAAGCGCCTGATTCAAAGGCTCGTCGAATTCAGCTCCGAGCCTGATGTTCGAAAGCGCATAGTCTTTCTGCCCAACTACGACATCGGCATGGCAAAGCTGCTCTACCCGGGTACCGATGTCTGGCTCAACAACCCGCTGCGACCGCTGGAAGCCTGCGGAACATCGGGGATGAAGGCTGCGCTGAACGGATCACTGAACCTATCGATTCTCGATGGCTGGTGGGCCGAGTTCTGCGATGGGGAGAACGGCTGGGCCATCCCGTCTGCCGATGCGGCCGGGGACGGTGCGGAGCGGGACAAGCTCGAGGCTGAGAGCATGTACGACCTCATCGAGCACCAGCTCGCGCCGCGATTCTACGACCGCACGAATGTTGACCGCACGGGCGACGAAAACCCGAATGACGACCGCACGAATGTTGACCGCACGGGCGACGAAAACCCGGGCGACGAAAACCCGAACGACGCCCGCACGAACGTTGACCGCGCGGGTAACGCCAACAAGAACGGCGTACCCACCCGGTGGGTACAGTCGATACGCCACACCCTCGCGACCCTCTCGCCCGCACTATCAGCCGACCGGATGGTGAGCGAGTATGTCGAGCGGCTCTACATTCCGGCGGCAGCTGC